>DVLJ01000040.1 GCA_018715565.1 Candidatus Ventrimonas merdavium
CATAACTCCATGTTATGATATGTATGAGTATTATCTATTGTCATTATAACAAGGAAGATGCTATAATACAATCAGTTTGAGGTAATAACAGGAGGATATTATGGCAGGAAAAATATTTAAGTTTCATAATGATCTGGATACGGATCAGATTATTGCGTCTCAGTATCTGCTGCTTCCCAGCATTGACGAGATGAAAGGGCATACCTTTGAGTCCCTGGATCCGGATTTTCCCAATAAAGTAAAACCCGGAGACTATGTGGTAGGCGGTGAGAATTTTGGCTGCGGCTCTTCCAGAGAGCAGGCTCCCAGCGTGTTAAAGGCCCTGGGCGTAGAAGCTGTGGTGGCCAAATCCTTTGCCCGCATCTTTTACCGGAACGCCATCAATATCGGCCTGCCGGTGATCGTCTGCAAGGATCTGCCGGATGCAGTGGAGACCGGAGATGAGATGGAACTGTCCCTGACAAAGGGGGTGGCTGTGGCTAACGGCACGGAGTATTCCTGTACCAAGCTGCCGCCTTATATGCAGCAGATTTTAAGCCAGGGCGGCCTGATTGCATCACTGAATAAGGAGGAAGCGTAAGCCATGGGAATGACAATTGCAGAGAAGATTATTGCGCTAGCTGCCGGAGTGCCGGAGGTAAAGGCCGGGGATATCCATACAGTGAACTTAGACCGGATGATGAGCAACGACGGGACCACCCATCTGACGGTGGATATGTATAATCAGAAGTTAAAGCACCCCCGGATCGCGGATCCGAAGAAGATGGTCTTTATCGTGGACCACAACGTGCCCTCCGACAGCCCCAAGACGGCGGCGTCCCAGAAGAAGATGCGGGATTTTGCCAGAGAGCACGGGATCGATTTCTGGGAGGGCAAGGGCGTGTGCCATCAGGTGATGATGGAAAACTATGTCTGCCCGGGAGAGCTGATCTTCGGCGCGGACAGCCATACCTGCACCTACGGGGCGCTGGGGGCCTTCGGGACCGGCGTGGGCTGCACGGACCTTCTCTACGGCATGGTGACCGGGACCTCCTGGGTGCTGGTGCCGGAGACAGTGAAGTTCAACCTGACCGGAAAGCTGCCGGAGGGGGTGTACCCTAGGGATCTGATGCTGACCATCATCGGGGAGATCGGAGCCAACGGCGTGAACTATCAGGTGATGGAATTTACCGGAGACGGGGCGAAGACCTTAAGCGTCAGCGATCGGATGGTGCTTTGCAACCTGGCGGTAGAGGCCGGGGCCAAGACGGCCATCTTTGAGGCGGACGAGATCGCCCTCCAGTATCTGAAGGAGCGGGGCCGGGAGCCCAAGGCCGTATTTTCCAGCGACGCCGACGCAGTCTATGCTCGGGAATATACCTTTGATCTGTCCAAGATCCAGCCGGTGGCGGCCCGCCCGGATTTTGTAGACGACGTGGTCCCTGCAAAGGAAGTGTGCGGTGTGCGGATCGACGAGGCGTTCTTAGGCTCCTGCAATAACGGGCGGATCGACGATCTGCGGGTAGGCGCGGCCATCGTCAAAGGCCGGAAGGTGGCGGACCATGTACGCTTTTTAGTAGTACCGGCCAGCCAGGAGGTCTATCTCCAGGCGCTGAACGAAGGCCTGATCGCCACCTTTATGGAGAGCGGCGCGATCGTGATGAACCCCAACTGCAGCGTCTGCTGGGGAAGCTGTCAGGGCGTGATCGGGGAAAATGAAGTCCTGATCAGCACCGGCACCCGGAACTTTAAGGGCCGGGCGGGACATCCCAGCTCCAAGGTGTACTTGGGCTCTGCGGCCACAGTGGCAGCCTCTGCCGTGAAGGGGGAGATCTGCACAGCGGATATGCTGTAGGGATATGCTGCAGGGTGCGGCGGGAAGCGGCGCAGGCGGGCGGTGCAGAAACAGGCGCAGCGATGACGCAGAAGCAGGCGCCAGCGGCGCCGTCGAGAAGGCTGCGTGAGCTGGAAGGATGTACATAACCAGACATAAAGGAGAGTAATATGGAACAGTTTACCGGAAAGGTCTGGGTGCTGGGGGACGACATCGATACGGATATCATCATCCCCACCGAGTACCTGGCCTTAAAGACCATTGAAGATATGAAGCAGTACGGGTTTTCCCCCCTGCGGCCGGAGCTGGCGGCCCAGATCCAGCCGGGGGACATCATCGTAGCCGGGAAGAATTTTGGCTGCGGTTCCTCCAGAGAGCAGGCGCCGGAGGTCATCAAGGCCCTGGGCATCCGCTGCATCATCGCCAAGTCCTTTGCCCGGATCTTCTTCCGCAATTCGATCAACAATGGCCTGCTGCTGATCGAGCAGCCGGACCTGTATGACGATATGAAGGAAGGAGACTCCATCACCGTGACGGTGAATGAGCAGGTGGATTATCAGGGAAAAGCCTATCCCATCGCTTCTCTGCCGGAGAACCTGGTGGAGATCCTGCAGGCCGGAGGCCTGGTGAAGGCGATGCGCAGGCGCAACGGACTGGAATAGAGAAGGGGAAAAGAAGGAGAGGATAGGACCATGGGACAGAATATCATTGAGAAGATCATCGCCCACAACATCGGCGCGGCGTCGGTAAAGCCCGGGGAGATCGTGACCGCCCAGGTAGACCGGGTGATGCTGGACGATATCATGATCCCGTTTATCGTAGACAAATTTCAGGAAATGGGATTTTCCAGGATCTGGGATCCGGATAAGGTCGTGCTGATCTACGACCATCTGGTGCCGGCCAGCCAGCAGGACGATACCCGCCACTACAAGGTGGGGGACGCCTTTGCCCGGCAGTACGGCTTGACCCACGTACACCGCAGTGACGGCATCTGCCACCAGCTGATGACGGAGGCGGGCTATGTAAAGCCCGGCCATGTGGTGTTCGGCACTGACAGCCATACCACTACCTACGGATGTGTAGGCGCATTTTCCACGGGGATCGGCTACACGGAGATGGCGGCCATCTTAGGGACCGGGACCCTGTGGGTGAAGGTTCCGGAGACCATCCGGGTGGAGATCAGCGGCACCCTGCCGGAAGGCGTGATGTCCAAGGACGTGATCCTGCGGCTGATCGGGGACTTAGGAGCCGACGGGGCGACCTACCGGTGCCTGGAATTTGGCGGGAGCGCCGTGGAGCAGATGTCGGTGTCCAGCCGGATGACCATGGCGAACATGGCGATCGAGGCGGGAGCCAAGTGCGCGGTCTTTACTCCGGATGAAAAGACGGCGGAATACTGCCAGATCACCTTAGATGAGTTCCAGAAAGGGCTGGTCCCGGACGAGGACGCTGTGTACGCCAGGACGCTGACCTACCAGGCGGAGGATTTTGTGCCGGTGATGGCCTGTCCTTCCCAGGTGGATAAGATCCGTCCGGTCAGCCAGCTGGCGGGGACGCCGATCGACCAGGTGTTTTTAGGCTCCTGCACCAACGGGCGGCTGGAGGACTTAGAAGCGGCGGCCCGGGTGCTGAAAGGACGGAAGGTGGCGGACTATGTGAAGCTGATCGTCACCCCGGCCAGCCGTCTGGTGTATGAGCAGGCGGCAGAGAAGGGCATCCTGGCGGTGCTGGCAGAAGCGGGGGCGATCATCACCCATCCGGGCTGCGGCCTGTGCTGCGGCCGGACCGGCGGCATCCTAAGCGACGGAGAGCGGGTCGTAGCCACCAATAACCGGAATTTCCTGGGCCGGATGGGGACTTCTAAGGTAGAGATCTACCTGGCGTCTCCGGCTACTGCTGCGGCCTGTGCTGTGGCAGGGAAGATCGTGACGGAAGCCATGGTGTAACCATGGTAAAAACAATGATAAAACCAGGACAGAAACGAGGATAGAAACCGTGGCAGAAACGAAGACAGAAGCCATGGCAGAAACCGCAACGGAAACATGAGAGGAAGGGGATCGTGGAGGCGTTATGAAGGGAGCAAAAGCGGAGAAAACCGAAAAGACCAACGTGATGCGCCTGCTGGACGCGGCGGGGATTCCCTACCGTTCCAAGGAGTATGAGGTGGACGAGTCGGATCTGTCCGGCGTGCACGCGGCCGAGATGCTGGGGCAGGATCCGGACAGTGTGTTCAAGACCCTGGTGCTGAAGGGAGAAAAGACCGGCTACCTGGTCTGCTGCATCCCCGTGGCTGAGGAAGTGGATCTAAAAAAGGCGGCCCGGGCGGCAGGGGATAAGAAGGTGGAGATGATCCCCATGAAGGAACTGCTGCCAGTGACCGGTTATATCCGGGGAGGTTGTTCCCCGATCGGCATGAAAAAGAAATTTCCTACTTATATAGAAGAAACGGCCATGCTGTTTGATGAGATCGCCGTCAGCGCAGGGATGCGGGGCGTTCAGATCCTGCTGGATCCGGAGGATCTCAAAGCGTATGTCCAGGCGGAGTACGCGGATCTGACGAAGGACGGCTGATCCGGGACAGCTTGGGGCAGTGGGATCCTCATTTTTAGATCCTGCTTGACATTCTGTGATTTCTCTGCTAGTCTATGTCTTGGTCTATCGGAGGACTTATGAACGTATGCATAAGGCCGGATAAGATAGCGGACGGACCGTTTGCCGGAGGGCGGCTCTTACGTATGAGAGCGCCGGATAAGAGGACGGGTTCCATCCGTTTTCTTATCCGGTTTTTTCGTTTCATAAGGAAACGACGGATGATGGGATCGAAAGAGGATCCCGGTACGTAAGGAGGAATGGAACATGGATCTGTTAAGAGGGAAGATCGGGCCGATCTATCTGAAATATCTGTCTGCCGCATTTGGGAGCGCGCTGATCACATCGGTGTATTCCATCGTGGATATGGCGATGGTGGGACAGTATCAGGGGCCGGATGGCACGGCGGCGCTGGCGGTGGTGGCGCCGATCTGGAATGTGATCTACAGCCTGGGGCTGCTGATGGGGATCGGAGGCTCGGTCCTGTTCAGCACGGTCCGGGGCTCGTCGGCGCGGCGGGCGGAGGATGAGAATGAATACTTTACGGCGGCGGTCATTGGCTCCGTGGTGCTTTCCATCGCCGCATGGGCGGCGGTCCTTCTGTGGGAAAAGCCGGTCCTGCGCTTATTCGGCGCGGATGAAGGGCTGCTGGAGCTGGCGCAGGCCTATTTAAGGCCCATCAAAGCAGTCTTTCCCTGCTTTTTGTTTAACCAGATGCTGGCTGCGTTCCTGCGCAACGACGATCGTCCCGGGTTGGCTACGGCGGGGGTACTGGTGGGAGGCGCGTTCAACATCGTTGGCGACTATCTGTTCGTATTCGGGCTGGATATGGGGATCTTCGGCGCCGGGCTGGCCACGGCCATCGGCTCCCTTATCACCTTTGTGGTGATGCTTTCCCATTTTTGGTCGGAGAAGAACACCCTGGCCCTTCGGCGGCCGGCAAAGCTGCTTGGGAAATTAAAGGAGATCTGCGTGACGGGATTTTCCACATTTTTCATCGATGTGGCTATGGGGATCCTGACGGTGCTGTTCAACCGGCAGATCATGAAGTATCTGGGGACCAGCGCCCTGGCGGTGTACGGGCCGATCGTCAATGTGAGCACCTTTGTCCAGTGCTGTGCTTACAGCGTGGGACAGGCCTCCCAGCCGCTTCTGTCGTTCAACTTTGGAGCGGGCCAGTGGGAACGGATCCGGGAGACCCTGCGCTGCGCCCTTTACACAGTGGCAGTGTTCAGCTTATTCTGGACGGGACTTAGCTTTCTGGCGCCTAACCTGTATATCTGCATCTTTATGAAGCCGACCGGGGAGATCCTGGAGATCGCGCCGGATATCATCCGCCGGTACAGCAGCTCCTTTTTACTGCTGCCGCTGAATATCTTTTCTACCTATTATTTCCAGGCGCTGATGCAGCCAAAGGCCGCGTTCATCGTGTCGGTTTTCCGCGGATGCGTGCTCAGCGGGATCCTGATCCTGCTGCTCCCGGTCCTTGCCGGGGCGGATTCTATCTGGTTCGCGATGCCCATCACGGAGCTTTTGGTGGCGTTTTATGCGGGTTCCAGGATCCATATGCTGACAAAAGGCAGAAATGGAAAGAATAATATTTAACAAAAACGTAATATCTATGTAACACATAGATGGAAAAACTGAATAAAAAAGAAGGAAAATGGCGATAGAAATTGTGGAACTGATACAAAAAGCGAGATGGGCAGATCTGGCAGAGGGTGATTTGTGACAAAAATGCGAAAAACTTATTGACTTTTTTTAATACCCCCACTATGATGGAATATGTCACCACAAAACGGGCAATTTTAGGACCAGAATCCCACTTTTGTCGAAATATGGCGGGTTTTTTGGGAATTGCTTATTTTGCGAAGAAAGGGGTATTGTAATGTTTCCATTCTGCTCATTTCTTTCGTCCATCTGCCGGCTGGTGAAAGCGATGTTCACACCGGTCTTTTATGTGACCAGGCGGATGTACCGGAACGCGGCTGTGCTGATGACCGGCACTGCGGTAGTCGCGGTGATGACCTTTACCTCGGCCGGGTTTGCCGGAGGCGGGCACAATGCCCTTACGGTTTATGCGGACATGCCTACAGAAGAGGCAGAGACCGGGGAAGAAGACAGGGACGAAGAAATTGCAAAGCGTACCGAAGCAAAACTACAATTACGTCTTACCAGTTCCGAAAGCCTTAACAGCGGACAGCAGCTGCTGGGAGATACGCTGGCCCAGCGCGTGCAGGAGGATGACAGGATCCGGCAGGCGCGGATGGCGGCCGTAGAGGAGACCAAGCAGGAGATCAAGCGGGTAGAAGAGGAACGGGCCCGCATCCGGGCCGAAGAGGAAGCCCGGAAAGCGGCGGCGAAGATCGAGTATTCCCAGGAGGATTACGATCTGCTGCTGAGGATCGTGGAGGCGGAAGCCGGGATCTGCGATATGAAAGGCCGGATCTTGGTGGCCAACGTGATCATCAACCGGGTAGAGAGCGATGAATTCCCGGACAATATTACCGATGTGGTGTACCAGAAGTCCCAGTTTTCACCGGTGACGGACGGAAGGCTCTATACCTGCAGGGTGACGGGGGAGACGGTGGAAGCCGTGGACCGCGCTTTGGCGGGAGAGGATTATTCCCAGGGAGCCCTGTACTTTATGAACCGCGGGCGTTCTCAGTCGAAAAATGTCAGCTGGTTCGACGGACAGCTGACGTATCTGTTCGACCACGACCGGCATGAATTTTTCCGGTAGATAAAGTACATAGAAGAACGAAGGAAAACAAGAACAGATAGAGGACCGGAGCAGACCCTGCGGGAGGGCTGCTCCGGTTTTTGACTTTTATGGACATTGCATGGCGCACGGATCCGATCAGCGCCGATCCGATCCGTACCGGGGAAAGCCCGCCTGTCTTGGACGAGCGGTCAGGGGTTCCAGCCGTCGTTCCCCCCAAGGACCTGCTCCTTCGTGTAATGGGCGGCCTCAGCCGCGGTCAGCCGCTTCACCCAGTCCGGCCGCTTCGTCAGATCGGCGGAAGGGCCGCTGCTTTCGTATTCAGCAAAGAACGCAGTCTCATGGGCGGCCGGCTTGTTCCAGTCGTCCCAGCCTTCCTCGGCGATCACCTGGCCGATGTGGCATTCCAGGAGCACGGCCTTGGCGTATTCCCGCCAGGGACGTCCCAGATAGGCGGTGTGAGGCGGGCAGTTCCCGGTAAAGCGGCAGCGGCGGAAGACGTAGCCGTAGGTCTGGCCCTCCGGGGTGGACGGGGCGGTGACGTAGCTGTTGACCGGGCGGCCGATATCCTTGCAGAATAAGTCGCAGTCTTCAAAATATGCGGTGGCGCCGCCGAAGATAAAATCGATATCTCCTTCGATATAGCAGTCCCGGTAATAGTGACGGCCCTGGATCCGGGGAAGCTTTCGTCCCGGCCCCACAAAGCCGTTGGGCTCGATCTCCGCCGGGGGCAGGGGGGCGGTGAACAGGGTGTCCTGATTCCCCAGGAACCGGCAGCGGTCAAAGACCAGCCGGTCTCCGTCTGCGTAAAGGGCCAGGGCCTGTCCCACAGCCGGTCCCGGTCCGGCGCTGTTTTCCAGGGTCAGACAGCGGAAGGTGATATCGTGGGCCATGACCAGCACGGACCAGGAGCGGAACGTGCCCCGTTTCCCGATATCCTCCATGGGCATCCGGGCGTACAGGCCGCCGGTGAGGATCACGGTCTCTGCCGACGCGCCTTCCAGGGTGAGGCAGGGGCGGGTGATGGCGATCCGCTCCCGGTAGACGCCGGGATGGAGGTACAGGGTCACCGGGCGGAAGCTGCCGCCGGTCTGCCGCAGGTCCGGGGCAGTCCCGGCAGGAGCGGGGGCCTGGCTGGGGCAGACGGACGTTTTGTCCATCTGGGCCAGGGCTTCCAGGGCCTGGGCAATGGTGGGGAAGTCCCCGGTCCCGTCCTGGGCGATATGATAACAGGATTTCTGGGTAAGAGTCTGATGATGATCGTGCATGTTCGGTCCTTCCTTTCTTTGGTATCGTCGCACGGGGAAAGTATAGCACAGTTTTCCAGGAAAAAACAGTCCCAGATATGGCCTGGATGAGGACCGCCGGAGATCATTGACATTTCAGAGAGGGCATGAGACAATGGAGCCAGCGGCTGAGCTTGAGAACACACATCCTACGGAGGAAGGTTATGAAAAAACGAGTTCTTTTATTTGATCTGGACGGGACCCTGACAGATTCTGCGGAGGGCATCTTCCATTCGGTGATCTACGCGCTGGAGCAGTTTGGCATTGCCGTGGAGGACGAGAGCGCCCTGCGGGCGTTCGTCGGCCCGCCGCTTCTGGACAGTTTTCAGAAGTATTATGGATTTGACCGGGAGCAGGCGCAGAAGGCGGTGGAGCACTACCGGGTCTATTTTGCGGAGCGGGGACTTTTGGAGAACCAGGTCTACGACGGGGTACGGGAGGTCCTTCGGGAGCTGAACCGGAGGGGGTTCGTCCTGATGGTGGCTACCTCCAAGCCGGAGGTATTTGCCAAAAGGATCCTGGAGCATTTTGATCTGGCCGGAGAATTTGCCTTTATCGGCGCGGCCACCCTGGATGAAAGCCGTTCCCGCAAGGACGCGGTGATCCGCTATGTGCTGGAAGAGAACCAGCTGACGGATCTGTCCCAGGTGGTGATGGTGGGAGACCGGGATCAGGACATCCTGGGGGCGAAGAAAAACGGCCTGGAGTCCATCGGCGTGCTGTACGGCTACGGGAGCCTTGAGGAGCTGACCCAGGCCGGAGCCGACGCGCTGGCAGAGACGCCGCAGGCGCTGCTGGATATCGTGGAGGCGTGGGAGTAAGGAACCTGGCGTGAGGAACGCTGAGGGAAACGGAGCGGGAGCGGGCTGAGAAAGCAGCTCTGGAAAAGGAACGCTCCCTCCCGGAGGACGAAGGATAGAGACGTCCGCCGGGAGGGAGCGATGTTATGTTATAGGAAAATGTATCTCCGGATATCGGCCGGACGAAGCAGCGCTGTGATCAGTGCTTCTTCTTCCCGTACTTCTCATCGCAGTACATGCACCGGTAGATCTCCTTCTCCGGATCTGCCAGATAGAAGATGTGGGGCAGCTCCTGCTCGATGGAGGTGATGCAGCGCGGGTTCTTGCACTGGATCACGTTGGTGATCTTCTTGGGCAGCTTTAAGGCCTTCTTCTCCACGATCCGGCTGTCCCGGATGATGTTGACCGTGATGTTGTGGTCGATATAGCCTAAGATGTCCAGGTCCAGGTTGTCGATCACGCCGTCTACTTTGATGATGTCCTTGCGGCCCATCTTATTGCTGCGGGCGTTCTTGATGATCGCCACCTGGCAGTCTAGCTTGTCCAGACCCAGGTGATAGTAAATGTCCAGGCTCTTGCCGGCCTGAATGTGGTCCAAAACCACGCCTTCCTGTAATCCGCTGATATTTAACATGGTCTTTCTACCTCCAGTAAAGTCATGATCAATGCCATCCGTACATACATCCCGTACTGTACCTGCTTAAAGTAAGCGGCTCTCGGGTCGGAGTCCACTTCCGTGGAGATCTCGTTCACACGGGGCAGGGGATGCAGCACGAACATGTTCTCCTTGGCCAGCTTCATCTTGGCCTTGTCTAAGATATAGCTGTCCTTTAAGCGGATGTAATCCTCCTCGTTGAAGAACCGTTCCTTCTGGACGCGGGTCATGTAAAGGATGTCCAGCTCCGGCAGAGCGGCCTCTAAGCTGCCCACTTCCTTGAACTCCACGTTGTGGGCCCGCAGCACGTCCTCGCGGATATAGCTGGGCACCTTCAGCTCGTCGGGAGCGATCAGGACGAACTTGACATTGGGATAGCGGACCATAGCCTCGATCAGAGAGTGGACGGTCCGGCCGAATTTTAAGTCTCCGCACAGGCCTACGGTCATGTTGTCTAAGCGGCCGGTGAGAGAGTGGATGGTCATCAAGTCGGTCAGGGTCTGGGTGGGATGCTGGTGCCCGCCGTCGCCGGCGTTGATCACCGGGATCCGGGACGCCATGGAGGCTACCAGGGCAGAACCCTCCTTGGGATGGCGCATCGCGGCGATATCCGCATAGCAGGAAACGGTGCGGATGGTGTCCGCCACGCTCTCGCCCTTCGCGGCGGAGCTGGAATCGGCCGAAGAAAAACCAAGTACGCGGCCCCCCAGATGAAGCATAGCCGATTCAAAACTGAGGCGGGTTCTTGTACTTGGTTCATAGAAAAGAGTTGCCAGGATCTTGCCGTCACAAGCGTGGGCATATTTGGGAAGATGGTGTTCAATATCAGACGCCAGATCAAGCAGCTGATCGATCTCTGCTACTGAAAAATCCAACGGGTTCAACATGTGTCTCATAAGGGCTCTCCTTTATATGATTTGTTTGGATGTATTATATCCGATTCCTGGAAAGAATTCCACCCCTTTTTTACAAAATCTCCAAAAATTTTCAGCGAGATTTTCAGCTGAGATCTTCAGCTCTGTCCGGCTTTGGGAGAGGTCTGTTTTTCGTAAGAGATCCCGTAAAGAATCTTTAAGGAAGCTTAAGAAAAATAATGTGCACGAATCGGGAATATAGTGTATACTGGTTCCATGAGACGCGGCGGGGTTGAGGGGCCCCGGGCGCGGGAAAGGGGAGGACATGGAGCCAGAGAAAGAAAAGACGCCGGTTGGGGAGCTGCCTTCGCAGAAGGAGCGAGTCCCGATCATCCAGGTGCGGAACCTGTACAAGATCTACCAGGTCGGCACCAACAAGGTCCATGCTCTGGACGGCGTGGATTTTACGATGTACCAGGGCGAGTTCTGCGCCATCGTCGGTCCGTCCGGTTCCGGCAAGTCCACCCTGCTGAACATGCTGGCGGGACTGGAGAAGCCCTCGAAGGGGGAGATCGTCATCGCCGGCAAGCATATCGAGCGGATGAATGAGAACCAGCTGGTAGGCTTCCGCAGGGAGAACGTAGGCTTTATCTTTCAGTCCTACAACCTGCTCCAGACGCTGAACGCGGTGGAGAACGTGGCCCTGCCCCTGTCCTTCCGCGGGGTTCCCAAGCGCATCCGCAACCAGCGGGCCAAAAAGTTCCTGAAGCTGGTAGGATTAGAGAAGCAGATGAAGCATATGGCGAACGCCATGTCCGGCGGGCAGCAGCAGCGGGTGGGCATCGCCCGCGCCCTGGTGCTGAACCCGAAGATCATCTTTGCCGACGAGCCCACGGGCAATCTGGATACGAAGACGACGAAGGAAGTGCTGGCCCTGATGCAGCGGATCGTGCGGGAGCAGAACCAGACCCTGGTGATGGTGACCCACGACAATTTCATCGCCGGGTTCGCGGACCGGCAGTTCCGGATCGTAGACGGTAAGATCGTGAAGATCGTAGAGCGGGAGGAGCAGGAACTCCAGGAGCGGGGATCCCAGGAGCAGGGATCCCAGGAGCAGGAGCTCCAGGAACGGGATGCCCGGACGCAGGCGGTCCAGGAGCAGGAAGACGGGACGCCGGAGAGCGAGGACGGCGGGAGCCGGCAGGCCGCGCCCCCGGCAGGCACAGAGCCGGATATGCGGCGATCATAGCGGAACAGAGGAGAAGCAAGCATGGATAAGAGGATGATAAATTGGAAGCGTTGGCTGACAGGCTGCCTGGCGGCGGTGCTGTTTTTGATGGCGGTGCCGTTCCCAGCTTATGCGGCCGAGGTAGCGATCTACTCAGATAAGATCACCCGGGGCAAGACCGGCAAGACGATGACCGTGTCCTTTACCGTGGAGAACCGGACTGGGAATAAGATCGAGGACCTGTATATCGCGTTTGACACCAGCGGCGGCGAGATCTGGGATGAGGACGCCGAAGCCATGGAGTATGGCTATGCCTTTCCCTTTGAGGTGACGGGCTCCCTGAACGACCGGGAGCATCCCAAGAGCGCCGGCACTTTGGACAAGAAAAAGACCGTATCCCTTTCCGGACGGGTCCGCAGCGACCTGCAGGAAGGCTACTATAAGGTTCCGGTGATCGTGTTCCAGAAGGTGGGGTCCGACTCCTATGACCAGATCGGCTATGAGAACCTGCAGGTCTGGATCACCAAGTCCACCGGATCCGATTCCGACGACGAGGATGAGGTCAATACCTACGATTTTGTCCTGGGCGAGGGACAGAGCACCCCGGACGGCGTGTATCCCAACGTGATGAATTTCTCGATCAACCTGCGGAACAACAGCCCGGCCACCGTGTACAATATCAAGGCGTCCATGGTCTTAGACCCGGACAGCACCAAGTTCCCCTTTGAGATCAATGACGTGAATTACGACCGGATGTTCGAGAAGATCGCGGTGGACGAGACCGTTTCCCTGGATTACAGCTTTGCCATCCGGGAGGATACCTACACCGGATATTACCCGATCGGACTGAAGATCTATTACTCCGACAGCTCCACCGGCAACGAGCTGGAGACGTTCGAGACGTCGTTCTATGTGCGGGTACATAATAAAGAAAAAGAGGACGAGTACGACGAATTTAACGAGCACGACCGGACCAAGGCCCGCATGATCATCGACGGGTTCCGCACCGAACCGGCTACGATCATCGCGGGGGAAGCCTTCGATCTGATCCTGACGGTGAAGAACGCCTCCACCAGCGTGTCCGCTTCCGATATCCTGATGACCGTGGAGTCGGAGAAGGCCTCGGAGAGCCCGGTCTTTACAACGGCGGCCGGTTCCTCCTCCATCTCCATCAGCTCCCTGGGAGCCGGGCAGAGCAAGGAGGTGCGCTTGAGCTTAAGCTCCCGGGCCGGCGTGGACCAGCGGTCCTACGGCCTGACGTTCAAGGCCAAGTACGACAGCCCGGAATATAAGAACGCGGAAGACACTCTGACCGTGGACATCCCCATCAAGCAGATCCCCAGGCTGAATACCAGCACCTTTGAGATCATGCCGGAAGCCATTTCCGTGGGAGAGGAGTCGAACGTCATGTTCGGCATCAACAATACGGGCAAGGTGATCTTATACAATGTGATGGTGAAGTTTGAGGCAGATTCCATCCAGACCACCGACACCTACGTGGGCAACGTCAAGCCCGGAGAGACCGGGAATGTGGACTGCATGATCGTCGGTACGGCGCCCACCATGGACGACGGGAAGGTGAAGGTCACCATTTCCTATGAGGATGAGAACGGAGAGGTGTCCCAGGAGCAGAAGGAGCTAAGCCTTTTTGTATCCGAACCGATGGAGATGGACGAGGACATGATGGCTGGGAATTTTGACATGGAGCCGGTGGAAGAGCCCGGCTTCCTGGAGAAATACCAGGATGTGCTGCTGCCGGTGTCCCTGGCGGCGGTAGGCGTCCTGACCCTGATCCTGGCGGGCATCGGGATCCGGAGCCACAAGCGGAAAAAGGAGCAGGAGTCCTTTGAGGACGACGAAGAATAAAACGAAGCAGCGTGAAGCCTGAGGAAGAAAAAGATGAAGTTTTCCGATATCCTGGCCATGAGCCTGAACAACTTAAGAAGGCGCAAGCTGAGGACCGTGCTGACGGTCCTCGGCGTTGTCATCGGTACGGCTTCCATCGTGGTGATGGTCTCCCTTGGCGTAGGCTTGCGGGAACTGAATAAAGAGCTGATCGGCTCTTACGGGAGCCTGACGGCCATCGAGGTGCGCAGCGACAGCTACTGGGGGAGTGGCGACGACAGCTCGGATCCGCTGTATCTGACTGACGATACGGTCGCCCAGATGGAACGGATCGAGCATGTGACCAGCGTATATCCCCGCCTGGAGGCCCAGGTGGTCATGATCCAGGGAAAGTACACTGCCAGTATGTCCCTGATCGGCGTGCCCCTGGAGCAGCTTCAGGAGATCCCTCTGGGCCAGGGGCATGCGCCCACAGCCGCCGATAAGGAGCTGGAGCTGATCTATGGGAACGGGATCATCCAGTGGTTCTCAGACGGCAAGGGGATGAATGATTACTGGCAGACCGGTGAGCTGCCGAACGTGGATTTCATGGGGCGGCCTATGTTCGTGGTATTTGACACCAACAGCTACTATGCTTCCAGGGCTGGCGGAGAGGACGCGCCCAAGGCGCCGAAAAAGTATCTGCTCAAGACGGCGGGCGTGGTGGAAGGCACGATCAACGACTACAACGAGTACACCTACGGGGTATACGCCCGGCTGGACCTTCTCCAGGATCAGCTGAGGCGGGTCTTTAAAAAGAACCCGATCCCCGGACAGCCCACCAACAAAAAAGGAAAGCCCTATCCCTACTTTATCTACAGCTCCTGCGTGGTGAACGTAGACGATATGGAGCATGTGACAGACGTGCAGAAGCAGCTGACGGACATGGGCTTCCAGGCTTACAGCAATGTAGAGTGGATGGATCAGCAGGAGCAGCAGTCGAAGCTCATCCAGACCATATTGGGCGGCATCGGCGCGGTATCCCTGTTCGTCGCGGCCATCGGCATCGCCAATACGATGATGATGTCCATCTACGAGCGGACCAAGGAGATCGGCATCATGAAGGTGCTGGGCTGCGATATGGGGGTGATCCGCAATATGTTCCTGATCGAGTCGGGCTGCATCGGATTCCTGGGAGGGATCATCGGCGTGATCTTCAGCTACGGAGTTTCCATGGCCATGAACCGGTTCCAGAATATCGGGCAGATGATGACCGGCATGGCGGGGGATATCTCCCGGATCCCGTCCTGGCTGTCGCTGATGGCCATCGGCTTTGCTGTCTTCGTAGGCATGGCCGCCGGATTTTTCCCGGCTGTGCGGGCGATGAAGCTCAGCCCCCTGGCGGCGATCCGGAACGAGTAGAGATCGTGACCTGGATGTATTTTTTGGAGTGCGGAAAAGGAAGACGGCAAAAACCGCTTGCATTCCGGCCGGGATTCCAGTATAGTAAAATTAAGCGCGTGCGACTGGCGGATGAGTGGGGAACCACAGGGGAGCACGCTGAGATCTTGAGCCGACCGCCTGGGCGCCATGTTTTTGTGGTGCCCAGGTTTTTTGTTTCATCAGAACCTACGGGCACCCGCGGTATTTTCAAATATGAGGAGGACGAGAAGAGATGAAGATGGTATCTCTGGAACAGGAACTGAAGAACAACGCCTATCCGGGCAGAGGGATCGTGATCGGCCGGACCCCGGACGGAACGAAGGCAGTGACTGCTTACTTTATCATGGGAAGGAGCGGGAACAGCCGCAACCGGATCTTTGTAGAGGATGGAGCGGGGATCCGCACCCAGGCCTTTGATCCTTCCAAGCTGGAGGATCCCAGCCTGATCATCTACGCGCCGGTGCGGGTCCTGGGCAACAAGACCATCGTGACCAACGGCGATCAGACCGATACCATTTATGAGGGCATGGACAAGCAGCTGACGTTCGAGCAGAGCCTGCGGAGCCGGGAGTTTGAGCCGGACGCGCCGAACTACACCCCGCGGATCTCCGGGATCATGCATATCGAAAACGGCCATTATAACTATGCCATGTCCATCTTAAAGAGCAATCATGGAAGTCCGGACAGCTGCCACCGGTATACCTTTGCCTACGAGAACCCGGCTGCCGGGGAGGGGCATTTTATCCACACCTACATGCACGACGGCGATCCCCTGCCCAGCTTTGAGGGCGAGCCGAAGCTGGTGGAGATCCTGGACGACATGGAGGCATTTGCCGATCTGCTGTGGAGCAGCCTGAACGAGGACAATAAGGTATCCCTGTTCGTGCGCTACATCGACATCGCCACCGGCGCATATGAGACGAAGATCGTGAACAAAAACCAGTAAGGAGGAGTGAGCTATGAATGAGATGGAATTAAAATACGGCTGCAACCCGAACCAGAAACCGGCCCGGGTATTTATGAACGGGGATCAGGAGCTGCCCATCCAGGTGCTCAGCGGACGTCCCGGCTACATCAACCTGCTGGACGCGCTGAATGGCTGGCAGCTGGTAAAGGAGCTGAAGAAGGCCACCGGACTTCCGGCAGCCACCTCCTTTAAGCATGTTTCCCCGGCGGGGGCGGCGGTGGGCCTGCCCTTGACCGAGACGCTGGCGAAGATCTACTGGGTGGACGATATGGGAGAGCTGTCTCCCCTGGCCAGCGCCTATGCCAGAGCCAGAGGGGCGGACCGCATGTCCTCCTTCGGCGATTTTATCTCTCTGTCGGATGTGTGTGACGTGGATACGGCGAAGCTGATCAAGCGGGAGGTGTCCGACGGCGTGATCGCTCCCGGCTATGAGCCGGAGGCCCTGGAGATCTTAAAGTCTAAGAAAAATGGGAACTACTGTGTCCTGGAGATCGATCCGGAGTATGTGCCTGAGCCGATCGAGCGCAAGCAGGTGTTCGGCGTGGTCTTTGAGCAGGGACGCAATGAGCTGGAGATCAACCGGGAGCTGCTGGCGAACGTGGTGACCGAGAACAAGGAGATCCCGGACGCGGCCAAGATCGATCTGATGATCTCCCTGATCACCTTAAAATACACCCAGTCCAACTCGGTCTGCTATGTGAAGGACGGACAGGCCATCGGCATCGGCGCGGGCCAGCAGTCCCGGGTGCACTGCACCAGACTGGCGGGCCAGAAGGCGGACAACTGGTATCTGCGCCAGGCGCCCCAGGTGCTTTCCCTCCAGTTCGTGGACGGCATCAAGCGGGCGGACCGGGACAATGCCATCGACGTGTACATCGGTGAGGAGTATATGGATGTGCTGGCAGACGGCGTCTGGGAGAAGACCTTTAAGGTGAAGCCGCCGGTATTTACCAGAGAGGAGAAGCGGGCCTGGTTAGACGGCATGACCGGCGTAGCCCTGGGCTCTGACGCCTTCTTCCCCTTTGGGGACAACATTGACCGGGCTTATAAGAGCGGCGTACAATATATCGCTCAGCCGGGCGGCTCGGTGCGGGACGACCATGTGATCGAGACGTGCAACAAGTACGGGATGGCGATGGCGTTTACCGGCATCCGGCTGTTCCACCATTGATCGGAGCGGATCAGACTGCGGGCGGAGGGAGACCTTCCGCCCGCGTTTTTTTGTTTATATTTTCTGAACAATTTCTGCCAAAAGTCTTAAAGTTCCATAAATTCAGATAATACAGTTGCAACCAGGAGAGAAACCCGATAGAATAAGAGATAACTTACATGACAGGAGAGGATGAACGTGTATGAATGAAAACCCATTTAACGGCGGCCCATTCTGGAATGGCCCGTCGGGAGGCGGCGGAGATCTGGAGAAGCTGATGAAGGACCTCCAGGAGATGTTCCGTGGCCAGAAGGATAAGCGGGGAGCCGGTGGGGGGCCGTCCCAGGACTCCCAGGGACCGGAACGGTTTGACTCCAACGGGAACCCGGTGAAGAAGAAACGGCGGGGCGGCAGCGCCGCCAAGGGCGTGGGCCTGGTGATCGCGGCTGCGGCAGTGGTGTTTCTCGGCATGAATTCTTATTATGTGCTGGATGAGGAGAACTATGCGGTGGTGACCACCCTGGGAAGCCCTCAGGCCGAATCCCAGGCAGGGCTCCATCTGAAGATCCCCTTTGTCCAGAATGTGCGGTTTGTGTCCAAGGGCATCAAGGGGATGCCGATCGGCTATGATCTGGAGACCGGGGAAAGCAACGAGGCGGAGTCGGTGATGATCACCCGGGATTTTAACTTTGTCAACACGGATTTTTATCTGGAATACATGGTGGACGACCCAGTGAAGTATCTGTACGCATCGACGGAGCCGGAGGCCACCTTGAAGATGCTGGCCCAGTCCTACATCCGGGATACGGTGGGAACCTGTGACGTGGACGATGTGATCACCACCGGGAAGGCGGAGATCCAGTCAGCGATCAAGGAAAAGCTGACCAACCGGATGATCCAGGAAGATATCGGTCTGGCCGTGGTGAACATCACGATCCAGGACGCATTTCCGCCCACGACGGAGGTGATGAACGCGTTTAAGAACGTAGAGAACGCCAAGCAGGGCAAGGAGACGGCCATCAACAACGCCAACAAGGACCGGAATGAGAAGATCCCCCAGGCTGAGGCCGAGTGTGATCAGATCATCAAGAGCGCCGAGGCGGAGAAGGAGGCCCGGATCAACGAGGCAGAGGGCCAGGTGGCCCGGTTCGAGCAGATGTATCAGGAGTACAGCAAGTACCCGCTGATCACCAAGCAGCGGATGTTCTATGAGACGATGGAGGAGCTTCTGCCCAGCATGAAGGTGTACATCGTGGATGAGAGCGGTACCCAGAAGCTGCTGCCCTTAGAGAGCTTCACCAGCTCCATGGAGAGCGGCGCGGGAACGGGCGGCGCGGCAGCCGGAAGCGCCGGAGCTGCGGCAGCTGGCGGCAGCGGGGCAGGCGGCGGGACTGCGGCACGCGGCGGCAGCGCAGCGGCCGGAGGAAGCCCCAGCGCGGACGCCGGGAGCGGCACAGACACAGGCACAGAGATCGGAGCCATCGGAGCTCCCGGGACGGGCAGCAGCAGCGCCCGGATCGAGACCGGCAGAGAGGAGGCGGCAGCATGAAAGGATTAAAAGCAGGGATCGGCGTGATCATCGCCGCGGCTGCAGTGGTGATCGCCGCCATGTCGCTGGTGGTGACTTATCCTAACGAGTATAAGCTGATCCGCCAGTTCGGCGAGATCGTGCGGGTGGAGTCGGAGCCGGGGGTCAGCGTGAAGATCCCATTCCTCCAGACTAGCGCGTCCGTACCCAAGGCGCTGCAGATCTACGATATCCCCCAGTCCGACGTGATCACCCGGGATAAGAAGAGCATGATCGCAGATGCGTTCGTGCTTTGGCGGATCTCGGACCCGGTGCTGTTCACCCGGCATCTCAACGGGCAGGTGGCCCAGGCCCAGTCCCGGATCTCTGCGTCCGTCTTTTCCTCGATGAAAGCGGTCATCTCCAACATGGACCAGGCAGAGATCATCGAGAACCGGGACGGCAAGCTGGCCCTGGATATCAGCAGCAATATCGGGGATTCCCTGGACGAATACGGGATCCAGGTGCTGGCGGTGGAGACCAAGTCTCTGGATATGCCGGATGACAACAAGCAGGCGGTGTACGACCGGATGATCTCCGAGCGGAACAACATTGCCGCGTCCTACACGGCCCAGGGCAATTCCTCCGCCCAGAAGATCAAGAACGATACCACCAAGGAGGTAGCGGTGATGAAGTCCGAGGCCAGCGCCCAGGCGGAGAAGATCCGGGCGGAAGGCGAGGCCCAGTACATGCAGATCCTGTCCGAGGCGTACAACGACGCCAGAAAGGCAGAATTCTACAACTTCGTCCGCTCCCTGGACGCGGCCAAGGCGTCCTTACAGAACGGGAACAACACCCTGATCCTGGATAAGAGCTCGCCCATGGCCCAGATCTTTTACGGATATTAAGGCAGATCCAGGAGCATATCCCGGAAATCTGTGTTATAATGGACCATAAGCGCCAGCGCCGCGCCGGGAGGCCCGGAGCCGCGCTGGGAAAACGCTGGAAAAAGCGTTGGGAAAATAAGCGCTGAAAAAAATGCAGGAGGAAGGAACAGTGAGTTATCCGGAAAAAGATCAGAGATGGGTATTTTACAAGGATGTGAAGGGAGAGCAGGCGTCTGAGGGCGTGGTGCGCAAGGTGCTGGCCTACGGCGACGACATCATGTGCGTGGAGAACCGGTTCGAGAAGGGCAGCGTCGGGGCGATGCACAGCCATCCCCACACCCAGATCACCTATGTGGCGTCGGGAAAGTTTGAGTTCGACATCGACGGAGAGAAGCATATCGTGACCGCGGGAGACACGCTGCAGAAGCGGGACGGCGTGGTCCACGGCTGCGTCTGCCTGGAGGCAGGGGTCCTGGTGGATATGTTCGCGCCCATGCGGAAGGATTTTGTAGGAGAGGCGTAGTACGGGAAAAGCCATATCCGGGGACTGGCGCGAAGGCCGCCCGGGAGAGAAATAGTACCAGCCGCCGGGCGTGTACGCCCGGCACGGGGCAAGCCACCGAAGCATAAGCTTTTATTAAGTATGCTTAAGGTGGCTTTCTTTGAAAACATTTCCAAAACCGTTGACACCAGGAGAGGAGCGGACCTATCTGGAGCGATGCAAAGAGGGTGACCAGGAAGCTCGCAACATACTGGTAGAACGGAATATGAGGCTGGTCGCCCATGTGGCGAAGAAATATCAGAACACAGACTACGATGCGGAGGATCTCCTCTCCGTCGGGACCATCGGCCTGATCAAGGCGGTGAACACCTTCCGCCTGGATAAAGGGATCCGGCTGGGGACGTATGCCGCCAAATGTGTGGAGAATGAGATCCTCATGCTCCTGCGCGCCTCCAAGCGCTACAGCCGGGAGGTGTCCCTGTATGAGCCCATCGGCGTTGACAAGGACGGGGAGTCGGTCAGTCTGGTGGATGTGATCGAGATGGAGAACCGGGAGGTCTTAGAGGACCTGATCCTGGATCAGGAGGTGCAGGAGCTGTACCAGGTGTTTGACGCCTGCTTAAAGGACCAGGAGAAGGCGGTGGTGGGCATGCGCTACGGTCTGTTCGGCCGCAGCCCCAAGACCCAGCGGGAGATCGCCGCAAAGCTGGGGATCTCCCGGTCCTACGTCAGCCGCATCGAGAAGAAGGCCCTGGGAAAGCTGCGCAGCGAGCTGGAGCGCCTGGAGCAGAGGGCATGATAAAAATACAAATTTTCCGAAGGAATTTGCATTGTGTTTCCATAGAGGAGCGGCTATAATAAAACCAACAAAAGCCCTGGTCCCCCGGCCAGGGCGAAGACAAGAAAGAGGATAGAGGAGGGCTTTAGCGATGGCAAAAATTCTGGTGACCGGCGGTGCTGGCTATATCGGGAGCCACACCTGCGTAGAACTGCTGAACGCAGGCTATGAGGTGGTCGTGGTGGACAACCTGTGCAATTCCTGTAAGGAGTCTCTGGCGAGAGTGGAGGAGATCACAGGCAAGAAGACGACCTTTTACGAGGCGGATCTGCTGGATCGGGAGGCATTGAACGCGGTGTTCGATCAGGAGAAGATCGACGCGGTGATCCATTTTGCAGGACTGAAGGCTGTGGGCGAGTCGGTGTCCAAGCCGTTGGAGTATTATCACAATAACATCACCGGGACCCTGATCCTCTGCGACGTGATGCGGAACCATGGCGTAAAAAGCATCGTATTCAGCTCCTCTGCTACCGTATACGGCAACCCGGCGTTCGTTCCGATCACCGAGGAGTGCCCGAAGGGCGAGATCACCAATCCCTACGGCCGCACCAAGGGCATGCTGGAACAGATCCTGACCGACCTGCACACCGCAGATCCGGAGTGGAAGGTGATGCTCCTGCGTTACTTCAATCCCATCGGCGCTCACAAGTCCGGACGGATCGGCGAGGATCCGAAGGGCATCCCCAACAACCTGTTCCCCTACATCACCCAGGTGGCAGTGGGCAAGTTAGCGTGCCTGGGCATCTTCGGCAACGACTACGACACCCCCGACGGGACC
>DVLJ01000041.1 GCA_018715565.1 Candidatus Ventrimonas merdavium
CCTCTCCTGCCACCGCCTTGGCAAGCAAAGTCTTACCCGTTCCAGGCGGGCCCACCAAAAGCACGCCCTTGGGGATCCGGGCTCCCATGCAGATGTATTTCTGGGGACATTTTAAGAAGTCCACCATCTCTTTTAGATCTTCCTTCTCCTCCATCAGCCCCGCTACGTTGCTGAAGGAGATATCCGTGCTGTGGCTGAGCCGGGCCCGGCTCTTGCCGAAATTCATCATCCGGGAATTGTTCCCGCCGGCCGCCCCGGCCCGCATGTTCATCACGAAGATCGCCAGGACCACGCCGCCCACCGCCAGGCTGATGGGCAGGATGATATCCGTCCACATCCCGGTCTGAGGCATATCAAGCACCAGATAATCCAGCCCCAGGACCGCCAGCGTCCGCTCCACATCGGTCACGTCGGATACGTTGGCCTCAAACTTGGTCCCGTCGGACAGCAGGATCCGCACGGAGCCGCTGGGCGTCTGCTCATTGGGGACGATGTTGATCGCTTTGATGTCCCCCTCCCTTAAGACCTGGTCCAGCTGCTGGCTGCTCAGCAGGTTATTGTTGGTGCCCATTCCCCACAGCATGGCGACCAGGATCAGCATCGACAGCATCAGGACCAGCCAGGTGCCGCGAAAATAGTTCTGTTGTCTCACTCAATTTGCCTCCTTACTGCTCTACTACTCCGATATACGGGAGATTGCGGTATTTCTGGGCATAGTCTAACCCGTAGCCCACCACAAATTCATCCGGGATGGTGAAGCAGGTATAATCCACCTTCACCTGCTTTTTCACCCGGCGCTCCGGCTTGTCAAGCAGGGTGCACAGGCGGATATCCTCCGGCCCTCTCTGCTTCAGCACCTCGATCAGGTAGGACAGGGTCCGCCCGGAATCGATGATATCCTCCACGATCAGCACATGCTTCCCGGCCAGAGGCTCATCCAGATCCTTGACGATCCGCACCACGCCGCTGGACTTGGTATCGTCCCCATAGCTGGACACCGACATAAAGTCCAGGGACACCGGCACTGTCAGCCGCTTGGCCAGCTCACAGGTAAAGAATACCCCTCCTTTTAAAATACAGATCATATGGACATGCTTTCCGGCATAATCCCTGCTGATCTGGGCCGCGATCTCGCTGATCCGGCTGTTGACTTCCTCCTCTGTCAGAAGGACTCTGATCTTATCTTCCATGTTCTTCTCCTCCGTTCCATACGACCTGCAGAACGCGCCTGGTCTGGTCCGTGATCTTATAATATTCACTGATGCGGTTCCCCACCACCCAAAGAACGTGATGGCCTTCCGCCAGCACCGGGATCCGGCTCCGGTCCTCTCTGGGGATCTTGTCATCGATCATCAGCCGGGCAACCGTCTTCCTCCCGCCGTCCGGCAGCGTGACATAATCCCCCTCCTTCCGGCTCCGGAAAGAAAGCGCACCCTTTATTTTATCATAGTCAAACCATTTCGTATACTCTTTTTGCGGAATTTCCATGCCTGCTTTCCAGGGAAATACGGTCATGGTCACTTCATCCATAGAGATCTCCATGGCCGGACGGTACTGCCGGCCCTTCCGGATCCGCAGGACGTCATAGGTCACCTCCGCGGTCATGCTGCAGGGCAGGTCCAGGCGGCTCCCCACCTGCCGGTCCGCCAGCTTGGCGATCTCCGCGAAATGGCGGCTGGTAAAATCCTTCCAGCTGGGCGTCACCTGGTCGATCATATATCGCACCAGATACCGCCGCATGATATCCTCCTGCCGCCGGAAGGCATCCAGGCTCACCTGGGCGCACAGGCAGGCGCTCTCCTCCCCCGTCTCCTCTCCCTCCTCTTCCAGATAAGAAAGGTCCGGGGTGATCAGCTCTCCCGCCTCCAGCCAGATCTTCTCCGCCTGCTTTTCCATATACTGGTCCGTCTCCTCGAAGATCTCCGCCGCCCGCAGGATATTCTGCTCGGAGCGCTCGTTGACGCCCTCGACCATCAGGGGCAGGATCCGGTGCCGGATCAGGTTCCGGGTATATGCCGTGGCAGTGTTGGTGGAATCCTCCACCCAGCCGATGCCCGCCGACTCCAGCCAGGTCAGGATATCCTGCTTATCCAGGCACAACAGCGGGCGGATCAGCCTGCCCTGCACCGGGCGGATCCCGGACAGTCCCCGCAGCCCGCTCCCCCGGAGCAGATTGAAGATCACCGTCTCCGCGCTGTCCTCCCGGTGGTGGGCCACCGCGATCTTGGTCCGGCGGCCGTCGCCGGCTTCATCATCCCAGTCCGCCGCAGCCCGCTCCAGAGCGTCATAACGCAGGATCCGTCCCGCTTCCTCCACGGACATCCCCTGGGCCCTGGCATAGCCCCCCACATCCCGGTGGGCACAGATGAACGGGAGCTTCATCTGCTCACACAGTTCCCGCACAAACTCCTCGTCCCGGTCTGCCTCCGGTCCCCGCAGACCATGGTTGACATGGAGGACAGACAGAGAAACCGGCAGCTCCGGCGCGATCTGTCCCAGTGCCGACAGCAGACATACGGAGTCTGCCCCGCCTGACACCGCGGCGATCACCCGGTCCCCCGGTTTTACCATCTCATATTGCTCCATATATTCCAAAATCCGTTTTATCATCCGTTTCATGCGTATCTCCCCGTCTTTTGTTGACTATCCATACTATACCTTAAACTGCCGCAGAAAGTAAAGCAGAAATTCCCATTTCTCCACGCTTTCCGTTCATTCCTCCGGATATCCCGCCAGTCATTCCCTCATTCCCGCTTCCAGATCCCAGCCGCCAGGACCGTCATATCGTCCCGCACCGCGCCGCTCTGACAGGCGAACCGCAGCAGGCGCTCCGCCATATCCTGGGGGCTTTTCAGCTCCATGCCCTCTAAGTATTCCTTAAAGCTCAGCTCCTTCTCGGTCCCCGGACAGGCGTCCAGGACGCCGTCGGTCACCATGACCACCCGGTCCCCGTCCCACAGCTTTTTGGACAGCAGGGCCGGCTCTGCCTGGGAAATGACGCCCGCCGGGACGCCTCCCGCCTCCAGCACCTCCGCCGTCCCCTCGTGGAGCACGAAGGTGGCCACTGCGCCCAGCTTCATAGCCTCCAGCACCCCGGTATACAGATCCACGCAGCACAGATCCAGGGTGGCCGGATGCTGCTCCAGCCCAGTGAGCATCAGGATCGTGTTCACCATCTTTAGGGCCGCCCGTGCGGAAAATCCCGTCTCCAAAAGCTGCCCCGTCAGCTCCACCACCCGGCTGCTCTCCTGGGACGCCTGCTCTCCGCTGCCCATCCCGTCGGACAGGCTCATCACCACCTGCCCCGGCAGGGCGGAGGAAAAGGTATAGTTATCCCCGGAGACCGCTTCCCCGGCCTTGGAGATCCGGGCCACTCCGTACAGCATCCGGTAATCCCCCTGCTCCATGAACCGGATGGTCCCGGTCTGCCGGGTGATCAGGGTCCGGGTGTCCGGCGGGGCATACCAGTTCCTGCTGCCCACCGCCTGCCCGAACAGCGCTGCCGCGTCCTTGGCCGTGACGCACCGGCCGCCCAGGGCGTGCACCGTGAGATACGCCTCCCGCCTGCGGTTCTCATATTCCAGGAGGAGGAGGTTGTCCACTGCCATGTGATGGGCCTTGAACAGCCGCCGGACCGCCTCCTCCTTCTGGGCGGTGATGTCCGTGGCCTGTTCCATCTGATGGGCAAATTCCTCCAGGATGACCGCCAGCTCCCGGAACTGGATCATCACCGTATCCCGGCTTTCCAGGAACCGGTTCTTCCACTCCAGGTTCATGGTCGCCCGCCCCAGATGGCGGTTCAGCTGCTGGATATATTCCTCCCGCCTGCGGCAGGTCTCCTGAAAGAGCCGGGGCATGTCCCCGGCCTCCACCCGCCCCTTCTGCTCAAAGGCCCGGAGCAGGTAATAGAGATAATAGCTGTCCTCTTTTTCACTGTCGCTGTATAGGTTGCACCGGCTGCAGTCCCCGCAGACCATGGCCGCCGACATCTGCATCGCCGCCAGGGCGTCGTCCCGGGTCAGCCCCTTTTCCTCGTTCATATGATCCGTGCAGGATCTGGCCAGAAGCCCCAGGGACCGGGCCATCTCGTTTAAGCGTCCTGCCGTATATACATTCACATCCGCCATATCCCGGCGCGGTCTTGTCCGTTTCCACACAAAAATCCCCTCCTAAGCCACATTATATGCGGCAGGAAGGGAATCTATGACTGCTTATGGCTACTCCTTGGGCGCCGGCTTTAACAGGATCTCGTCGGGCTTTACCAGGCCCAGCTTCTGCTTGGCGATCTCCTCGATATACTGCTTGGTCTGCACATATACCCGGTACTCCTCCAGCTCGTTCGCCCGGTTTTCTTCCTCCTCTTTCTGCTTCATCAGCGCTTCCTCCCGGATCTGGTACTCCTGATCCTTCTTCTTCATGGAAGTGCTCTTCACGTTCACCACCACGGCCAGACTGGCCACGACCATCGTGATACCGATGATCGCCAGCCGGTTGCCCCAGCGGTCTCTTCTTTTTCTCCGCGTCTTTCCGCGCACGCTCATATGACCACCAACTTCAAAAACCTGCGTTGCCCTGCTACTTACTTAACTGTATTCTAATCCATCTGCCCGCCTTTTTCAATAGCTTTCGGAAATTTGCGCTGAAAATGCGGTCGTAGGCCGCCATGGACAGGAGCACGCCGCCGATGATATAGAAACGGATGGTCCCGTCATTCTCCCGGTACAGCAGATAAAAGGTGGTGAGGGCAGTAAAGATCCAGTAGCAGAAATCCTCTGCCCCTGTCAGCAGCGCTCCGTGGGGGATCAGGCACCTTATGAGGCGCAGCCCGTCATACACAGCCATCAGGCCGGCTCCGGTGAGAATGCTCAAGCCCAGCAGGCGGGCCTCCGTCATGATATCCGGACTCATACGCGCCTTCCGGTCAGCCGAACAGCCTGGCCAGGAAGGACTGTCCGGCCCGGCGGTAGGCTTCGTTGGAGGAGTAGGCCAGGTTATCCACCGTGCCCTCGATGGCCACCTCCCCCTGCTCCACCGACAGGCGGCTGACATGGAGCTCCTTGCCCTTGATGGTGAGCAGGCCCAGATCCGTATCCATCACCACCTGGTTCTCGTCAAAGGATATCATTTCCCGTACTCCGGTCAGTTTCACCCCGGAACGGTTCTCCAGCGTGCAGGAATGGGGATGGAGCCCCGGGTTTTCATCCATACAAAAACCTCCCCCTATACGAACTTCTGGTTCAGTATACGGAGAGGTCCTTTTATTTATGAATCATTCTATCAAAGATACCGGTACAGCTCCTTGGCATCGTCCTTCCGAACGGTCTCCTGGACGTCTAAGACCTCCACCTTCACGGAGCTGGTGCCGAACTGGATCTCGATCACGTCTCCAGCCTTCACACTGACCGAAGCCTTGGCCGGCTTGCCGTTGACCAGCACCCGGCCTGCGTCGCAGGCTTCATTGGCCACCGTCCTGCGCTTGATCAGGCGGGAAACCTTCAGATATTTGTCTAAACGCATGGGATTAAGCGTTCACCAGGTCCTTTAATGCCTTGCCGGCTTTGAACTTCGGGGTCTTGCAGGCGTCGATCTTCATGCTCTCGCCGGTCTTCGGGTTTCTGCCCTCTCTTGCTGCGCGCTCGGATACCTCGAACGTACCGAAGCCTACCAGCTGAATTTTGTCACCCTTTTTTAATGCATCAGATACAACATCAGTAAAAGCCTTTACTGCTGCCTCTGCGTCTTTCTTGGAAAGTCCAGCCTGTTCTGCTACTGCTGCAACTAATTCTGTCTTGTTCATTCTAATTTCCTCCTACAATGCTTCCCGAAGCCTGGGGCTCCGGCAGTAATGATACTCTTTCATTTATATATGGTTTGCTCTACTTTGTCAAGGTTTTTTGGCTTTTTCCTGCTTTTTGATCTCCTGCCACAAAGCCAGGCTTTCTTCGGGCGTATCGGCCTTCGCGCCACCGAAAACATGGGGGTGTCTGCGGATCATTTTTGCGCATAATCCGTCGATGACATCCTCTACGGTGAACCAGCCGTTCTCCTCTGCGATCTGGCTCTGGATCATCACCTGGTAGAGCACGTCCCCCAGCTCCTCGCACAGGTTCTCCATGTCGTGATTATCGATGGCGGCCAGGACCTCGCCGCTCTCCTCCACCAGATAGGGCTTTAGGCTCTCCAGGGTCTGCGCCCGGTCCCAGGGACAGCCTCCCTCGCCCCGCAGGGCCGCCACCACTTCTTTTAATTCTTGGAACGTGTGCATGCTTCCTCCTCCTGGTTTGGCACGCCCTTGAACACCAGGATCGTCCTGGGCGGGGCCATGTACTTCTTCGGATCCTTGATGGGCTTCTCCGCCCCTTCCTCATAGAAGCCGTTGGCCGCGGCATCGCTGGTATCAAAGCACAGCGCCCACTGCTTTTCCTTCGGCAGATGGGGCAGGGCGAAGGGATGGGGCTCCCAGTGCATGTTGTAGGCTACAAAAAAGGTATCGTCCGCCGAGCCGTCGGCCTTTTTGCCGTATTCGCCCCAGTACATGATGCCGATCTGGCGGCGGAAGCTCTCAAACTCCGGCTTCCAGGCATTCAGACCGTGATAGGATACGTCCGGCTTGCCGCAGGAGCGGTAATCCATCACCCGCGGCTCCTCCGGCATATGGAACACGGGATGGGCCTTCCGGAAAGCGATCACATGCTTTACGAATGCCAGCAGATCCCCGTTGGTCTTCTGCTTCCGCCAGTCCACCCAGGAGATCTCATTGTCCTGGCAGTAGGCGTTGTTGTTGCCGTTCTGGCTGTTGCCGAACTCGTCCCCGGCCAGGAGCATCGGCGTGCCCTGGCTTAGGAACAGCATCAGGACCGCGTTGCGCAGCTGCTGGTTCCGGATGGCGGTGATCTTCTTCTTCCGCACCGGCCCCTCCGCGCCGCAGTTCCAGCTGCAGTTGTAATCCGTGCCGTCCCGGTTGTCCTCCCCGTTGGCCTCGTTGTGCTTCTGGTCGTAGCAGACCATATCCATCAGGGTGAACCCGTTGGTAGTGGCCATGTAGTTGATCACGCCGCAGCCCGCCGGATTCCGCCGGCTCCGGAAGGTCAGGCTGCTCATCTGGTCCTCGTCGCCTTTCAGCGCCCGGCGCATATCTACCAGGAACCCGTCATGGTACTCGGCCAGATGCTTTTTCCGGCCGGGAGCCGCCTTCGGATCCTGCCAGCTGGTGGCCCACAGCTTGGTGTCCGCCAGATACGGATCCGTCTCCAGGATCCAGGCGGGAGCGCTCCCCACCAGATGGATCCCATCCACATGGTACTCCCTTACCCAGAAGCGGACGATGTCCAGCACCTGGGCCGGGGTCTCTTTTCCCGTAAAGAACAGCTCGGTCACCAGCTCGATGCCGGCCCGGTGCAGCTCCTTCACCAGGTTTTTCAGCTCCGCCGACGCGTTCCGGCCCTTGCCTGCATAGGAGGCCTTGGCCGCATAGGAAAACGCCGGCGCGTAGCCCCAGTAGTTCAGCTTGCCCGTAGGCTCCTTCTTCCCGTAGGGATTGCCCTCCTGGTGCTCCGGCATCATCACCTCCTGGAATTCCGCCACCGGCAGAAGCTCCAGAGTGGTGATCCCCAGCTCCTTTATGTAGGGCAGCTTCTCTAAGATCCCCCGGAACGTGCCCTTCTCCTGGACGCCGGAGGACGGATGCTTCGTCAGCCCCCGCACATGGGCCCGGTATACGATGCAGTCCTCATACGGGATCTGGAGAGGCTTGTCCCCCTCCCAGTCAAAGGGCTCCTCTGCCACCGGCGTCGTCAGGAGCACGTCCGCATGGGCCAGGTCTCCCCACTTCTCCCGTCCGAGAAAGGCGGTCCCGCAAGGGTCGGAAAATACCTTCCCGTCCGCCTCAAATCCATAGGTATATCCGTCAAACCAGTCTCCTGCCAGAGACATCTCCCACACCAGTCCGCGGCGGCCTTCCTCCGGGAATGGGATCCGGATGGGCTCTCCCTGTTTCCCGCTGTTCTTTCCCTGTTTCTTTGCATATAAAAGCAAACTGCATTCCTTGGCCGCTGCCGCCACTGCCGCATGAATGCCCTTCTCCGTTCTCGTGAGGCCCATGGGATACACGCGGGTATCCGTGCTGTCTATCTGATACGGTCGCATTGCCTGCCCCCACCTTTCCTTTTTCTATGTTTTGCGGACCAGAAGCGGCGCATGCCTTCTGTGCGCCGCTTCGTAATGCCGTTCATGATATTGTCCTCCGGCTCCTCTCTGACACAGCCGCCTCTAGGCGATCGTCAGCTCTACCGGACAATGGTCCGAGCCCATCACTTCCGTGTGGATCCGGGCCCCTTCCAGACGGTCCTTCAGCGACTCCGACACGCAGAAATAGTCGATCCGCCACCCGGCGTTCTTCTCCCGCGCCTTAAACCGGTAGGACCACCAGGAATAGATCCCTTCCTGGTCCGGGTAAAAATAGCGGAACGTATCTACAAACCCGGCCTCCAGAAGCTGGGTGAACTTGGCCCGCTCCTGATCGGTAAATCCGGCGTTGTTCCGGTTCGTCTTAGGATTCTTTAAGTCGATCTCCTGATGGGCTACGTTCAAGTCCCCGCAGAAGATCACCGGCTTCTTCGCCTCCAGGCCCTTCAGGTAAGTCCTCCAAGCGTCTTCCCACTCCATGCGGTAATCCAGTCTCGCCAGCTCGTTCTGAGAATTGGGCGTATAGCAGGTGACCACGTAATAGTCCGGAAACTCCGCCGTGATCACCCGGCCTTCCCGGTCGTGCTCCTCCACGCCGATCCCATAGGCCACGGAGAGCGGCTCCTGCTTACAGAACAGCGCGGTGCCGGAGTAGCCCTTCTTCTCCGCATAATTCCAATATTGATAATATCCCGGCAGATCCAGCTGGATCTGCCCCGCCTGCAGCTTCGTCTCCTGCAGGCAGAACACGTCCGCGTCGGCCTCCCGGAAGAAATCCAGGAATCCCTTCCCCACACAGGCCCGCAGCCCGTTCACGTTCCAGGAGATCAATCTACTCATACAGCTTCTCCTTATACACGCCTTCCTCGATCAGTCCGCGGATCGCCGCTACGACGGCCGCCTTGTCCTCCTGATAGGTCACGCCGAACCACCGGTCCCGGGTCTCCAGTACCTTGACCCGTCCCTTGCCCGACTTGATCAGGCCGTCTACGATCGAGGGGAGCAGATACTCCGCCTTCAGATCCCCTTCCTTCACGCCGCTTAAGAAGCTGGGGAAGCCCCGCTCCAGCTCGTCCAGGAACTTTGGCGGAAATCCCCACATGTTCATGGAAACATGCTGATCCGGCTCTACGCTCACCGGGTTCCCGCAGCCGTCGCTGGCGGACAGTCCGCCATCCTTCCGCTGGATGTCGTAGGTCTCGGTCACATCCTTCAGGTAACCGTCCTCCCCCACCTGGCAGACGCCGCGGGTCACGGAACCATTCTCACTCAAGGTGTTCTCCAGGATGAACCCGGCCATGCACATATCGTACACGTCCGCATCCTCGTCCATCTCCGATACCATATGCTCATGGATCTTCCGGAACGCCTCTTTCCCATAATAATCGTCGGCATTGATCACCAGGAACGGCTCGTGCACCATCCCCTTCACCGTGAGGACCGCCTGACCGGTGCCCCAGGGCTTCTTCCGGCCCTCCGGCACGGAGAATCCCTCCGGAAGATCCCCCAGCTCCTGGAAGGCGTAGGCAACCTCCGCCACCTTCTCGATCCGCTGGCCGATGATCTCCTTAAAATCCTGCTCCAGATCTCTCCGGATGATGAAAATGATCTTGTTAAATCCTGCTTCCAGGGCATCATGGATGGAGTAATCCATGATGATCTCTCCGTTCGGCCCCACCGGAGCCAGCTGCTTGATCCCGCCGCCAAACCGGCTTCCGATCCCGGCAGCCATGATCACTAATGTCGTATTCTTCATCGTACTTTCCCTCTCGTCCGCAATTCCGGCAGCCATACGCCGCCATCGTACTTTCACTATAGCATACTATCAGGGAAAAGGCAATTTTCTTTCACAGCGCCGGGCTGTCGGAATCTGTCTTTTTTTGGAATATCTGGCACAGTCGCTGCCACCCGTCAAACGGGTGGCTCGCGCTTCGGCTATAAGCCTTTGTTACTAGGCCAGCGTCTCAAGGCGCTGGCTTTCACTTCGTTCAAGCCACTCTGTGCTTTTCCCTCTGTTGCCGCCCC
>DVLJ01000042.1 GCA_018715565.1 Candidatus Ventrimonas merdavium
CACTCTCCAACGTCGGTTCATAAATAACCACTATCGCACCTTTGGCTTTGATTCTCTTCATGACACCCTGAATTGCAGACTGTCTAAAATTATCGGAATTACTCTTCATGGTCAATCTGTATACACCAACGATACATTCTTTCTCCTGATCTGCTGAGTAATCACCATAATTGAAATAGTCGTAATAACCAGCCAACTTTAGCGCCTGATCTGCAATAAAATCTTTGCGCGTTCTGTTAGATTCCACAATTGCTTCTATAAGCTTCTCTGGCACGTCAGCATAGTTTGCTAATAGTTGCTTCGTATCTTTCGGCAGACAGTATCCGCCATAACCAAAACTCGGATTGTTGTAGTAAGTTCCAATGCGAGGGTCAAGGCAAACACCATTAATAATCTGCTGTGTATCCAGTCCCTTCATCTCAGCATATGTATCAAGTTCATTGAAGTACGATACTCTCAACGCCAGATACGTATTGGCAAACAACTTAACTGCTTCAGCTTCAGTAAATCCCATAAACAGCGTATCAATATTCTCCTTAATAGCCCCCTCCAGCAGTAAACCTGCAAACACATGTGCAGCTTCCACTAGGCGCTCATCCTTCATATCCGTGCCCACAATTATCCGTGATGGGAATAAATTGTCATATAGGGCATTTGACTCACGTAGAAACTCTGGACTAAAAATAATATTCTTACTGCCAGTCTTCTCACGAATCGATGCAGTGTATCCCACAGGAATGGTGGACTTTATAACCATGATAGCATCCGGACTATATTCCATAACCAGCTTGATTACAGCTTCCACCGCACTAGTATCAAAGTGCTGTGTACTTGAGTCATAGTTGGTAGGAGCTGCAATCACCACAAAATCAGCAATATGATATGCCATCTCTGCATCCAGTGTTGCGGTCAGATCCAGCTCCTTCTCTGCTAAATATTTCTCTATGTATTCGTCCTGAATCGGAGACTTTTTCTGATTAATCAGTTCTACCTTCTCCGGGATGATATCCACCGCGTACACTTTATGATGCTGAGCCAGCAGAGTTGCTATTGATAGTCCTACATAGCCCGTTCCAGCTACAGCAATCGTATACTTCTTATCCATAACTTATTTCCTCTTCCTACTAAAAGCTATATTATCGAAACAAATAAAATCAACCTCTGAAATGTTCGTTTTATCGCCTAACCCGATCTATAACTGCTCATTCCTATCGACTATTTTTCTTTGGACACCTCTGTTAAATATCTGATACTTTATTGACCTCTATAAGTCCTCCGTTAGACTTTCATCAAGTATCCACCAGGCTCGATCCCGCCCTCCCGGGAAGGCACCCGCTTGTGGCCCAGCATCGCGATCCTTAAGCCATCCACAGCCTTGTTCTTTTTTCCCATCTGGCGGCCTCCTCTCATGCATCCTTTGCGGCTTCCTTCACAGCTTCCTTTGCAGCTCCCTTCACGAGACTCGACAGCTCCCAGGGTGCGTTCGCTCCGCTCCATGGCCCCTGCTGTTACATCGCCCCACTCTTCTTCCCCGCTACCGTCAGCACCGTCTTCAGCAGGATCTTGATATCCAGCCCAAAGGACCATTCCTCGATGTAGGTCTGATCCAGCCGCACAACTTCCTCAAAGTCTATGATCTCGCTTCTCCCGCTGATCTGCCACATCCCTGTGATCCCGGGGCGGACGGCCAGACGGGTCCGGTGGTGCAGGTCGTACTTTTCCCATTCATCCACAGTGGGCGGACGGGTGCCCACCAGGCTCATATCCCCTTTCAGGACATTCCAGAACTGGGGGAATTCGTCCAGGGAATACCGCCGGATGAAGGAGCCGATCCCGTTCTTTCCGCCGATGATCCGCGGGTCATCATCCAGCTTGAACATCAGGCCATTCTGGATCCGATTCTTCTCCATCAGCTCTTTTTTCCGTTCTTCCGCATCCAGATACATGCTGCGGAACTTATACATCCGGAACTTCTTTCCATTTTTCCCGACCCGGATCTGACTGAAAAAGATATTTCCCGGTGACTGCAGGTAGATCATAGGTCCGATGATGACCATCAGCAGCAGCGTGATCAGACATCCCGTCAGTCCGCCCAGGATATCCAGGACCCGTTTCAGGAACAGCTTCTTCAGACTGATCACATTCAGGCTGGTGGTCACCACCGTGTATTCCCCCAGCCGCTCTACCTGCTGCTTTCTCCCTTCCGGGTGATACAGGGCTTCGATGTTCACATGGACTGTCATCCCCATCCGTGTCAAGCTGTTCATCAATCTTTCTGACAGCGGCGTTTTTCCGGAAAGATTCACAAATACTTCGTCTACCCAATTCCGGCACACGTATGTTTCCACTGTGCTGCTGTCCGCCACCACCGGCACTCCGTCGACCCACTGTCCGCTCATGCTCTTGTCCAGGACTACAAACGAGATCTTGTGATAACGGCTATATCCGTTCTTGATCAGCTTCTGCACGATCTCGTCCAGCATGCCGGTCTCTGTCACGATCAGCAGAGAGCGTTTTCCCTGGCCGCTCACGCCGTGCTCCTTTAAATACCGTTTCCTCCACAGACGTGCCGGATAGCCGATCACTGTCGCCAGCATCCAGACTGCCGCAAATACGGCTCCCGGATAATGCTGGATCCCCTGTATCTCCCGAAAATAAACCACCGCGATCAGCACCGTCCACAGCATCTGCTTGCCGACCTCTATAAATTCTTGAAAATATCCTCGCTTCAGAATGTTCTTGTACGGCTCCCGGAACAGCACTGTGACCAGCTGTACCAGCAAAAAGTTGATCACCAGGATCCCATACACTGCCAGATCCTGCCCATCCCCGTACCCCAGATCTGCCAAAAATAAGGCGATCTGCAGCGACGCTGCGTCTACGATCAAAAAATCAAAATGCTTTAGCCAGCCTTTCGCTGCTTTCTGATACATTGTTTCACACCCATTCCTCTTTGGTTTCTCCTGCCCTGATACACACGCGGTATCCTGCTCTATTTGGAAACAGCCGTTTTCTGAAAAGAGAACGCTGTTTTATGTTCGTTTTGATATGGTCGTTTTCTCCATGGATCTGCATCCACTTTCTATCTATGGCAGTCCCATGCAGATGGATCCTTCCCGGAAACCAGGGCTCCGTCAAGCGCCCTGATTTCCAGTGTGCTCCGGTCCATTATCTAGAAAGGATCCGTGCTGTACCAGAGCCGTTCACGCGGATGTTGATCTCCTGCGTGTCGTAGTTAATGGATACGATCTCCGCGATCGTATAGGTATTGGTTGCATTGTCATAGAAGCCGATCAGCAGATCTGCTTTGGCCGCGGTCAGTCCGCTCCATTTGATCGGTACGACCCTTGGCGTATTTGCAAGTGCAGCACCTGTAGCTATGTCATACAGATTGATATTGATATCATCCTGTACGGCGTATCCTGCTGTCTGGGGCAATACACTTGTCATGGACTTGGTCGTGTCAAATTCGTTGAACTGAGCGACAACAGCCTCTGGCAGGCCTGCAGTCTTACTGCCATCCTCGGTCTTGCCGACAACCACCACGGTTGATCCGCCGATCACTGCGTTCCCATTGGGATCCACAGTCATGGTCTGCCCATCGGCATTGCTGCCGTTGATCACGACCGCTAAGACGTCTCCAGACTGGCTGGGCGCCGTGCTTGCACCGGTCGTCTGGATGCCGTTCTCATCCACGGTTACTGCCGTGTTGTTCCCCACTGTTCCTGTATTCGTGGGTCCAGGAGCAACCGTGCTTCCAGTCCCTGCCGTAATGGTGCCGCTGGTGCTGCCGCCGCTGCTGTTGCTGCTGCTTCCCGCGCCAAATGCCAGGGCCGGCACTGCTGCCAGTACGCAAACCAACATGAGCGCCGCTAAGTTTTTCCTTTTCATAGCGTTCTTCCTCCTTTCTTCCCTGATTTTTTATCCAATAAACAGCGCGTCCGCACTGGTTATTGCACCTATGGCACTTCCCGGTAAAACAAGTCCAGGAGGACCGGGATCAAAGCTTCCTTATCCACATAGAACTCGTCGTAGGTCTCCGTGGCAGTTCCAGTCCCGGGGACCATCCGGAAGCTTCCAGACATCAGTCCTTCTCCCTCCAGCATGTCCACAGCGATCTTCAGATACTCATCCTTTGCCATGTCCGTGATCATGTGATCCTGGACGGCCTCAAACAGCTCCTCCACGATCCGGCTGTTAGACCGGGAGGTCTCTTTAACAGACTGGAAGAATCCACGGATGTAGGCTTTCTGCTGCTCCATCCTGGTAATGGCTGAATTGTCGATGGTGATATCCCGGAACCGGACAAAAGCCTCCGCCTGTTCCCCCTGAAGTCGGACCGTCTCTCCCAGCACAAACGAGGGATCGATCTTCTCCATCCCCATAGTAGGGATCATAACGGATACTCCGCCTACCATATCATTCAATACGGCGATCACATCCGTATCCGCCGACATATATGCGTCAATGGGCAGCCCCGCCAGCAAATGAGAAACTGCTTCTGCCGTATACTGGCAGCTGGTTTCCATTCCGTCACCATACGAATAAGCAAGGGACAGATGATCGGTGATCTTGCCCAGTACCTTCCCGTTATCATCCGTCCAGGAAGTGTCTGTCTGCGTGATCTCTGTCATACTGTCCCTGGGGATCAAAAGTATCTTTAAAGAATTGCGGGCTGTATCCTGGGCCAACAGGAACACTCCGTCCGCCTGCCCTCCGTCTCCGGAAAGAGTCGGCTCCAGCATACTGCCGCTGCGGTCTACGCCAATGCAAAGGACCGCCTTGATGTAATGATTTTTCCGATAGGTTTTTCCCTGCCAGGTGACCGTATCGTTGAATTGAAAGTCCTCATCGGAAGGTTCCGGTGCTGCTGCTTCTGCAGCACTGCCTTCCCGTTCTTCATACCGGCCTGCGATCATCGCCTCCACAGCCTGGCGCTGCCGGTATAATCCCATGCTGTACCAGCTCCCTACAGCCGCACCGCAAAGAACGATCCCGATCGTAAGCCTGCGCAGCCTGCTCCAGTTTTTCCGAAGCCATCTGGAAAAGCTTCCGGGGTCCTGTCGCCGCTTCATTGCTTTTCACGCTTCCGGGATCCGCGGGAGGTTCCCGCTTTTCTGCTGTTCTGCGCCGGGTTCCCATCTCCTTCTGTCTTGTCTCTGCCCTCTCGCATATAATATCCATAGGCAGCATATCGTCCGTATCTTCCATACTTTCCGTAATACGCCTCATTATGGAGATCCACTTTATTCAGTACCACTCCCAGGATCCGGCAGCCGGATTTCTCCAGCTGGATCTTTACCCGCTGTTCCAGCCGGTAGCTGATGGCTCCGCTTTCGATCACCAGTACGGCGCCGTCGCAGTGCCGCGCCACGATCGCTCCATCGATCATATTGGCCATCGGCGGCGTGTCGATGATCACATAGTCAAACTCCTGCCTGCCGTATTCCACAAGCCGTGCAAATAACGGTTCTTCCAAAAGCTCGGCTGGATTGGGGGAATAAGGCCCTGCGAACACCACGCTGAGATTGTCGATGTTGGTATCGTAAACGACCTCTTCCAGATTCTTCTGCGCGCTTAGGTACTGGGATAATCCACTGACCTCCTTCTCCAGCTGATAGCGGGTCACCAACACCGACTTGCGGATATCTCCATCGATCATCAGCACGGTCTTCCCGATCTGAGCCAGGGACTGGGCAGCGGCAAATGCCACGTCGCTTTTCCCTTCATCCGGCATAGAGCTGGTAAACATGATCGTTCGGATATTGCTTCCGCAGAATTGAAGGTTCGTGCGGAGCGTCTTTATGGACTCGTTATAGCTGTAATCTTCCTTGATATCGCGGCTTAAGGCCACAATCTGTCTGCTCATCGGTTCTCCCTCCGTGTTTCTGCCTGCCCTTTTCCCCGTCGGCTTCCCCGGATCCGGCTGCCAGCGCTCTTATCTCGTTTTTCCTTCGCCTCTCCTTCCCGCAGCGGCACAGACGCCAGGACGGTCAGCCCCAGATATCGCTCCACATCCGCCTCGGTCTGGACCGTATCATTCATCAGTGTCCTCAGCACGATCACGCCGCACACTGCCGCCATTCCCGCTATCGCTCCCAGCATAGCGTTCCTGGGATTGCTGGGGCTGGTCTTGTATTCTGCCACCACACCATTCTCCAGGATCTTTGGCGGGATCATCTCCATGATCTCCCCAATATACTCGGAGGAGGTCTCGGCAACACAGTCTGCAATGGCCTTGGCCCGATAGGGATCTGGATCCAAGACGGTGATCGATAAGATCCGTGTGTCCGCAGGATTATCGATCGTGATCTTTCTTTTCAGGCTTTCATAATCCAACCCCAGTACCAGCTTCTCATTGACCTCGTCCAATACTGGCCGGCTGGTCACGATGATCTTGTAATCCTGGGTCAGTTGGCTGCCGATCTGCAGGTCTGCCAGTGAGGTCAGCGTCGTCTCCTTTGACAATATGTACATCATGGCAGTGGAGGAATACTGCGGCGTCAGCACAAATCTGCTGTATGCCCCAGCCAATCCCCCCATCCCAACTGTGACCGCCAGGATGATCCAAACACGCTTTTTCAGCTCCATCAAAAGCTGCCATAAATCAATCTCGATCTCGTCATCTTCTTTTACAAATCCGTTATTCCCCATAATCGTCTCTCTTTTTCATTTTCTCTATTGTTTTCGTTGGTCTGCTGCGCTGAAACGGCGTCTATAGACTTTCTTCCCTCCGCGCAGGGGCCCTCAGAACGGCTTCCCCCGGACAACAGAAACCGCGTGGACACGGACTAACCGTAAAAGGTCTTCCCCGCTGACATGTCCCTCCAGCCAGGAAAATGCACCCTGGGTCCGGGGCGGGCGATGATCCAGACGATGCATATCCGTGGCAAGAAAATCCACCGCTCCTTGTGTCACCTGCCGGCGGCACCAGCGCACCTCCGCAGAAAGCCAGCTGCCCGCAAGGCTCTCATAGTTCATCTGGAGCTTGCAGCCCATGGACCGCAATTCCCCCGTACCCGATTCTTTCAGGCATCGGTAGCGCTCTATATGAGCCAGGATCGGCCAGTATCCCTTCTCTGTCAATTGACGGAGTCCCCGCACCAGCTGATGATAGCTCACCCCCGGGTCAAACTCGATCAGCACGTATCGGCTGCCGGCCATGGTAAAGGCCTGTCCGGCCTTCAGCCGTTCAGCCAGCCCCTCATGATAGCAGGTCTCCTGCCCCAGCCATAAGGTGAATCCAGGACAGCGGTCCTGGATACGCTCCTGAAGCTCTGCCAGAAGCGCCGGGTAGCCGGACGGGACCCTCCGCCTGGAATCATGCGGCGTAGCGATCACGCCTGTGATCCCCTGCTCAGCCGCCTCCTGGAGCATGCGGACAGACTCCTCCATATCCCTGGCTCCATCATCCACACCTGGAAGGATATGGGCATGTATATCAATGATCCCCGGTAATCTGCCGTGCATAGCTCCCTCCTTCTTGCTAGTTCCTGATTATAGCATGCATATTACAATTATGCAATATCGAATTATTTTCATAATTTAATCATGCGTATTTTTCTCCCCTATAGATTACAATATGGATAGACGTAGACGAGCTAGAAAGGAACGTGACATGATACAGCCTGACTTTATCCGCAGCCGGATCACCGAATTGCGATTGCAGAAGGGCGTTGCGGAACACCGCATGAGCCTGGACTTGGGACATAGCCGAAGTTATATGCAGAGCATTTCTTCCGGGCGCGCCCTCCCCTCCATGACAGAATTTTTGGCGATCTGTGATTACTTAGACGTGACCCCGCAGGATTTTTTCAATGTAGATTGTTCTGCTCCACCTCTCTATAATCAGCTTAAGGACGAAGCCAAAAACCTGTCTCCCCAGGATCTGGAACTCCTGCTCCACTTAGTCCGCCGTCTACAGGAGTGAACCGGCCAGGCCGGCTGGACGAAACTCCTCCTTTCTTAATCTTTCGATCTTCTCCCCGGACAGACATGAATCCCTCCGTTCTGCATATAGTGTCATAAACACCTATCCTGAGGCTCTTTATGAAACAAGACCCATCCATTTCCATCTACCCTCACTGGAACCGGCCCGCGCCTTCCATGAAGGTCCAGGAATCCATGCCCAGTCTGCCAGACATGCCCGACCGGGGGACCCTGCAGATCAACGTAGTGAACCTGTTAAACAACTTCCCTATCCGGGACGCCCGCATTTCCATCTCCAATACCTTAAATCCCGGAGCCACCCTGGAGGAGGTCTCCAGCAATGTCTCCGGGCAGACCGAGGCGATCTCCCTTCCGGCTCCTCCCCTGGAGTACAGTCTGGAGCCCGGAGATGTGCGTCCCTATGCGGAATACACCCTCCGTGTGACAGCCCCCGGCTTCAAGCCTGCCACGATCGAAGGAACGGAGATCCTGGCAGACGCGGCCGCCATCCAGCCGGTCCGTCTGGAGCCGGAATCGGACCCGGAGCCGGTGGAAAATCCGATCCTCATCCCGGATCATACCCTGTACGGCGATTATCCGCCGAAGATCGCAGAGGCGGAGATCCAGCCGGTGGATGAGAGCGGGGAGATCGTCTTAAGCCGGGTGGTCGTTCCCCAGACCGTGGTGGTCCACGACGGCGTTCCTACCGACAGCTCCGCTCCCAACTACTACGTCCCCTACCGGGATTACATCAAAAATGTGGCGTCCAGCGAGATCTATGCCACCTGGCCCCAGGCCTCCATCACCGCCAATGTGCTGGCGATCATGAGTTTTACCCTGAACCGGGTCTATACGGAGCACTACCGGAACCGGGGATATGATTTTACCATCACCTCCTCCACGGCGTTTGACCACAAATGGATCTATGGGCGGAACATTTTCGAGAGTATTTCTGTCATCGTGGATGAGATTTTTGACAACTACTTATCCCGGCCCGGCGTGCGCCAGCCGATCCTGACCCAATACTGCGACGGCCGCAGGGCTCAGTGTCTGGACAAAGGCTGGATGACCCAGTGGGGTTCCTGCACCCTGGGGGAACGGGGCTACAGCCCCATTGAGATCCTGCGCCACTTTTATGGGGACAGCATCTACATCAATACGGCAGAGGAGATCTCCGGGATCCCTGCCTCCTGGCCCGGCTACGACTTGACCATCGGGTCCTCCGGCCAGAAGGTCCAGCAGGTACAGGAACAGCTGGACGCCATTTCCACGGTCTATTCCGCCATCCCGTCGATCACCCCGGACGGGATCTACGGTCCTGCCACCGCCGAAGCCGTCCGGGAATTCCAGTCCATCTTCGGCCTGCCCCAGACCGGCGTCATCAACTTTGCCACCTGGTATAAGATCTCCCATATCTATGTGGCCGTATCGGGGATCGGAGAATTGTACGGATGATCATTTTCCTGATAAAGATTTCTCTTTTTCGTAAAGATTTTGTTGGGATAATTAAGAGAAAAGAAATACCATTTCCTCCTGTTTCTGGTATGATGAAACCATAGACCAGGATGAGCTGGTCCTTGATATTGATCGATGATAAAGGGAGGAACCAGATATGATGAACCAGAATTTAAACGAAGCGTTTTCCGGGAAACCTAAGAAGCCATCTTTTAGAGTATTTGCCGCCGCAGGAGCATCCGCTGTCTTGGGAGCCGCGCTGCTGCTCTCCGGCTGCAGTGCCGGGGCCCAGACGGCGGTGCCCTACACCGTACAGATCCAGAACTCCGACGATCTCAACACGATCACCGTGACCGGCAGAGAGGAGATCAGCGTGGCGCCGGATATGGCGGAGCTGACCTACTCCGTATATTCCCAGGGCAATACAGCCTCCGAGTGCCAGGAAGCAAACTCCAAGGACTTAGCGGCAGCCATTGAGACACTGAAAGGCTTAGGCGTGGAGGAAGCTTCCATCCAGACCTCCTCCTACGGCCTGAACCCGATCCGCAACTGGAATTCCGGCGAACAGGAGATCACCGGTTACGAGATGGAGACCATCATCACCGTCTCCGATATCCCCATCGACCAGGCCGGCACCATCATCAGCCAGTCGGTAGCGGCCGGGGTCAATAGCATCGACTCCCTCCGGTACTTCGCCAGCAGCTATGACGCCAGCTATCAGGAAGCCTTAAAGGGCGCTATGGCCATGGCCCAGGAGAAGGCCGAAGCGATCGCCGAGGCCAGCGGCAGGACCCTCACCGGCGTGATCCGGGTACAGGAGACCGGCTACAATCCTACCGTCCGCTACGCCAACGCGGCGCTCGCCAGCGGCGCAAGAGCTGAGACCAGCGCAGCGATGGAGGAGATGAGCGTGATGCCGGGAGAGATCGACATTGAAGCCAGCGTGACGGTGGATTTTGGGTTGGATGGGTAAGTCGTCATGGATCATAGAATAGGAACGCCTGCGCGATCAGAGAGTGATTTCTCTGGTCGGGCAGGCGTTCCTGTTCCATGTTCTAATGATCTCAATAAATCCTGTGATTTTCAATTTCTGAAGATACCACAGGCATCTCTGGATATAGCCAGCTATCGTTCATCCCGTTTTTCATCATCTCCAGCGCTACTTTCTGAGGTCTTTGGATCACGATCTGGCACAGACACTCCTCTGCCATGGCGTTTCTCTCCATAGCGTCTGGATTAATCCCATAATTACGCAGAACTGCATCCTCTGTATTCTCTTCTCCCACATTCTTTCGCTCATAAAACGGAAATATGGAAAAAACCCCTCTCTGAGCTTTGATCCGCTCTGAATGATAGGGCTGTACTACGCACAGAGGCGGAAGCTGATGATCCGGCAGCAGATAACCGTCTGAATAGATTCTGGCCAGCAGATAAAAATATGGATTCATCACATCTCCAGTGCGCAAAAGCTCCCGGATACGGCTTCGATCTCTTAGGATTTCATCATTAATGCTGCTTAAATTAAAAATATAATCCAGATGTCTTGTCTCTCTCGTCTCACTGTACTGACTCCAATTTCCGAATTCCTCTAGCTTTTCCATGATCAGGAATTTATCTGCCGCGCTAAGGGACAGATCCGACAGTAGCGCCTGCTGCAGATTTTTATTGGTTTTCAAAAAATCCAGGATTTTCCGATTCAGCATCCCCGGTTTCAGCACCCATACACATGGCACACATTGTTTCCGAAGATCATCCGTCGCCCTCTTTTCAAAAAATGGCTCTAATGCAAACAACAGGGAATGGACACTCGATTCGGACCAATCCAGTGCTCTGGTATTAGTCTGATGATGCTGCATGATCTCCAACCACTCTACCCGTGATGCTGGCTCCGTGGAGATCAAATGAAAATTCTTTGCTATGTAATGCTGAGCCCGAATATCCTCCGCATAATGGAGATTGGTGTACATGATCCCATGTTTTCCTCGACCAGCCTCAGCAGTAGTACGAAACAGGGATGGAGCCAATGTATACATGGCATTGCTATGCCCCCGAAACCACAAGATATCTGGCTGCAATCTATTCTTTAGATCCTTTTCCCCAAGCGCGGCTACCGTATCCAGATACGCTCCCAGGCTGTCAACCACCTTTTTTTCAAATGGCATGCCTATTCCCTCCCCTCCCATTTCAGGATTTCTTCTGCCATTCTGCGCTTATTTCCATCATACATTCCAAGCAATAGGTCAATGCTGTTCTCATTCATTATAGCACGATCTTCGGCACCGGCTCTGCCCAGCAGCTGATATGGCTGATTCTGCAGGCATCCCACCTGTTGGGCGAAATATCCTACTCTCTGGATTCGTTCTTCTTTTGCATTCCGCATTTCCTCATTCAGCGATTTTAAATTATTCCTGAATTATTCACGACTTTGCCACGAATGTGGCTGAAAGCCACATAGTTACTGTATTTTAACTGAATATTGCTTTTCACCTATCAAGTGAATGAAAAAAGAGCATCCATTTGTGGTAAAATTAAGGTGTC
>DVLJ01000043.1 GCA_018715565.1 Candidatus Ventrimonas merdavium
TTTTCTACGGACGCTAGGTCCAAGGAGGAATCCGATATACCGATTGCTCCATCATTATACAGCTTAAGCAACAAGATGGATAATTCCTTACTGGCTGTAAGGGAGATTAACCATAAATATATTGTAGTAGAGAGGGATAACATCATGTTAGAAAATGTAAAAATACTTAGCTTTACCCATTATCTCCAAGGACCGTCTGCGGTCCAGGCGCTAGCAGATCTGGGGGCAGATGTGATAAAAATGGAGGCGTGCAAAGGCGCTTATGAGAGGAATTGGTCCGGATGCAATACCTATAAGAACGGCATGAGCATGTTCTATATGCTGGCAGGAAGAAATCAGAGAACAATGGCATTAGACTTGAAATCGCAGGAAGGAAAGGAGATTGTTTATCGACTGATAAAAACGTATGATGTGATCATAGAGAATTTTCGGCCTGGAGTGATGGAACGTCTGGGACTTGGCTATGAAACGCTGAAGGAAATGAACCCTAAGATCATTTATTGCTCATGTACTGGATACGGCCCTAGCGGTCCCAAGGTGAAAAAACCAGGACAGGACTTGTTGGTTCAAGGGATGAGTGGTTTTGCAAACCTTACGGGGAACGGTGCGGTTCCGCCGACACCGGCAGGAACTTCGATCATCGATCAGCATGGGGCGATCTTAGCGGCGTTAGGTGTTTTGGCGGCGGTTTATGATCGGGAACAAACTGGGCGTGGTCATAAAGTAGATGCCAGCCTGCTGGGGGCAGCTCTGGATCTGCAGATTGAGGCGGCCTCCTATTATTTGAACGGGGCAGAATTTACAGAACGGCCTCAAACAGGACTTTGCACCCGATTCCATGGATCTCCTTACGGAATCTATCGTACAAAAGATACGTACATTACATTAGGAGCAACTTCTTATGAAAAACTGAAGCAGTTATTTACCCCAGGATGTCTTGATGATTTTACAGAAGAGGAGCACATGACTCGACGGTTAGAGTTTGATCAGGTGGTAAGCAACGAAATGAAGAAAAAAACTACGGCTGAGTGGATTCAGATTTTTGAAGAAGCTGGAATCTGGTATTCTCCAGTGAATACGTATCAGGAGGTGTTTGAGGATGAGCAGGTAAAATATAACCGCTGTGTGATGACGCTGGACCATCCTGTGGCTGGCGAGGTCCGCTTATTAAACCATCCCAATCATTATGACGGGGAGCCTGTCCCTCTTAGGAGGATGCCGCCAGTGTTAGGAGAACATACAAGGGAGGTGCTGCGCGAGATCGGCTATTCAGAAGCAGAGATTACTGCAATGTGTGAGAATGGCCGGATTGTATGCGGATAGCCGGATGGTCAGTGCTAGAACTATCGGTATCCTTACGAATCCCGCCAACAATTTTCCAACCCTGGGAAATCCCGCATGATCCATCTTCTCCGAGAATAAATTCCCCCATTTTACAGATACTACATTTACAGGCAGTATGAAGGGGCAAACGTCAGAATGCAAAATGGAGGAATTTTCTATGAAAGCTACGGGAATTGTGAGAAGAATCGATGACCTGGGACGGGTAGTGATCCCGAAGGAGATCCGGCGGACGCTGCGGCTGCGGGAAGGAACGCCTCTGGAGATCTTCACGGACCGAGAAGGAGAGATCATCTTAAAAAAATATTCACCCATGGTGGAGCTGACGGCATTTGCCAGCCAGTACGCGGAATCCATGGCACAGACCACCGGCATGATGGTCTGCATCACAGACCGGGACCAGGTGATCGCGGTAGCGGGCGGTCCCAAGAAAGACCTGCTCCAGAAAAATATCAGCCGCCAGCTGGAGCACTCCATCCACGAGCGGGAGACCATCGTGGCCGGGCGGGACGACAAGCAGTTCGTGCCTGTGACAGCGGATGAGATTGAGGGCGTCACGGCAGAGGTCATCGCCCCGATCATCTGCGAAGGCGATGCCATTGGCGCGGTCGCCCTGCTAAGCCGGGAACCTAAGACCAAGTTCGGCGATATGGAGATCAAACTGGTAGGGACTGCAGCCGGCTTCTTAGGGCGGCAGATGGAAAGCTAGGACAGAGAACATTTGGAATCCATAATACTGATCTGCAGGGCAGCAAGATCAGGATCAAACGGTCAGCGTTTCAGGACAGACGCTGGCCGTATTTTTTTGCCGGCAGGTTCCCGCCCCACAGCAAATCCTCTTGCCCAACGCCTCCATTTTGTGTACAATGAAATTCAGCAGAAGAAAGACACGGCAGACAAACGGAAAGGAATACCATGGCGAACCGACAGGAACAGCAGAACCGCCGAAATCCACAGGAATGGCAGGCTCGACAAAATTTACAGGAGCGGCAGAACCGATGGAATCCACGGAATCCGCAGGAGTGGCAGGCTCGACAAAACTCACAGGAGCAGCAGAGCCGGCGAACCTCACAAGAACAGCAGAGCCGACAAAACCAGCACCCACCGCAGCCCCGGCACCCCCAGCGTCCCCCAAGAGCATCGCGGTTTCCGGTCATCATGCTGACCGTTTTGTGCCTCGCCCTGCTGGGACTCTTGGCATGGCTGATATCAGACCGGAGCGCGGCAGAGAAGATTGCGCTGGCGGAAACGGAGGGGATTCAGATCGTCCAGGCGGGCGAGGAAGGATCTGCCGGGATGGGAAGCGCCGGGGAAGAACCTGCCGGAGCAGAGCGTGACGGGGAAGGAACTAGCGGTTCCGGTACGTCGATTGTGCTGGAAGCAGGAGGCGCGGACGGAGGGGGAGATCTGAGCGGAGCGGGCTTTGGTCCCGGCGTATCCGGGACATTTGGCGGAACGAACATGGGCAGTTCCTCTTCGGTCTCTGGAAGCCAGGACTCGGACAGCTATCCAGAGGGTGAGGAAGATGACACCTCCATCACCCTCCTGTTCGCCGGCGACGTCCTTTTCTCCAGTCATGTACTGAACGCCTACGATACCGCCGGAGGCATCGGCGGCGTTCTGGACGAGAACATCCGGCAGGAGATCGCCGCCGCAGACTGGTTCATGGTAAACCAGGAATTTCCGTTCAGCGACCGGGGAGAGGCGGCGGAGGATAAGCAGTTTACCTTCCGACTGCCGCCGGCCAGAGTGAACATCCTCCAGGAAATGGGCGTAGACATGGTGACCTTGGCGAACAATCATGCCTTGGACTTTGGCGCTGACGCCTTGCTGGACACCTGTGCAACCTTAGATGATGCCGGGATCCTGCGGGTAGGAGCCGGAGCCGATCTGGAGGAGGCGAAGCGGCTCCAGACCGTGGAGCTTGAGGGCAGGACGATCGGATTTTTGGGGGCGACCCGGGTGATCCCGGTGTATGACTGGAATGCAGGCGCATCCACGCCGGGGATGTTCACTACCTACGATCCTAGTCTGTTGCTGAAGGAGATCCAGGCGGCAAAGAAGATCTGCGATTACGTGGTGGTCTATGTGCATTGGGGTGTGGAGAAAGCCACGATTCCGGAGGACTACCAGCGGACTATGGGACGGCAGTACATCGACGCCGGGGCGGATCTGGTCATCGGCGCCCACCCCCATGTGCTCCAGGAGATCGAGTATTATCAAGGAAAGCCGATTGTCTATAGCCTGGGAAATTTTGTATTTGGGAGCAGTATCCCTCAGACCATGCTGCTGGAGGTTACGCTTACGGAGGCGGAGAACAGAGGCGCGCAGAGCCCGCTGGAAGCAGAGCTTCGCATGATCCCCTGCCGCTCCGCCGCCGGATATACCACGATGATCACCGACGAGGCAAAGGTGGAGGCATTCCATCAGCAGTTTCAAGCCGCTAAGCAGCCATGATTTTTCCAGAGGAAGGAAAGGAAACACAGAATGAGCGAAAAGAACAGTCAGAGTATCAAGAATTATCAGAGCATGGAAAACGGCCAGAACAGCGAACGCATCCAGAGTGCTCAGCCGTCTGCGGAACAGGATTGGGAGCTGTCTGCGGATTATTACCAGGCGGCAGATGCGGGCAGCTTCTGTCTGGAAGATTTTATAGAATCGGCCGGCGAGGATGGAGCCGATGGCCCGGGATTGGACGCGGGAAAAGCGGTCAGCGGCTAATTGGAGCACATGGCGCAGCTGGTGACACAGGTGCAGGCCTTATCCGGTCAGGGCCGGTCGGCGGAAGCCGCAGCCGAGGAACTGGGCGTGGAGGCCGGTCTGGTGCGGGATATCCTGATCTGCACCCAGGCCTTCCCGGAGGATGATCCCCTGGCGGTGGCCCGGCTGATCGTACTGGGATAAATGCAGGGGGCGGGAGTCTCCAGGCTCCCTCCAAAACCTCAATCAAACCACAGGGAGGACATACCAAATGTTTTTTATCATGGGCATCAGCCAGGGCCAGAAAAAGCTGGATTTTGACCAGGTAGTGGTGTGCGGCCGTTGCGGCCGGTACGGTCATCTGGAGGTTTACATGGTCTACAGCTATTTCAGCCTGTTCTTTATCCCCATATTCAAATGGGGGAGACGGTATTTTGTACGGACCACCTGCTGCGATGCGTCAGTGGAGCTGGACGCAGAGCTGGGGCGGCGGATCTGGCAGAGGGAGATCGCCTCGCTGCCGGAGGATATCATTCCCGACACCTACTCGGCGGTCCTGCAGAGGCGCAAGCGCTGTGCGGCCTGCGGCTTTGAGACCGAGGAGGACTACCAGTTCTGCCCCAAATGCGGCGCAAGGCTGTAGGGCTGCCGCTGAGCGAACTGCGGGCCTGCCGCTGGACGAACTGCGGGGCCGCGGCCGGGCGAACTTCCGCTTGTCATTTCCACAGAAAAGGACTATGATGGAAGGCAAATACAAAAGAAACGAGAACCGAGGGAACGGATATGATATTTTCAAGAAGAGACCTGACCCGGCTGTTAGGGCCGCTGGTGGTGGAACAAATCTTAGCGGTGATGGTCGGCATGGTGGACGTGCTGATGGTGGCGGCGGTAGGAGAGGCTGCCGTCTCCGGCGTGGCGCTGGTGGATTCCATCAGCATGCTGATCATCCAGCTGTTGTCCGCCCTGGCTACCGGAGGGGCGGTGGTCTGCTCCCAGTACGTGGGCAAGCACCGGTCCGATCAGGCGTGCCAGGCAGCCGGTCAGCTGGTGCTGATCACAGCCGCCTGTTCCCTGATCTGCGCTGCCATCGCCCTGATCGGCAACCGGAAGCTGCTGGAGCTGATCTTCGGCCAGGCGGAGGAAGCGGTCATCGCTAATGCGGCTACCTATTTCTGGCTGACGGCTTTGTCCTACCCATTCCTGGCCCTCTATAACTCCGGTGCGGCCCTGTTCCGGTCCATGGGCAATTCCCGGGTTTCCATGGTGGTCTCCCTGATCATGAACGGCATCAACATCGTGGGAAATGCGATCTGCATCTTTGGTCTGGGCATGGGTGTGGAAGG
>DVLJ01000044.1 GCA_018715565.1 Candidatus Ventrimonas merdavium
CATACAAGCAGTATACAATTTTTTTGCAGCCTCAACATTAGACATAGAACACACCTCCACACCTTTATGATCCTAGCCGTCTTCTATCATTTTCCCCCGCCCTACAGCACATCCGAAAAATGCGGCCGCAGCCGTTTGAACGTCTTCATCCCCACAAAGCCCAAAACCGCCGTCACCGCCCAGAAATACAGCGTCATCCGGGGGCGTTCCCAGAACCAGTCGCCGGTGAGGATGCTGGACCGGTAGCCGGCTGCAATGTAATAAAAGGGGTTGATCTTCAGCAGGGAGATCACCCACGGGTAATCAGCGAACATCTCCTCGCTGTACATGATCGGCGTCAGCCACATGCCGAACTGGAGGCAGATGCTGACGATCTGGGCCATGTCTTTAAAGAACACCTGGATCGACGAGGTCAGGTATCCGATAGCCAACGCCAGCATGGACGCGGCAAAGGTATAATACAGCACCTGGATCCAGGTAAGCATTGGCATCTTCCCATAGCAAAGAGCCAGCACCAGCATGATCAGGACGAAGAAGGCGTGCACCAGCAGGCAGGACACCAGCTTGATCACCGGCAGGACCTCCACCTGGAACACCACCTTTTTCACCAGGTAGCTGTACTCCTGGAGACATCCCGTGATGCAGTTCAGCGATTCGCTGTAGAAAAACCAGGGCACGATGCCCGGCACCAGCCAGAGCACATAGGGGATGCCCGGGATCGGCGGCGCGCTCTTAAAGCCCAGCTGGAAGATGAAGAAGTAGATCAGCACCGTCACCAACGGCTGCACGAACATCCAGACCATGCCGAAGTAGGAGCCTACGAACCGCTTCCGGAAATCCGCCTTGGACAGATCCCAGATCAGCCGCCTCCGTTTGATGATCTCCTTCATCAGTGAAATCCAATCTCTCATAACAATCGGTTCCTCTCATTCGTTCCCGCCGGCTGTTAAAACCGGAAGGTATCCTTTAAACCGCCCCACTTTTGATCCTTCTCGGAAATGATCAGCTCCACGCCTTCCTGCAGCGGCCAGTCGATGCCGATCTCCGGATCGTTCCATGCCAGTCCGCCCTCGTCCCCGGGATGATAGAAATCTGTGCATTTGTAAGCAAATTCCGCTTCGTCGGACAATACCAGGAAACCGTGGGCAAAGCCCTCCGGGATGTAGAACTGCTTCTTATTCTCCGCCGTCAGCTCCACGCCGAACCATTTCCCATAGGTCTCGGAATCGGACCGCAGATCCACGGCCACATCGTACACCGCGCCCCGCAGCACCCGCACCAGCTTGCCCTGGGGGAACTGCTTCTGGAAATGCAGCCCGCGCAGAACACCCCTCACAGACATGGACTGGTTGTCCTGGACAAAGACCATGTCAAGTCCCGCTTCCTTGAAATCGTTCTGATTGTAGGTTTCCACAAAATAGCCGCGCTCATCCTTGAATACCGTCGGCTCGATCACATATAATCCTTTGATCCCGCAGGGGGTTACCGTAATCTTTCCCATAGCTGTTCTCCTGTTTTCTCTCTTAAAAATGTTATCTTTCCTGATCTTCCAGATCTTCGCTCCAGCAGACGCCTGATGCAGACGTCCGCTGCAGACATCCGCTGCCGCCGCATGCTCACAGCCTCATGCTCATAACCGCTTGCTCATAACCTCATACTCATAACCTCATGCTCATAACCTCATGCTCACGGTGGCGAACAGCCGCAGCAGCTCATAGCCGTTTAAGCAGCACATCAGATACAATATACTACGGTTTCGGTCCTTTGTCAAAACCACGAAGTCATTTTTGCACGCCAGAAGGAGTACCGGCAGAAACGGCAGAAAATACCGCCCCTGGACTCCATTGATCACCCGGGAGCTGATCGGCGTCCAGGCGATCAGCATGGACGCCATGGCCGCCGCCGCGCATCCGGCGCAGAGGATCAGGATCCACGCCCGTTTCCCTCCGCGGATCTCCAGGCTCTCTCCCGGCTTACGAAATGCCAGTCCCGCCAGGCACACGGTAAAGATCACCACCAGCAGATACGGCACGTCCAGCACCTCGTCCAGATTGCCCAGATAGGCGCCGATCATGGTCAGATGGTACTGCTGGGCCTGCCACAGGATCGTCCGGTAGAACATGGCCAGGGTCCTGAGGGGCTGATGGATCATCAGGCTGAAGCTGTAGCCCGGCTCCTCGGCCCAGGTCACATAGCTTTCCGCCTCCGTGGCGTAGGAGACCACCACCTGGCTGTTGACCGCCAGCATAGCGATGAGCCAGGCCCCGGCCACTGCCGCCGCCGCCAGGGCCCATTTCCCCCAGCCGCCGAATTTGCCCACCGGGATCAGCAGACACAGTCCCAAAAAGACCGCATAGATCATCTTACAGGGGCCGGCCACCGCCATAAGGACCGCCAGCGCCGCCACGTCCGCCAGTTCCACCCGCTCCTTGCGGTAAGTCAGATCCAGGCAGACCGCCGTAAAGCAGAACAGGCAGCCCATGATCATCACATCATAAGAATAAGTAGCGGATAAATGCAGGGTCATGGGGAGCAGGGCCACGCCGAACAGGACCTCCTTTCCAAAAGGCATCCGTCTCATGGCCAGCCAGGTCATCCCTACGAAAAAGACCAGATTGCAGAGCCGCCCCAGATACAGAAGGGGCAGCGTGCCCAGTCCCAGCAAGCGGGCCGCCGCAATGCCAAGAGCCTGAGGCACATAGGCCAGAGGCGTAGTGGTCACCGGCGGATACATAGAGCCAACCCGGCCATGTTCCAGGAACTCGTACCGTTCCGGAGCATAGGCCCCATCTGGAGCCAGCTCCCGGATCAGCTGGTACACAGACTGATCCAGCGGCTCGCCGAACGTCCGGTTCCCCTCCGCGCTCTCCAAGACTACCTGCCAGTTCCCGTCCGCGTCCTGCTCGTATTCATAGACGCCTTCCAGATCCTCCACCCAGGCGTCCTGCGCCCGCAAAAGCACCCGGCCATTGGCCGCGTCGGAGGGCTCGCCCAGCATCCGGCTGGAAAGCTGGTAGGCGCTGACATAATGGCTGATCTCGTCCGGCCCGCAAAGGGGCGCCAGGACCATCAGATACACAAAGCCTAGGAACAGGCCCGCTGCCGGGTATATCCTCTGGAGCGGAACTGCCGCCCCCCGGCTTCCTGCCCTGCCGGCAAGGTTCTGCTTCTGGGAGGACTGCCCGTCTCCGGACCTCCCGTCCCCGGTCCTCCCATCTCCGGTCCTACCGTCCCCAGACTGGCGGGACCTCCCGCCAAACAACATCCGTCCCAAGGCCAGAAGCCCCACGAAGGCAGCCGCCAGAAGTCCCACGTAGACCGGGACCATCCAGCCATCCCCGGTCGCCGCCGCCCCGGCCTGCACCTCCTGAAGATGCCATAGGCCCAAAAGCAGCACCGCCGCCGCCCCCAGGGGCCAACGTCCCACTCGTTTCTTCATCGTGCCTGGCCCTCCATGTGCGAGTCTGCATGCAGCTCCTCCTGCGGGGCTGCCTGCGCGGCTGTCCGCATGTATGTCTGCAGCTCTGTCTGTCGCCCCGCCTGCATGTCTGTCTGCAGCTCTGCCTGCAGCTCCGCCCCCATCTGGCGCACCGCCGCCTCCGCTTCCTCCCGCTTCTTCTCCTCCAGCGCCATCTTCTGCACCAGCTCCCGGATCCGGCTCTCCAGCTGGGAGATATGGATCGTCATGTAGAACACCTTGACGATCAGCACAAAGATGGCGAACAGGAACAGGAAATTGGTAGTGGCGTAGATGCCCAGCAGGTGGGCGCAGAAATCCGCCACCTGGGGAAAGATGCTGTAGATCACCAGCACGATCGACAGGACGATCCAGAAAATCGCGTTCTCGATCTGCATCTTGGACTGGCGGATCTTCCGCATGATCAAAAAGCAGGTGGCAAACGACACCAGGATCAGCGCGATACGCAGGGTCATTGTCATCATGGCTGTTTCCTCCATTTCCGATTCCAGTAGTAAGGGCTCATGCTGCACCAGAGCACCAGCCTGTGGGGCAGGGCCCGGTATCTCTTGCCCAGACGGTAGCCCAGATATTTGCAGCCGCTGGTCACCACAAGGGACGGCAAAAGCCAAGGCCGCCCCTTTCGGAGCACATACCGGGCCGTCTGCTTCACCAGCCGGATACCCTCTCCCTCTGCCGGGACGTCCGCGAACACCTCCGGATGGTCCGCCTGGGACACCCCCATGTCAAAATTCCGGCGGAACTGTTCCATAGGCGACAGGTTGTGAGAATGGACCACCCTTGCCTCCGGCACATAGGCCACAGCGTATCCCGCCTGCACCGCCTTGGCGGCAAAAAGCATATCTTCATTAAAAATGGTGCTCTCCACAAACCCGCCCAGCTGTTCAAAGATCTCCCGCCGGTAGGCGCAGCAGACATTGGAAGCAAAGTAGGTCTTGATCCCCAGCCGCGGGAGATCCGCCTTCGTCTTGATCGCCCCCGTATCCGGATAATTGAACGCCCGGGTGTACCGCTCGATGAACCGGCAGTCCTCTGCCGGAAGCTGCTTTGCGTAAGCTGCGGCCACCGGCTCTCCCTCCGGTCCCGTCCCGGCGACAGCCTCTGCCAGCCGCTCCAGGAGGTGCGTGTCCGCCGGCACCGCGTCGTCGGTCATGAACACCAGGATATCCGCCTTGGAATACCCTGCAGCCCGGTTCCTGGTACCGCCGTGGTCAAATTCCGCCTTGGACAGATGCCGTACCTTCAGCTGGGAAAGCTTCGGCAGCCCCTCCCCGTTCCAGAATTTCTCCTCCGTATTCATCACCAGGATCTGATCCGGCGGGACCGTCTGCTTTTCCAGCATGTGCAGCAGGGCGGCGAATTTCCGCCCCGGCTTATATGTGGGGATCAGCACGTCTACCGTCATCACGCCCGCCTCCTTTTCTCTTTGGCATAATCGCCCCAGGCAAAGCCTACGAAGGCCGCCGCCATCAGCGCCATCAGAATGAGATACGCCCTGGCCGCCCCCGGGATCCCCCGGGAGATCACCATGGCCGGGGCCAGCCAGAAGGCCAAAGCCGCCATCACCAGGTAAATGCCGAAGATCGTCCTCTGCCTCCGCATGATCACCAGGGCATAATAATACAGGTTCAGCACCGCGTAAAAGCCGCCACCCAGCACGATCAGGGTGAACGAACCGCTGTAGGCCGTCAGCTTTCCGGCATAGACCGGACCCAGGAGCCATTCCAGGACGGCCAGGACCGGACGTCCCAAAAGCGCCGTGGCCCCCACCGCCAGCACGCTGAGCCCGCCGATGACCGCTGTGATCCGAAGAAGCTTCCCGGAAAATTCCGAAAACCGCCGTTCGTTCCACAGATAGGTCAGGCTGGTCAAAAACGGCCGGATCACAAAGCCCGCCGCCAGATTGATCACCGACGTGGGCATGAAGATCACATTAAAATAGCCGGACGCCGCATCGTACATATGGGCGTCAATGGCGTATTTTGCCGCGGAAAACACATAAAAATCCAGGAACACGCTGACAAACAAAAGCACCGTAGAGGCCGTCAGGGCCTGAACGCTCCCTGGCCTCCGCTCATACATGACCCCGGGGAGGCAGCGCAGCACCGTGACGTCAAACAGCCAGACGCCCGCGCCCTGGGCAAGCACCGCCGCGATGCAGGCAGCCGCCAGGTCCCTTCCTGCAGTCAGCGTCACCAAGAACACACCTACGGAAAGGATGGTGCGGAAGGTGTTGGATTTCCCGGTAAGGTACAGCCGTCCCTGCCGCTGGAACTCTGACTCGTACACATCCGCAAATCCGTCCAGCACCTTGTAGCCGATCAAAAGGAACAGGATGGCCGCCTTCTCCAGGCTGTAGCGGCTGACCGCCAGATATCCCAGGCCCAGCCCCACCGCCGCCAGACAGGTGAGCTTCCGGTGATGGAGATAGTCCCCAAACTGGTACTCCCCCGCCCCATCGGTGATCTGGAACGGCCGGATGCCAAAATAGGCCAGCAAGAACATCTGCTGCCCCACGGTGCTGAAGCCGAAAGCAAAGATCCCCCCCTGCGCCTCCCCCGCCAGCCGCATCACCAGAAAGGAAAGGACCATGCTGGAAAAGGCGTAGCAGAAGCTGCCCGCCATATTCCAGAGCATATTTGATTGTTCCCGGTTGGCCCTGGTCCGGATCAGAGCCGCTGTCCATCGATCCATGTCGCCGTATCCCTCACTGTGTTCCTATTTGATCCATTCTCTCCCTGTGTCCGTTTCCCCAGGGCAGCCCGCTGCCGGCAGTCTCCGCCGCCTATCTTCTCCGCCGGAAATTCTGAATCAGCAGGATCGAGATCAGGATCCGGGCCATGTAGCTGGCCGCCACCATGGGCTTTAGATAGCTTTCGCCGCCCAGCCGCTCCCCGATCTTCACCGGGATCTCCGTCACCCTGGCTCCCTGTTTCACCAAGTAAGACACCGTGTCCGGCTCGGGCCCGTAATTCAAGTTCACGGCAAACTCCCGGATCATCTCCCGGTTGAACATCCGCATGCCAGAGGTGGGATCTAAGATGCAGGCGCCCGTGGTCAGCCGGATGGCCGCCGTGATCAGACGGCTGCCCACCATGCGCATGGACATGCTCTTCTTTCCATCCACAAACCGGCTGCCGATCACGATGTCCCAGCCCTCCATGATCTTCTGATACATAGGGGCAATATATTCCGGCCGGTGCTGTCCGTCCCCGTCGAACTGGACGGCGCAGGCGTAGCCCTTCTGATAGGCGTATTTCATGCCCGCCTGAAAGCATCCTGCCAGCCCCAGGTTCACCGGCAGATCCAGCAGGTTGTAGCCCTTCTCCCGGCAGATCTCCGCCGTCCGGTCCCGGGATCCGTCGTTGACCACCACATAGTCGAACTGGGGATACTCCCGGATCAGCTCGTCCACCACGATCTCGATATTCGCTTCTTCGTTAAAGGCGGGAATCACCACCAGTACCTCGTTCATGGAGTCCTCCTGTGTCATTTTGTCATCGTTCTTCCTACCGGAACTGCAGGATCACCTGGCAGATCTCGTCCACCACGTCCTCCGGCAGATCCGGATACAGCGGCAGCGTCAGCACCTGGGACGCGATCCGCTTCGCCACCGGAGTCTCGCTGTCGTCAAACCGGTCCCGGTAGCACTCATAGCTGTTGATGCAGGGATAGAAATATTTCCGGGCAAAAATGTTATGCTCCTTTAAAGCCGCAAAGATCGTATCCCGGTCCGCCCCATAGCCGTCAAATACCACCGGCATGTAGGCGTAATTGGATCGCACCCGGGGATCCTCCGGGCAGAGCCGGATCCCCTCTACTCCGGAAAGCTGCTCCCGGTAACGCTCCGTCAGCGCCTTTCTCCGGGCGATAGCCTCATCCACATGGCGCAGATTGCACAAGCCCATAGCCGCCTGGAATTCGTTCATCTTTCCGTTGGCGCCTACATATTCCACACTTTCATACCCGGTGATGCCGAAATTCTTCAGCTGGTACAGCCGGTCCGCCAGCCCCCGGTCCCGGAACACCACGGCTCCGCCTTCAATACTGTGGAATACCTTGGTGGCGTGGAAGCTGAACATGGAGGCGTCCCCGAACTGGCCCACACCTACGCCGTCCCGTTCCTCGCCAAAGGCATGGGCCGCGTCATAGATCACCTTCAGACCATACTTGTCCGCCAGCCTCTGGATCCCATCCACATCGCAGAGATTCCCATACACATGGACCGGCACGATCGCAGAGGTCCGCTCCGTGATCCGGCTCTCGATCTGATCCACATCCATGGTGTAATCCCGGTCGTTGATATCGCAGAACACCGGGGTCAGGCCGTTGCGCACGATCGCATGGGTCGTGGAGGCAAAGCTGAAGGGCGTGGTGATGACCTCGCCGGAAAGCTCCAGGGCCTGCAGGGTCAGCTCCAGGGCCATATGGCCATTGACGAACAGCTCCAGGTTCTCCGCCTTAAAACGGGTCTTCAGCTGTTCCTTAAACGCTTCGTGATAGGCTCCCATATTGGTCAGCCAGGCGCTGTCCCAGATGGGCTTTAACAGTTCCACATACTCCTCTAAGGGAGGCATCGTGGAACGGGTCACCAGGACCGGTTCCTCATGCCGATTGCTCATAAGCCGCCTCCATTCTCCTCTGTCTCCTCCATCCGGTACTCCTCGTACCGCCTTGCCAGGTACTGCTCCCGGATCTGCCCCCGCTCCTCAAGGGGCTGCCCCGTAAAGCAGCGGAGATGATTGCTTATCATATCATACCCTGCCATGCAGGAAAAGGCTGTCCCGCCGGAAAACCTGGGATTGCACTCCAGAAAATACCAGCCGTCCCGGCCTTCGATGAACTCCAGGTTCACACACCCCCGGATATCCAGCGCTTTCGCCGCTGCCTGGCACTGTGCCTCCAGCTCCGGATCCGAGAATACCTGCACCGAGGTCCCCGCCCCGTTCGGCGTCCGCAGCAGCTCTCTCCTTGGCAGGCACACACACTGACCTGTCTCCGGGCTGCGGACCACGTCCACCGTGGTCACCCGGCCCTCGATCTTCGGCTGGACCAGATATCCGTCTTCCTGCCCCCGCAGCCGGGCCTGGATCCAGGAAAGCTCCTCCGGTCCGCTCACCACCTGCAGCCCCTGGCTGCTCCGGCCATGGAGCGGCTTCAAAACCAGAGGATATGCCAGCTTCTGCCGATTGTCCGATTCCGCCTTCCCATTCCGTTCCACATCATCGCTCAAGTCCACGCCGACCTGACTGAGCCTCATCCCAGGGATCGTCCGGCACAATCCCTGCGCCTCCAAAAAAGCCGCGCAGGCTTCCTTATCCCGGCACAGCCGGATTGTCTCCACACCGGACATGCACACCTGTGCTTGAAGCTGGCCAAAATCCCCATCCGGCTCCTTCCGCCATGCCTGAAGCGCATCCACTTCCACATCCGTCAGGGGCAGCAAAAACGCCGCCTGTTCCTGACCGCACACTTCCAGTAAAAAAGCACGGTACGCCGCCGGATCCGTGGCGTAGGGCGCCTGGTAAAACCGGTCCACGTCCCGGGAATTTACTACCCAGGCCGCAGGATAGATATCGCAGCCCACCACCCGGAAACCTTCCCGCTTGCAGGCGGCGATCACCGCTCCCGCGGAAAACGATCCGATGGCAGTCACCATCACCGTTTGTTTGTTCATTTCCTAACGCTCCTTCCCAAGGCTCCCGCCGCCATATCCTTCAAAAACCGATAGCTTTCCAGACGGAACAACGCGGCCAGGGCCACGTACACGGCTCCTCCCGCCGCGATCTGAAGCCCCAGCCGGGCCCACACCGAGTCCACCGGGAGCCAGGCGCCCAACGCCATGACCGACGCGCACATCACCGCCGAGATCCCCGCCGCCGGAGCCACGTCCATCCACTGATGGAGGATGCTGTAGTCCAGCAGCTTCTTGTTGGGGGCCGCATTGACAAAGGTGCACAAAAAGTCCTGGAACGCTTTGATGCACACCATGGTAAACACAGAAAACTGTATGCCGATCACCAGGGCCAGCAGGCTCAATCCCTTCTTCACGATCTCCAGCTTCAGGAAGATATCGCTGCGTCCCACCGCGTTAATGGCCTGAAGGTTCGTGATGTGGATCGGCCAGAAGCAGTAGGAAATGCACATGATCCGCAGAAACGGCACGCACACCATCCACTGCTCCCCCAAAAGGGCCAGCACCAGATTGTCCGCCACGGCGAACAGCCCCAGCAGCATGGGGAGCACCGCGAACGAGCTTAACCGGATCGCCCGGCGCACCATATCCCGCACCGCGTGCTTATCCTCCTGGCTGGCAGAAAAGACCGGCAGCAGCACCGCCTGGATCGCCGCCCCCAGGTTCGTGGCGATCAGCTTGGGGAACTGCTCGCCCCGGGTATAACTGCCCAGCATCTCCTCATTATAGATCTTGCCGATCAGGAGGCCGTATAAGTTGTTAAAGACCGTATCCAGCAAAGACGCGCACAGCAGCTTCCAGCCAAAGGAGAACATCTCCCGGATGCGCCCCAGGCTGAACTGCCTTCCCGGCTTCCAGGACACGGTTAGGAACAGCACGCCCATCAGGCTGAAATAATAGCTGATCTGCTGTCCCACCATGGCCCAGACGCCGGCCCCCGCCAGGGCCATGCCGATGCTGGCCGCACCGGAGATCACCGAAGCCGCCAGGGTGGAAAAAAACAACCCCCGGAATTCTATGTTCCGGGACACATAAGCGGTCTGGACTGAGATCACCGCGCCGGGGAACAGCACGATCCCCAGGACCCGCACGATCGGTTCCAACACCGGAAGGGCGTAAAAGCCTGCGATCGCCGGAGCCGCCAGATACAGCAGCCCGTAGACTCCCACCGCAGCCGCCAGCTCAAAATAGCAGACCGAGGAAAAATCCACCGCCTCCGCCTGCCGCTTCTGGATCAGAGCCGTGGAAAACCCGCTCTGGACAAATACGTTGGCGATCACGATAAAGATCATGATGATGCCCACCACGCCGTATTCCGCCGGGGTCAGCAGCCGGGCCAGGAGGATCGTGATCACGAACTGCACCCCCTGGGCTCCGCCATTCTCCAGGATCTTCCAGAAAAGACCGCTGGCTACCTTTTGTCTCATCTCTGTCTCTGCCACGCTGTATCTCCTACTTGCCTCTTACCTGTCTTTTGCCTGCACGTTTGCTTGTCACTTGCCGCACCAGCTCTCTGCGCCCTATCCCTTCCGGTGGAACCACCGCTGCAGTCCTCCATACAGCCTGGGAGCCATGGTCTCCAGCCGGATGAAGAACCGGGTCCGCACATTCAGCTCCCGGTAATACCGCCGGTACTTCCTGCTCAGCACCACGCCGTACTGCTTCGTGTTCACCTGGGTCAGGAACCACAGCCGCTTCACGGCGCTCTTCACCGCCGGCCGGAACCGCCCGCCGGTCTCCCGGTCAAAGCCTGCATACATCTGCTTCATGGCCTCCGCATACTGCCGCTGCTTGGCCTCATAATCGCCCTGCTTCATAAGCGTCGTCCAGGAAGCGGCCCCGCCTAAGCGGTAGACGCACATCGGCCGGTCCATATAGTATGCCCAGCCTCTGGCCGCCGCCAAAAGCTGCAGGGGAATATCCGCGATCGGAGCCTGCACATAAAAATCCGGCAGCTGCTCCACCATCTCCCTCCGGAACAGTAACGACGCTGTCGGATACCCGGAAGTCTTATCAATGATCGCTTCCGGCGACACGCGCCTGTCCCCCCGGTATGGCCGCATCTGCCGCTCTGTCAGGGCCCGCCCCTGCACCTCTACCTGCGCGCTGTGAAAGCACAGGGAGCAGTCCGGGTGAGCCTCCATAAATTCCACCTGCCGCTGCAGCTTCGTCTCGTCCGTCCAGTAGTCGTCCCCCTCGCACATGGCGATGTAGCGTCCCCTGGCCCTTGGAAAATTAAAGGTCCCGCTGATGTTCGTCAGCCCCTGGGAATACTGGTTCTCCGTCTGCAGGATCGGGTAGATCCTGTCCGGGAACCGGTCCGCGTACTCCCGGATGATCTCTGCCGTCCCGTCTGTGGAGGCGTCGTCATGGATCAGCAGCTCCCAGGGAAAATCCGTCTTCTGTCTCAAAAATCCTTCCAGCGCGTCCCGGATATAGGACTGCTGGTTATAGGTGATGCAGCAGATGCTGACCATCACCTCCGGAGCGGTTTTCTCCATCTTATCTCCTATCGATTTCCAAATCTATAACATTATTCTTACGTTTTTCTTGCCAATCCCTTTTATTTTACAATATCACCTGGAAAATGTAAATCGCATCTGGCATTTTTCGGTCTTTTGTGTTAGATTAACAAGGTAAGTAATTATTTAGGAGGATTTTATGATGAATCGATACAGAAAGACAGGGATGATCCTGCTGCTGACCGGCTCGCTGCTTGCAGGAGCAGTCACCCCTGCTTTTGCAGATAACAGCGCGTCCGGCGCACAGGCCGCTGACGGACAGGTCTCCTTCCAGGCGCCTTCCGCAGAGAATACGGCCGCGGCGGAGACTGCTGCCGCTGCTGGCAGCGATAACGGCAGCTCCAGCAGGACTATCACCGCCGGAGCGGGCGAGACCGCTGCCGATATGGGAGGGCCCGGTGCGTCCGAATCGGCTTCCCAGAGCGGCACGATCGTAGCCGGATCCGGACAGGCTTCCGGGGAGACGGTTTCTTCCGGAGAGACGGCTTCTTCCGGAGAGACATCCGGCGAGACCGCGGGCACGGCCCAGCCGGGCGCATCCACGGAGACTGGTTCCACAGATCCCGCCCAGTCCGGCCAGCCTCTGGTCCCGGTGGGTACCGGAGAACTGACAGAGTCCCAGGGCGCGGAGCTGGAAGCAGAACAGGCCGCGGCAGAGGCGGAAGCCAGCCAGCTGAATAACCCGCTGGTCGTTCCTCAGCGGGAACCCCGCCTGCAGACCACCGTCCTGACCTTAGGGCTCCAGAACTGGTCCACTCCCTTTGTCAACGACCAGGACATCACCACCGACGGCACCGGCTTCAGCGGCATCTCTACCTTTATGGAGAACATCCACGGCGACCTGCTGTACCGCACCTATTCTTCCGCCAACGGTTGGTCGGAATGGGTCCTGAACGGCCAGCAGACCGGCCACGTTTCCACCATGGTACCGGTGGAAGCGATCCAGTATCGGTTCAAGGGCCCGGTAGCCGACAGCTTTGACCTTTACTACACCACGACCTTGAGCGACGGCACCCAGACCGGCTGGGCCAAGAACGGCCAGACCGCCGGGACCATGGGCCAGGGGCTCTATATCACCGGCTACCGCCTGGCATTCTTCCGCAAGGGGACCGAGGCGACTGTAGATACTGCCAACCCGCTGAAAGCCGCTCACGCAGACGGCGTCCAGGTAGTGGACGGCGTCCTGCGCTACATCCACGGCGACGGCTCCAATTTTACCGGATGGGGCTGGGTAGAGAATGACCAATATTATTTCCAGGACTCCTATCCGGTGACCGGATGGCAGTATATCGACGGATATAAGTATTACTTTGCAGAGGACGGCAAGCTGGTGACGGATGTGGAATCCCTCCTCCCCGCCGGCGGCCCCTATATGCTGAAGATCAACAAGGAGATGAACTGCCTGACCGTATATGCCAAGGATGGAGACAATGGCTTTATCATCCCGGTCAAGGCATTCCTGACCTCCGTTGGCGACGACACCCCCATCGGAACCTTTAAGACCCCGGAGAAGTACCGCTGGCGTCTGATGATCCACGATCTGTACACCCAGTACGCCACCCGATTGAGCCCGGGCATGCCGATCCTGATGCATTCCATCATCTACGACCGGCCGGATCCGTTCAGCGTATGGGCCAGCACCTACAACAACCTGGGGATTGCCCGCTCTGCCGGATGTATCCGCTTAGCGACCATCGATTCCAAGTGGATCTATGACAACTGCGCCATCGGCACCACGGTGACGGTTTACAACAGCTCCAAGCCAGGCCCCTTTGAACGGCCCACGATCATGTACGAGATCCCCTTCGAGCAGACCTGGGATCCCACAGACCCCAACGTGACCCCGGAGATGATCGCGGCAGAGACCCAGCGGATCATCGATAAGTCCAATCCGTAGATCCTCTGGGATCTCCTGGCAAAGGAATCTGGGCCGCCAGGCCTGGGGCGGACAAGACCATGATAAACAAGGCCCCCGGCGTACCGGGGAGCGCTTCCATACTGGACGCGGCTCCGGTGCGCCGGGGGCGTTCTGCTGATATGCGGTTTTGTTTAACGTCATTTGGCATATCAGTCATCATATTTTGAAACAATATCATCCGGGCGGATTGCCGATTCATCCCGCACCCATGTTTCATCCTCATATTTATAGCAAAATGTCCCCATATCACCGGATTGGGTCCAAATGTTGTAGCTGTCACTTTCCCAGCATATTCCCCAGAAATCCCTTGCTCTTGCAGGAATAAAGGAAAATACCTCGTTTTCACTGTCGGTATCCATAATACTTACTCTCACATATCTCACTTTTGTATCAGGAGAATATTCTTCTTCCTCTACAGTCTGCACGGCAACATATTTTTTATCATAGCTGTATATATCTTCTGGGGTGAAAGAACCCCAATCGGATTTTGTTTCTTCCGCTATGTTTTGCGTACATCCGGAAAATAAAAGGATTTGTAACACCAATATTGCAATCATTTTGAACGATACTCTCATAACAGATATCCCTTTCCACAATATTTCTCCGCCATCGTAATTTGAAAAGGCACTTACTGTTTTTTAAAATGTATTTGTAACCGTTTCTTTAAACTCGGTTGTTCTTGTTTCACGCATACATGGTTCACCCTTTCCTGTTTTACTACGCAAGCCCCGCCGCCGAATAGGCGGCATGCATTCTGGGATGCCAAATGTGTCCGCCAGACTTTCATGGGTGGTGGTACACCGTGCCCGCCGGGCGCATGCAGGTTTACCGCTTATATTATATGCAGAAATACGCAGAAGATCAATCGTATTTTTTTACGATTGATCTTCTGGTTGTTTTTTGGTTATTAACTCAAACTTCCCACACCAATAAGGTGTGCTGAAC
>DVLJ01000045.1 GCA_018715565.1 Candidatus Ventrimonas merdavium
GAGTGATGGCATTGACGGCACGCGAATGGCTGCTATTGCCGAAGGCGGAGCAGGAGCGCAGGAAAGAAGAGTTATCTTCGCGTGAGTGTTATTTGCTGAGAACCGATTTGGAATATGTACGCTTCTCGGAAGATGAGAAGAAAAACATGACGCAAGAGAAAAGGGAGGCATTTCTTCACTCTGGGGAATATACGGAAGCAGAAAAAGAGGCTTTTAATCAACACTGCAACGAGATCTTTAAAAGATTATCAGAAGAAGCAAAACAGAAATAGAAATACCACCAGCCAGTAGCGGCTGGTGGTATTTTTATGCCCAAACGCGAGTACGGCATTAAAATCTGCGCGGCCGGCGACACCGATGAAAATGGATGGATCAAGAGTGACACTCTCAAAATGGAAAGGAGCACGACAATGGAAGGAAACCAGAATAACCAGCAGACTAATCAGCAGACTACCCAGCAGACGGGAGGATCCGGCGGGACCGGGCAGCAGGCCCAGAGTGATCAGCAGGGAACTCCGCCGGCGATCGATTATGACAAGATCCAGAAGATGCTGGACGGAACCTTGTCTGCAAAGGAAGATACGGTGTTAAAGGCGTATTTTAAGCAGCAGGGACTCTCCCAGGAGGAAATGGACCAGGCGATCGCTGCGTTTAAGCAGCAGAAGGCAGCCAATCAGCCGGATGTGAATGCGATCCAGGGGCAGCTGACGGATGCTAGGGCGCAGCTGGAAGCGTCTCAGGCGGCGGTCCGTCAGGCGCAGCTCCAGAGTGCGGCTACGATGGCGGCGGTAGCGCTGGGGATGGATGCAAAGACGATCCCGTATGTCCTGAAGATGGCAGATCTCAGCCAGGTGATGGGACAGGATGGGAAGATCAACGAGGAATCCTTGCGGGCAGCGCTGAACAAGGTGCTGGAGGATGTTCCGGCCCTGAAGCCGCAGGCAGGCGGAAGCAGCGGGTTCCTTCAGGTGGGGGCTGCAGGAGGGCAGAGCCAGCAGTCTGCACAGAATCAGGCAGGGGCGCAACAGGGCGCAGTGCCTACGAAGCGATGGAATCGATTTAACAACTAGAAAGGAGGGCATCGTGTATGCCGAATTTGAACTATGCTCAGGCTTGGGAGCCTGAGTTATTAGAAATTCTCATGCAGGGGACTTTAACTTCCCCGTTTGTAACCAGTAATGTAAGGTGGCTGGACGGTAAGACGTTCCATTTCACCCAGATGAGCACCAGCGGGTATAAGAATCATAGCCGGGAAGGCGGCTGGAATACCGGGACCTATACCCAGACGGATGTTCCGTTTACGCTGACCCATGACAGGGACGTGGAGTTCCTGGTGGATAAGGCAGATGTGGATGAGACCAATGCGACGGCGTCTATCCAGAATATTTCCCGGGTGTTTGAGCAGACGCAGGTGGTCCCGGAGACGGACGCTCTGTTTTTCTCTAAGGTCGCCCAGAAGGCCCAGGCAACGGCCGGATACAATTCCAGCACCGCAGCCGCGAATTATACGAAGGCAAAGGTGTTTGGGATGCTGAAGGATATCCTGGCAAAGGGAAAGCTGCGCCGGTATAAGGCAAATGGCAGCCTGATCATGTATGTGACCAGTGCGATCATGGACGCCCTGGAGCAGTCCACGGAATTTACCCGCAAGATCGAGATGACGCAGATCGCGGAGGGCGGTATGGGGATCGAGACCAGGGTCACGGAGATCGACGGCGTGCCGGTGATGGAAGTGATCGATGATGAGCGCTTCTACGATGCTTTTGACTGGGAGCCGGAGGATGGCGGTTTCGCGCCGAGGAAGAAGGTTGCGGAGAGTGAGGAGGACGCCGGAGACGGCGTGACCGGAGCGCACAAGATCAATGTCCTGGTGGCCTGCGGGCAGACCTGCAAGATCGTACCGAAGATCTCCAGCATCTATTATTTTGAGCCGGGCGGTCATACGAAGGGGGACGGGTATCTGTACCAGAACCGCAGCCTGTCTGACGTGTTTGTGTTCCCAAATGGCAGGGACGGCAAGATCGACAGCATTTTTGTTGATGTAGATACCACTGAGTATACCGGAGCGTAAAGGGGGCGGGAAAATGGCCTATGAACCGTATGTGACGCCGGAGGAATACTTAGCCTCCGGCGGTACCGTGATCCCGGCGGAGGAAGCGGAACGGATGCTGCGCCAGGCCAGCCGCCACGTGGATTCTCTGACGTATAACCGTATCGTGGGCCGGGGTTTTTCCAGGCTTACTCCGTTTCAGCAGGATGTGATCCGTGAGGTGGTATGCCGGCAGGCGGAGTTTGAGTATGAGAATGCCGACGAGATCGACACGATCCTCCAGGGTTACAGCATCAACGGTGTTTCCGCCCAGTTTGGCAGCTCCTGGAACGTGTTTACGGACAAGGGGATCGCCATGCGCCGGGATGTGTATGCCATGCTTACCCAGACGGGGTTGTGCTGCAGATTGGCGGTGGGACGATGAAATATCCGTGCCTGGTTCCAAGGAAGCTCTGCAAGACCGAGATCAAGGTCCATCTGGAGAGCGAGGAGCTGAACAATCTGGGAGAGCCGAAGAACACGGCAGACTTGGAACTGGTATGTAATTTTCAGGATCGTGCCAAGACCATCCTGACGGCAGAAAAGAAGCTGGTGCAGGTGACGGGAACGGCACTGTTTCCCGGCGATATCGCCCCGGGGATGCCGTCTTTGAGCGGAGGCACGGTGGAGGTGTTTGGAGAGACGCGCCGGATCGTCCAGGGGGCTAAGAACCGGAATCCTGATGGGACGGTCAATTATTGCACGCTGGAGGTGATGTGATGCAGGTGAGATCTACGGTGAGGCTGAATATGCCCCGGATCCAGCAGCTGACCGGGGCGGCGGTGAAGGCGCTGGAGCTGACGGCGGAAGCGCTGCATACGGAGGTCGTACAGGCCCAGGTGTTTCCGTTTGACACGGGAAATCTGCAGAATGAGAGCACATTTGTAGATTATCGTGATTCTGGAAATGGAAAAGTGACGCTGGTTTCCAGCGCGCCGTATGCCCGCAGGCTGTATTATCATCCGGAGTATCACTTCCAGACCAAGGAGAATCCAAACGCAAGAGGAGAATGGTATGAGGACTGGCTGCCGGGCGGGAGCAAGGCTGATTTTGTGCCGAAAGCGTTCCGGCAGTTTTATAAGAAAGTGGGTGGCGTGTGATGCTGAAGCTGCCAGAGATCCGTCAGTGGATCATCGGTCTTGGGATCGCGGCGGATGAACGGGTCTATGTCGGAAAGCTGGACAATAAGCAGGAAAGAGCGATCGGAGTATATGAGAGGAAAGGCAGCGGGCCGCCGGTGACAGCACTGGGCGGCCTTTCCTGTACTTCTTATGGCGTGCGCAGGATCTCCCTGCTGATCCACTGGACCAGGAGCAAGCCGGAGACGGAAAGCGCGGCCTGGGGGCTTTTTGAGAAGCTGCGAGAGGTAACTAGCCTGACTATTGGGGACACCTTTGTCAGCGGCCTGATCCTGCAGGTGCCGGAGCCGGTGGATGTGGGAACGGACGACAACGGGGTTTACGAATATGTGATCTGGCTGGATGTTTTGTATCAGAGAAAGTGAGGAATGAGATATGGCGGAAGCGGCTGGAAAAGTGTATCCGGTACATAACAATGTGTTTAAGTTCGGTACTGCCGGGCTGGAGAGTGAAGAAGCCGATATGGCGATGCCGTCGGATCTGGAGAATTTTGCGCCTACGATCGACGGGACCGTGGAGGAATGGTATGCCATGGACGCCGGAGGATGGGCGAAGGCATCCATGACGGGAAAGAAGCTGGGATTCTCGTTCAAGGGAAAGCGGTCCGTGGGGGATAAAGGGAACGATTACATCGCGAGTCTGGCCTGGAAATTTGGTCAGGATGTCATGACGAAGTTTGAGTGGGAAATGGTTTCCGGGGCAAAGCTGGCCTGTCCGGTGGTAGTGAATGTGACGACGCCGGGCGGCGGGGATTCGACCAATATTGATACGCTGGAGTTTGAAGTGATCTGTTACGGGAAGCCCACGTTTACGCCGGCGGCAGATGATCCTGGCCCTGGGGTATAAAGGAAAGAGAGGAGAGAAGTGATGGCAAGAGTAGTAGATATTACGGATAAGCTGACGTTTGAAGGGAATCCAACGTTGGTGATCAAGGGGAAGTCCATCGAGGTGAACTCGGATGCACCGACGATGCTGAAGGTTATGGGGCTGATGAACGGAGAGCCGGGCATCCAGGAGATCCTGGACGTCTTTGATCTGATGTTCCCGGAGAAATCCAAGAAGGAGCTGAGTAAGCTGAAGCTTAATTTTCAGGACCTGGTGGTGGTGATCCAGGAGGCAGTGAGCCTGATCAGCGGAGACGGGAAAGAACCCCGGGGGGAGTGACGACCCGTACTACGATCTGTTTGGGGACTGGGATCTGATCGTTTCCAGTTTCCTGACGCAGTACGGGTTACGGATCCGGACAAAGGAGTTTGAGACGGTCAGCTGGGACGAATTCTGCTCTTTGCTGGCCGGGATCGCTCCGGAGACGCCGCTGGGGAGGATCGTAGCGATCCGGTCCGAGACGGACAGCAACGTGATCAAGCATTTTACACCGGACCAGAAGCGGATCTATGATGAATGGAGGGACCGGCAGGCGGCTGCGGTTACCGCAGAACGTTTTGAGCGGGATATGGCAGATCTGGAGCGGATGATGGCGCAGCTGTTTGGTTGACAGCAGTTTTTGAGAAGGAGGGATGTGGCATTGAAAAAATAAAGTGTGAGCGGTGCGGGCGCACCCTTATGCTGGCTGAGCTGGTGAAAGGGGAGATGAAGTGTCCGCGCTGCGGAAGGATCAATCGGTTGGAGTTTCCGCAAAGGGAAGAGCACATAAAGCGCACCGTTGAGTAGCGTCCGAGCCTACTTTGCATTTTGACAAGGTAGGTGAGGAATATGGCGGCGGAAAGCGTGGGCCAGATTGGCCTTGATCTGGTCGTAAATCAACAGGGATTTGATAAGCAGGTAGCGGGGATCCAGGGCTTGGCGAAAAAAGCCGGTCTGGCGATCGCCGCTGCTTTTTCTGTCAAGAAGATCCTGGACTTTGGAGCGGCCTGTGTGGAATTGGGCTCGGATCTGGCGGAGGTCCAGAATGTCGTAGATGTGACGTTCCCGGCAATGTCCAAGCAGGTGGATGCGTTTGCGAAGAATGCGGCGGCTCAGTTTGGCCTGTCGGAGACGATGGCCAAGAAGTTTACGGGCACCTTTGGCGCTATGGCCAAGGCGTTTGGTTTTAATGAGCAGGCGGCCTATGAAATGTCGTCTGCCCTGACCGGTCTGGCCGGGGACGTCGCATCCTTTTACAATATCAGCCAGGACGAAGCCTATACGAAGCTGAAGTCTGTATTCACGGGAGAGACAGAATCCCTGAAGGATCTGGGGATCGTCATGACCCAGGCGGCTTTAGACCAGTATGCGCTGGCCAATGGATTTGGCAAAGTCACGGCCAAGATGAACGAGGCCGAGAAGGTTGCCTTACGATACAAGTTTGTGACAGAGCAACTGTCTCTGGCGGCCGGGGACTTTTCCCGGACCTCCGATGGCTGGGCGAACCAGGTGCGGGTCCTGAAGCTGCAGTTTGAGAGCCTGCAGGCAACGATCGGCCAGGGGCTGATCAATGTGCTGACTCCGGTGATCCAGGTGATCAACACGATCATCGGGAAGCTCATGAGCCTGGCGAATGCTTTCCGGGCGTTTACGGAACTGCTGGCTGGGAAGAAGGGCGGAGACGGTGCATCTGCAGCGGCAGCTGGGATGGAGGCCGTGGCCGGAGCTGCGGACCAGGCGAGCGGTGCGATCGGAGGAACTGGCGGGGCAGCCAAAAAGGCGGCCCAGGAGATCAAAAACGCCACGACCGGGATTGATGAGCTGAACATTATCGATCCGGGAAGCGGAGGCGGTTCCGGTTCTGGTGGATCCGGCGGGGCAGGCGGCAGCGGCGGGTATCAGGTTGATGATTTTGATATGGGCGAGCTGGCCCAGGCAGAGGAGGTTGATGCAAGGTTTGCCGCTTTGATGGAGCGGTTTGAACAGCTGAAAAATCTGTTTGCAGCTGGATTCAAGGTGGGGCTGGGCGATACTTCGGTTTTTGACAGTATCCAGACACACCTGGACAGCATCAAAGCAAGCCTGAGTGACATTTTTAACGACAAGGATGTCCAACAGGCGGCAAACCGGTTCCTGAATGCGTTTTCCCGCAGTTTGGGACAGATCGCGGGGAGCTTCGTATCGGTCGGCGCTACGATCGTGGATGATCTTCTGGGCGGGATAGACCAGTACCTGAGCCAGGATGGACAGAGGATCAGGGAGTTCCTGGTGTCCATGTTTGATATCGGCGGCGAGGTGGCGGAGATCTCTGGTCAGTTTGCCATGGCGGCGGCAGAGATCTTTTCGGTGTTCCGCAGCGATACGGCAAAGCAGATAACGGCGGATATCATAAAACTGTTTTCGGATGGTTTTATGGGGGCTGCGGAGCTGGCGCTGGCATTCGGCCGTGATGTTTTAGGGCTGATCACGGCGCCGATCGTAGAGAATGCGGATGGCTTCCAGGTGGCTTTTGACGGGATCCTTCAGGCGGTACAAACGGTAACTGGTTCCATTGCAGAAACGTTCCAGGTATTTGTTGATGGGATGCTTGCTCTGTATGAGCAGAATATCCAACCGCTGATCCAGTCGTTCCAAGTGGGCATCAGTGAGATCGTCAATGTCTTTTTGGCTGCGTTTCAAACACATATCCTGCCGGTTCTCCAGGAGGCGGCGGACCGGTTTGCGCAATTCAACCAAGAGACTCTGCAGCCATTACTCGAGAAATTTTTAGAGTTCGCGGGAAAGGTCTCTGAGGCCGTTGGTGAGTTATGGGAAAAGGTGCTGCAGCCTTTTATTACATGGTTTATCAGCAATGTTGCCCCGGGGATTGCACAGGGGTTACAGACTGCTGGAAGCGTATTCTTTGAGTTCCTTGGAAATGTGTCTGGTGTGATCGGCGGTGTGCTGGATACGTTGAATGGCCTCCTGGATTTTCTGATCGGTATTTTTACTGGAGATTGGGAGCGGGCATGGTCCGGGATCGAAGCATTCTTCCAGGGAATCTGGGAGACCATGAAGGCCTTGGCCAATACCATATTATCGGCTATCCATGGCAATATCCAAACGGTTTTGTCTATCATCCAGGCATTGTGGCAGCAGGTCTGGTCGGCGGTCAGTGGATTTTTCTCCGCGATATGGAACGGGATCAAGGGCTTTGCGGAGGAGATCTGGAACGGCATCCAGGCAAAAGCGACGGAGATTTTTGAAGCGATCCGGGACAAGCTGTCTGAAATCTGGGACTCCGTGAAATCTACGATCGAGGAAGTCTGGGATTCGATCAAGGAATGGTTCAGCGAGACATGGCAGGCGATTAAAGATGTGTTTAAGCTGGACGAGATGGTAGAGGTCGGAAAGGGCATCATGAATAAGCTCTGGGACGGTCTGAAGTCGGTCTGGGAGGATATTGTCGGATGGCTGAAGGGCGCTGCTGATTTTGTTGGAAGCGTCTGGAATGGCATTGTAGATGGAGCAAAATCCATATTCAAGAGCGCCAAGGACGAAGCAGAGGCGGAAGATGATGACGACGAGGGTGTGACGTCGAATGGAACCGTGACGGCAGGCGGCAGTTCTGTATCTTCCGGCGGTCCCGGCGTGCAGGGACATGCCACCGGCGGTTTCCCGAAGTCTGGGCAGATGTTTGTGGCCAATGAGAATGGGAAGCCGGAGTTGGTGGGCAGCTGGGGCGGCCGGGCGGCGGTAGCCAATAATATGCAGATCACGGAGGGCATCAGCCGGGCGGTGCAGTCTGGAATGAGGAGCGCAATGGCGCCTCTGGTGGCTGCGGTCGCTGCGTCGTCTGCAGCTCCTCCACTGGCTATGGTTGGGAGCGCGGCGGCGCCGTACTCGACAGAGCGCGGGATGCAGGAAATGGTGGACCGTGCAGCCATGCTGGCATCTGGAATGGGAAGCGGAGAGTCGGCGCAGCATTTGCTGACGATGATCGATCTGCTGAGTAGGATCATCGAATTGATCGAGAATCTGGATCTTACGGTGAATATTGATATCCGGGAGATCAAGAAGAAACTGGTGGATTTGGAAAAGCGGTCTGGATATACATTGAGGACGACGTAAAGGAGGCTGGAAATGGCAGTCATCACGATAAATGGGAAGGAGTTTCCGGCTCCTGATATTGGCGGGAACCTGGTGATCGCGACCAATGTTTCTTCGGGGAAGAATGCCAGCGGGGAGTTTGTCGGACAAAAGGTGGGACGGGATCAGTATAAGTTTGACGCTTTGCAGTGGAAGTTCCTGGATGCGGAGATCTGGGCGGCTATGCTGAAGGAGTTTGACCAGTTTGTGGTGACGGCCAGGATCCCGGATATGGTAAACAACCGGTTTATGACGATCCGGATGTATCCGGGCAACCGAACGGCTACGCCGGTGGAGTTTGACGCCGCCGGCCTGCCGACGCGGTACAGGGACTGTAAAGTGAATCTGGTGGATTGCGGGGTGATGGAGTAATGCAGGCAGCAAGTGGGGCTTATAAGCAGGCGATGAAAGAATCTCTTCGGAACCACAGCTTTATGCGGGTGACGATCGGCCTGATCAACCAGACGGCGCAGGCGTCGGCCCAGGTGGCGGATCCCGAGGCATTTACTTATTTTTCGTCGCTGACGAAACCGTTTGATAATTATGAGGTGACGGAGCTGTACGCATCCTGTGACCAGGACTGGAGTGCGGTAGACGGCAGCATGTACTTTTTGCCGAGGGAAAAGCCGGACGTTGTACTGAATGCCGGTTTGGTGACGGAGGGGCTGCTGGGGGCTATTGAGATCCGGTTCCCGGTGGCTCTATCTATTAAGGGGCTTACGGTGGAGTTTGGGAAGGCCTATCCGGTGGATTTCTCCATTGTGTCGGATCAGAAAACGGTGGAG
>DVLJ01000046.1 GCA_018715565.1 Candidatus Ventrimonas merdavium
TGCTGCTGTGGCTCAGTCGGTAGAGCGTCGCATTGGTAGTGCGGAGGTCACGGGTCCGATTCCCGTCAGCAGCTCGAAAAAATCCCTTGAGTGTTCAAGGGATTTTTCTTTTTCTACAGATGGTATTTCTCGATCACCTCTTCTCTCACCTCCACGCCCAGTCCAGGCGCCTTCGGCAGCTCGATCATCCCGTCTTCCTTAGGCCGCAGCGGGTCCACCATCAGTTCTTCCCGGAACGCATTTTCCGTAATATCATACTCCATGACCGCTCCATTTTGGATCGCTGCCGTTACATGTGCGCTGGCTGCCACAATGATCCCGGAATTCCACACATGGGTAGAGCACTCCAGAAATGCGGCTTCCGCCAAGGCCGCGATCTTCATGCCTACTGTGATACCCCCACACCAGCTGAGATCCGGCTGCACGATATCCATAGCTCCCATGCGGATCATCCTTGCATAGTTCGTGGTCATGCACTCCGTCTCATAGCCTGCGATCTTTGTCACCAATTCTTTCGCCAAACGGGCGCTTCCCTCATAATCATCCGTCCGCACCGGCTCCTCCAGGAAATGGATCCCGATCTTGTCAAATTCCTTCCCTGCCTTCAGAGCGGTCTGGAAATCCCAGTTTGTGTTGGCGTCCAGCATCAAAGGACAGCCTTCTCCCAAGGCCCGTTTCACCTCGGCCACCCGTTCCAGATCTTCCTCCAGAGTAACCATCGGACAATCAGTATCGCTGTTGTTGAACACCCGCAGGGAGAATGGTGCTGCGGTGCGTCCCACCTTCATTTTAAAGCCATGCATGCCCCGGTCCCGGCAGGCCTCTGCCTCCTTCACCAGATCCCCGATCGACTTATCCGTTCCATAAAATCCGCCGCTGGCATAGACCGGGATCCGGCTTCGGAAACCGCCCAAAAGCTGGTATAGCGGAAGTCCCGCAATCTTTCCCTTTAGATCCCACAGCGCAATATCTACCCCGGACAGCGCGGAGATAAAGATCCCTCCCCGTCCATGCTGAAAATGGGTAAAATAACATTTGTACCACAGCCGCTCCGTATTGACCGGATCCTCTCCGATCAGCAGAGGCGCGATCTCCTCCTCAACGATCCGCTGCGTCGACTGAACCGGACCGCCGTAAGGAGCGGACTCGCCCAATCCTACAAGCCCCGTATCCGTATAGATCCGGACCAGCAGAAGCTGCCGGGCGTCGCATTTTCCCGTTCCGCTGTAAATCGGGTCCTTCATGGGATAGACCATGGGAATACATTCTACTCGCTCAATCTTCATTCGGAAATCCCCCTTAATTGATTCACCAAGATCCCGATAGGCGGGATCTCAACCTCCACAACATCTCCAGGCATTAGGAACCCGGCGCCGGCCGGCGTCCCGGTGGCGATCACATCTCCCGGCTCCAGCGTCATATAGGAAGAGATAAAGGCGATCAGCCGGCGGATAGGCACATACATATCGCTGGTACGCTCATGCTGCCGGACGATTCCATTCACCCGGGTCTCCAGCAGTACCTCCTGGCCCTCCATCTCCCTTCGATCCGCGATGCAGGGCCCTATGGGGGCAAAGGTGTCCGAGCCCTTCCCCCGGTCCCAGATCCCATCCTCCTCCAGCATCGTCCAATCTGTGATATCATTGATACAGGTATAGCCAAAGATCACGTTCTCCGCATCCTCCTCACTGACATGGCGGGCCTGTTTCCCGATCACCACGCCCAATTCTCCTTCAAACCGCAATTCGTGGGAAGGATCCGGTGACCGGATCGGCTCTCCCGGACCGATCACTGCGGTAGATGGCTTTAGAAAGATCCTGGGAACGGCAGGCGCCGTCCGGTTCTTTTCCCGGAAAAAGGAACGGTAATTAGCCCCCACTCCTACGATCTTCCCCGGCCGCAGGGGAGAAAGGAGGAGGACCTCCTCTCGGAAAAACCACTCTTCCAGATACGTCCAGGTTCCAAACAGATCCCCCTCCACAGCCCGGATCCGGTCATCCGTTTCCAGCACGCCGGTCTGTACCAGGCCGTCCGGCCTCTCAAAACGCACATATTTCATACCAAATCCCTTCCTCTACGCACTCATAAATCCTGGCAGGAACGTTGCGACCTGAGGGAAGAAAATGCACAGGATGATCACCGCTACCAGTGCGGTACAAAACACAAGAGAGTGTTTTCCCACATCCATCACAGCCCTTCCGCTGAACCCGCATACGACAAACAGATCGGTCCCGAACGGCGGCGTTGCCTGTCCGATCGCCATGCTGAACACAAAGATCAGGCCAAACTGGATCGGGTCGATCCCAAACGCTGCGGCCACCGGAGCCAGAAGGGGTCCCAGGATCAGGATGGAAGCGCCCACGTCCATGAACATGCCCAGGAACAGCAACAGGATCACAACGCCAAACATGAAGGTAAATTTATTGCTGACACTGGCGATCAAAAATGCGCTGAGGGAAGCCGGGATCTGATAGATCGTCAGCAGATAGCTTAAAGCGCCCGCCGCCATACAAAGGATCATCACATTTCCCGTCGTCCGGCAGCTTTCCTTCACAACCTTAACAAACAATTCCCAGGTCATCTCCCTGTAGATAAAAATCGCGCACACCAGCCCATATCCCGCCGCTACTACGCCGGACTCGGTCGGCGTGAAGATCCCGGAGTAGATCCCGCCCAGGATCACTACCGGCATTAATAGCGCCCAGAATGCCTCTTTAAAAGACGTCCAGACCTGCTTCATCTCAAATTTTTCATTCCTGGGATAATTCCGTCTCTTTGCCAGGACATAGCAGATCATCCCCATAAAAACCGCCCCCAGGATCCCTGGGATGACGCCGGCCATCAGAAGCTTTCCCGGAGACGTCCCTGTGATATTTCCGTAAATGATAAAGAGCACGCTGGGAGGGATAATGACTCCCAGTACCCCCGCTGCCGCCGGAAGGGCCGCCGCATAATCGTCCGGATACCCCAGCCTTCGCAGCTCCGGATACATGATGCCTCCGATCGCCGCGGTCGTCGCCACCGCCGATCCGGAGATTGCCGCGAAAAATGCGCAGGCCATCACGCACACCAGGGATGCGCCGCCGCTGATATGCCCTACCAGACTGTTGGCAAAGGATACCAGCCGCCGGGACAGGCCACCGTACTGCATGATAGCTCCTGCCAGTACAAAGAAGAAGATCGCAAGCATGGAATACTGCAGTCCGCCGGCAAACATCCGCTGTGCCAGGATCGGAAGGGACTCCAGCGTCCCGCCTGCCGTCACAGAACAGATACATCCCAGGACCAGGGCCCATACCAGAGGCACTCCAAAAATTGCAAATACGATTACTGAAACAATGAGAACTACTGCTGCGATTGTCATCGGTCTTCCTTCCCTCCATTCTCAAACGGTTCTTTCCCGCCGGTCCCCAGTGCTTTGATATCATGCAGGATATTCACCAGCTTCAGCCAGCAAAGCAGCGCAAAGCTGATCGGCATACAAAAATACAGATATGCTGTGATGATCTTCAGCGAAGCCGTTTTCTGCGGATACGCCAGAGAATTCTGGATCATCAGGATGCTGCCTGCCAGCATAGCCGCGCAGGTCAAAAATCCCAGAAGCTCCCGGATCAGATCCAAAGCCGCCTTCCGTTTCGGATCGTGGAATGACAAGACAGCGATGTTTAATTCCGTCCGCTCCCGGCAGGCCGCATACAGAGAGAAAAAGATGATCCACACATAGAGGTAGGTACTGAATTCCTCCGACCACAAGATACTGGCATGGAACAGATACCGGAACGCCACCTGCGCCAGGTTCACCGCCAGCATAGCGATGCTCGCGGCGATCAGGATCCCGTCGATCACCTTCTGAAGCTTCCTATTGAACTCGTCGATCTGTTTCATAAGTTGTCATACCCCTTTCAGAGAAGCCCCGTTATTTTGCCGCTTTGATCTCGTTGATCAGATCTGTATACTGCGGATATTCACCGTAAACCGGTTCCATAGCCGCCTCAAAAGCGCTCAGCTCCGGATAGGTGATCTCGCAGCCCTTGCTCTTTAATTCTGCTTCCGCCTCCGCACTCTGGGCCCGTACCAGTTCTTTCTGATGAAGCTCCGCCTCTTTCATACATTCCATGAAGATCTTCTGATCTTCCTCCGTCATGGAATCCCATGCCTTATTGGACATGATCATACACATGGGGCTGTATACATGGTTCGTGACCGCGATATACTTACATACCTCAAAGGTAGAGTTTGCCACCAGCGAATGCAGAGGATTTTCCTGCCCGTCGATCGTCCCGTTCTGGTTGGCCACGTAGGCTTCGGAAAGAGACATGGGTACCGGATCCGCTCCCAGCGCGCTCCAGATCGCCTGATGGATCTCATTGCTCATCACGCGGATCCGCAGGCCCTTCACATCCTCCACCGTCTCCACCGGATGACTGTTATTGGCCAGAC
>DVLJ01000047.1 GCA_018715565.1 Candidatus Ventrimonas merdavium
ATCGGGATCCGCTTGATGATGCCGGCGTTGTTCACCAGGATGTCAATCACGCCAACTTCCTTCTCGATCTGAGCAACGACTGCGTTCACTGCGTCCTCATCAGTCACGTCGCACACATAGCCGTGAGCCTCGATGCCCTCTGCCTTGTAAGCAGCCAGCCCCTTGTCCACCAGCTCCTGCTTGATGTCGTTGAACACGATGGTCGCTCCCGCACTTGCCATCGCCTTCGCGATCGCGAAGCCGATGCCGTAGGAAGCGCCTGTGATCAGGGCAACTTTGCCTTCCAGGGAATAGTTTTTGATGTAGTCCATGTCTTCTTCTCCTTTACTTTATATTTCGTATACAATCCATATTGATTGTATACAATTATCTTGTATGTATACAATACCACACCCCATCCAGGAAATCAAGCGAAATATTATACAAATTCTTCCATCTGTTTTTGGATACAATGGCGAAATCCTTCTCTCACCTCTATTCTATCATATCCCGCCCGCCTCTGGAATACATTATAGCAAATATGCACGGAGGTCCCTCCATGAGCTCCAAAACTAAAATCGTCGTACTGCGCATGAAAGAAATCATATATACCGCGATCTTCGTCGGCTTCGGGATCCTGCTGGTAATGCTTCTTTTCGTCATGTTCCGGCCGGAAAAGGAAGCCGCCCAGTCCGCTTCTGCCGACCCGCTCTACATACCCGGCGTCTACGCGGCTTCCCTGACCCTTGGCTCCCAGGAGGTGGACGTGGAAGTCACCGTAGATCCCAACCAGATCACCTCGATCACCATGGTCCCCTTAAGCGACGCCGTAGCCACCATGTATCCGCTGATGGAACCGTCCCTGACCAGCCTGACGGAGCAGATCTGCCGCACCCAGAGCCTGGATTCCCTCACCTATCCGGAGGAAAGCCGCTACACCTCCCAGGTCCTGATCGGCGCCATTGAAACAGCACTTGAAAAAGCACGGGTAAAATGATATAACGATAACAGCTTGAAACGAAAGACGAGGGAACCTCATGTATCAGACCAGTATCGCAAAGACGAATGTCATTTCTATCGACCAGGACCGCTTTGTCTGGCGCCGGATCGGGACCGCGCCAGGCACGCCCCTGGTCCTCTTTAACTATATGATGGGATGTATGGACGACTGGGACCCGGCCCTGATCGACCGGCTGGCGGAGCATTTTTCCGTCTACCTGTTCGACAGCCGGGGCGTCGGCCGGAGCGAGGGGACGACCCCTGCCTCCATTCCCCAGATGGCGGAGGACGCCTGGAAATTCCTCCAGGCCATGGGGATCTCCCACATGTATCTCCTGGGCTTTTCCATGGGCGGCATGGTCGCCCAGGCATTTGCCGCGGCCCATCCGGAAGCGGTGGAGAAGCTGGTCCTAGCCGGGACCGGCGCATCCGGCGCGGCGTTTCAGGACGAACATACCGTCCCGCTCAAGGAGAACGCCCTGCGGGCCATCCTCCGCCACCGGGACCCCCGGTATTATCTGATGTTTGAGCAGACTCCCAAGGGACAGGCTGCTGCCAACGCCTTCCTCTCCCGCCTGCAGACCCGCCGCCATGACCGGGATCTGAAGATCCGGCTGACCAGCCGCACCTTAAAGGCCCAGATCAAAGGGATCCTGGCCTGGTTTTCTGTCCGGATCCAGGATCCGGCAGCTATTTCCTGCCCCACCCTGGTCTTAGGGGGCGAGCGGGACGGCATGGTAGCCGTCTCCTGCGCCCGTGAGCTGGCCCGGCTGATCCCAGGGGCACGGCTGAAGATCTACCCCGACTGCGGGCACGGCTTCCTCTTTCAGTATCCCGAAGAGGCAGCGGCGGATGTGACTGCCTTTTTGAAGGAGCAGGGATAAGCCTGCGGGCAGCCAGATCCCGTTCCGCAGAATGCGAAAAAAAGACCGGCGTTGGAAGGACCTGTCCCCAGGTCTTCCAAACGCCGGTCTTGCTACATCTGTCGGTCTATCTATCGGTCGATCGATCTGTCTGTCGCCCTATCTGTCGATCGATCTATCAGGCTATCTTCCTGTCCGCGCCTATTCGCTGTCCTTTCCGCCGCGTCCCTGTCCGGATGCCGGGATCCAGACTAAGTCTTCGTCCCCATCCTTCGCCGTGCCGCCTGCGCCGGCGTCTGTCCATGCCGGCTCCCGGTGCTCCTGGACTGCGGGAGACGGGGAGCCTCCCTGCCGGTCTCCTGCCTGGCGTTCCACTTCCGCCGCCTGTACCGGAGCCGAAGGCGTTCCGGGCGCCGTCCCCTCCGCCGGGGACGCCTGCCCATCCGCCGGGGACGCCTGCCCATCCGCTGAGGGCATCTGCTGTCCGGGGGCCTTCTCCGTCAAAGCGGCATCCTCTGCCGCCGGTTCCGGCTCCGGGATTCCCTTGCACTTGCGGAAGATCTGCATGAACTCCTTGCCGGTGATGGTCTCCTTCTCGATCAGGAATTCGGCGATCTGGTCCATCACGGCCCGGTTCTCGGCCAGGAGCCGCTTCGCCTCCTCATAGGAGCGCTTCAGGATGAGCATCACCTCGTCATCCACCGCCGCCGCCGTGGCCTCGCCGCAGTTCATCACCGTGCGTCCGGTCAGGTACTGGTCCTGCTGGGTGGCAAGGCCCATCAGGCCGAACCGCTCCGACATGCCGTACTGGGTCACCATCGCCCGGGCCAGGCGGGTCGCCTGCTCGATATCGTTGGCCGCGCCGGTGGTCACCGTGTCAAAGACCAGCTCCTCCGCCGCCCGGCCCGCCAGCATGCCTACCAGCATGGCCTCCAGCTCTTTCTTGTTATTCAGGTACTTCTCTTCCTCCGGCACGTGCATCACATAGCCCAGAGCGCCCATGGTCCGGGGAACGATCGTGATCTTCTGCACCGGCTCCGCATCCTTCTGCAGGGCGCTCACCAGGGCATGCCCCACCTCGTGGTAGGACACGATCCGCCGCTCCTCCTTGTTCAGCACCCGGTCCTTTTTCTCCTTGCCGACCAGGACCACCTCTACCGCCTCGAACAGATCCTTCTGGCTGACCGCGTTCCGGCCGTTCTTGACCGCCAGGATCGCCGCCTCGTTGACCATATTGGCCAGATCCGAGCCTACCGCGCCGGACGTCGCCAGGGCGATGGCGTCCAGATCCACCGTCTCATCCAGGGCCACATTCTTCGCGTGGACCTTCAGGATATCCACGCGGCCCTTCAGATCCGGCTTATCCACGATCACCCGCCGGTCGAAACGGCCGGGACGGAGGAGCGCCGGGTCCAAGACCTCCGGACGGTTGGTCGCCGCCAGGATCAGGAGCCCCTTGGAAGAATCCATGCCGTCCATCTCCGAAAGCAGCTGGTTCAGCGTCTGCTGCTGCTCTGATTCCCCGCCTCCGCCGTAGCCGCTGCGGCTCCGGCCGATGGAATCGATCTCGTCAATGAAAATGATGCAGGGAGCAGTCTGCTGGGCCTGCTTGAACAGGCTGCGGACCCGGGACGCACCCACACCCACATACAGCTCCATAAAATCAGAGCCAGACAGGAAATAGAACGGCACATGGGCCTCTCCTGCCACAGCCTTGGCCAGCAGCGTCTTACCGGTCCCAGGCGGTCCCACCAACAGAGCGCCCTTGGGGAGCTTGGCGCCGATATGGGTGTATTTTCCCGGGTTGTGCAGAAAATCCACCAGCTCTACCAGCGACTCCTTGGCCTCGTCCTGGCCGGCCACGTCCGCGAAGGTCACGCCGGTCTCCCGCTGCATGTACACCCTGGCGTTGCTCTTGCCGACCCCGCCCATCCGCTTCATCATAAAGTTCATAAATACCACGAGCAGCACGAACGGCAGCAGCATGCTCACCAGGGACATCACCAGCTCCATGGTGTCCTGGGTCTCCTGCCGGATGGTCACATCGTTCTCCAGCAGCCGCTCAGAAAGCATGTAATCCCGGCTCAGGGGAACGGTGTAATACTGGATCACCGGATTAAACTTCTCGGAGGTCTCCTTGTACTGGATGTCGATCCGGCTGCTGCCGATCATCACCGATTCCACTTCCCCGGCTTCCAGTTCCCGGATAAATTCGTCATAGGTCAGTTCCTTCTGGCTTTTATCCGTCATATAGGACCGCATCATGCTGGCCGCCAGCATGGTGATCAGCGCCGCGATCAGGACGATCAGAATCTGGCTCTTGGGGAACTTATTGTTGTTCCCGCCGTCCTGCTGCTGATTGTTCTGGTTATTTTCCATCTTTGATAACTTCTCCTGTTCCTTTCGTATCTCATAGGTTTGCACAACTATTCCTAATTATACTGGCTGTTTTAGGAGAAATCAAGAAGCCCTTGCTTAAAAATATTAACATTTTCCAAAACCTCTGGATTTTGGAAGGCAGCAGTTTTATAATGAGAGAGTTATTTTTTTGTTTTTCCCCATACTATCCCCATAATAAAAGGAGGCGTTTATCCAATGCCAGTCAAGTACGTATTTGTCACCGGAGGCGTGGTCTCCGGTCTGGGAAAGGGCATCACCGCCGCATCCCTGGGCCGTCTGCTGAAGGCCAGAGGCTACCGCGTCACCATGCAGAAATTTGACCCCTACTTAAACGTGGATCCCGGCACCATGAACCCGGTCCAGCACGGAGAGGTGTTCGTCACCGACGACGGCGCGGAGACCGATCTGGATCTGGGCCATTATGAACGGTTCATTGACGAGAGCCTGACCAAGCACTCCAACGTGACTGCGGGAAAGGTCTACTGGTCCGTCCTGCAGAACGAGCGCCGGGGCGACTTCGGCGGGGGCACGGTGCAGGTGATCCCCCACGTGACCAACGAGATCAAAAGCCGGTTCCACCGGGGCGCCTCCCAGACCGAGACGGAGATCGCCATCATCGAGGTAGGCGGCACCGTCGGCGATATCGAATCTCAGCCATTTTTGGAAGCCATCCGCCAGTTCCAGCACGAGGTGGGCCATGAAAATGCCATCCTCATCCACGTCACCCTGGTCCCCTGGCTGAAGGCCTCCGGCGAATTAAAGACGAAGCCCACCCAGGCCAGCGTGAAAAACCTCCAGGGCATGGGGATCTGGCCCGACGTTCTGGTCTGCCGGAGCGAATATCCCCTGGACGAGGGAATCCGGAAGAAGATCGCCCTGTTCTGCAACGTTCCCGCCTCCCATGTGCTCCAGAACCTGGATGTGGAGGTGCTTTACGAGGCGCCCCTTGCCATGGAACAGGAACACTTAGCAGAGGTGGTCTGCGAAAGCCTGCGCCTGCCCTGCCCCGAGCCGGATCTGGAGGACTGGCGGGCCATGATCGACGCCTGGAAGCACCCCCAGCAGGAGGTCACCGTGGCCCTGGTGGGCAAATACATCCAGCTCCATGACGCCTATATCTCCGTGGTAGAGGCCTTGAAGCATGGAGCCGTGGCCAATCACGCCGCCGTCCACATCCGGTGGGTGGATTCGGAGACCGTGACCCCGGAGACCGTGGATGAGCTGCTCTCCGGCGTATCCGGCATCCTGGTGCCCGGCGGCTTCGGCTCCCGTGGCATCGACGGCAAGCTCCTGGCGATCCAGTATGCCAGAGAGCACAAGGTGCCCTTCTTAGGGCTGTGCCTGGGCATGCAGCTGGCGATCGTCGAATTTGCCCGCCACGCCGCCGGACTGGCCGGCGCCCACAGCGCGGAGCTGGATCCGGATACCCCTTATCCAGTGATCCATCTGATGCCGGAGCAGAACGGCGTAGAGAACCTGGGCGGCACCCTGCGCTTAGGCTCCTACCCCTGCGTCCTGGCCCCAGGTTCTAAGGCCGCCGCCCTCTACGGTGCCGGGACCATCCACGAGCGGCACCGTCACCGCTACGAGGTCAACAACGACTACCGGGAGGTGCTGCAGGAGCACGGCCTGGTCTTCTCCGGCCTGTCCCCCGACGGACGGATCGTGGAGATGCTGGAGCTGCCTGACCATCCCTTCTTCGTGGCCACCCAGGCCCACCCGGAGCTAAAATCCCGGCCCAACCGGCCCCATCCCTTGTTCCAGGGATTTTTGGAGGCGGCGTTGGAATATCAGAACTAGAACCTGGCGGCGCTGTCTGGCAGAACGGACAGACAGCGTCCCTGCCGCCGGGCGGACACACAGCGCCTCCTGCCCCGCCGGGCGAACAGAAAAAGCGGTCAAACCCGCCATGGCTTGGCCGCTTTTCCTGCACCTTCTTCGATTTCACATTGTCATTAAAATATGCGCACCAGATCTTCGTCAGTCCCAGTTCTTCAAATCCATAGCGCAGGATCTCACGGCAGGCTTCCGGGATCAGCCCCTTTCCCCAGAAAGGAACGCCGATCCAGTACCCCAGCTCCGCCTCCTGCTCGCCGGTGACCAGATTGCTGTTTGCGCCGAACAAAAGGCCGACGCTTCCGATCGCGGCGGGATTCCCGGCCGCAGCGGGATCTCCGGCCGCAGCGGGATCCTCCTTTAAACATACTGCGTAGGTTCCCGGGATTGATAAGTATTCCCGGATCGCTATTTTGCTGAACTCTATACTTTCATGGACCGGCCAGCCGGCGATCGGCCCCACGTCCGGATGTTTCGCGTATTCATACAGCTTCCCGGCATCGGATTCTTCCCATTTTCTCAAAATCAATCGTTCTGTGTATAATCGTTCGTTCATAGATCATTCTCCTTTTCTTCCATAGCCAATTCCCTTAACGCCGCCGAAGTATGGCGCTCCATTGCTTCCGCCCGACAGCGCGCAGGGTTCTTATAGATCTCCTCTGCAAGGCCTATCCGAAACTGCATGAGATACGATCATAAGAAACCCCTTTAATACCCCAGCACTTCATCGATCAAGATCACCTCATATTCCCCTGTCATCGGCTTGCCCCAAAGCACAGACAAGCCCCTGCAGATCCGCTCCGGACTGCTGCAGTCATAGCATTGCTTTGCATCTGCGGCGCATGGCGTCTTTGCACCAAGTCGTTTTGCATTTAATGGCCCGGCCGTATTGCGTGCCCGATATAAGGCGCTGTCATAATCTTTTGCAATTTTATTTTTCCCGATCACAAAATAAACCTTTTCATGCCCATAGACGATCGATGCGATCCGATTGCAATTTCCATCTATATTTATGATCTCCCCCGTCTCCGCAATGCCGTTGACGGAAGAAATATAGATCGCCGCTGCGTTCGCCTTCATCCGCATGTTCTTGCTGGCTTCTTTATCGCTGATCCCCTGATGCCAATATACCGTATTATGCTTGCTAAGCGAATCAAACAGCCCCATCTGCTCTAATGTCATGGAGCCTCCAAAGCCAACGGTCTGATGGTCGATCTGGCTGTTCAGATAAATGCTTGCTTCCTTTGCACTGCCAAAACAAGAAACCTGATAACCTAATTTTTCTAAATTTTTCACGAGATTGATAAACATCTGATCGAACCCCTCCTTATATGATAGATCGTTTTCCTTCACATAGTTCTTTCATCCGGCAGCGTCTGCTTCAACGTGATCAGCCCTTCCACTTCTCATGAAAGTCCCGCACTTCGCTCATCCCAAGCAAAGCTAACACGAAAGAGATCATCATGATCGAGATCGTGGTCGCTGAAATGGACTGCATAACATAGTCCACGATATGTAAGCCTATAAATGTCGCAGCCGTATCTAACAAAAGATAGAGCATGACAGCAGATCGCCTGTCTATTTTATCAAGTGCGAGCAGCGCTTTCGGTAATGCACTGGCAAGCAGATTGAGCGGATATGATATCATTGCTGCGATCATAAAGAATAAAATAACGCTTCCAACAGACGTATAGGAAAAACCAAAGAATCCCATTACCGCTCCGCCGATCAAAGCGATCATGGATAATACGCCGGCCAGCAATGCTCCGCATAGCAAGAAACCAACCAGGTTTTCTTTGTTTTTGTCCCAAAATCTTTTCATGTTTATCTTCCCTAACTTTCTGGTTTTGGTTATGCAAACTGGGAGTTTTATTCCTTTTTGTTCAATAACCCATTTACTCTTTCAATCGGAAATCTAGAAAGATATTCATTGACGGCTCTACGGTCAATCATAATTTTTCCATGACCAGCCCAATGACGATTGCTCTCTTTCTTTTTCAACCCTGAAATCCAATATTCATCGCCATTTTCAATATCTATATAGTTTAAGTAATTTCCTATATTTTTTTGAAAAGCGTGGTCATTGAAATAAATCGTTTTTTTACTTTTGGAAGTTTTAACATATCCGATCCATGCAGGGCCATCATCAGAATGACCTGTTTTTAATTCTATATACATTAAATCATGTACCACTACATAATTCTCCTTAAGTTTTTATTTCTTAGCTCTATAAACCGGGATTTAACGCTCATATTTCATAGGAGTGTATCTTAATACCATCTGATACTTGTTCCATGTCCAGGTCCACAAAGCCTAACTTATGATAGACAGGAACTGCATACGGAGAAGAATTTTCTAAAGTTTTACGTATTTCTTTATCATCTATAAAAGCCTTGAATGACTGAATACCTTCCTCTGAATAATCAGGAGCTTCAAATTGTAAAAATGTTGACCAAATTAGGTCAATAGCATCAGTACATTGAATTTTATCTATTTTCTTTATTTCCATACATGACACCTCTCAAACTTCCAATTTCATCAATCGC
>DVLJ01000048.1 GCA_018715565.1 Candidatus Ventrimonas merdavium
CTCCATGGGCGTAAGTTGTTTCAGGACAGGACGGAAAATCCTTGCGATTTCCATCATCTCCCCCTTTACAGAACATATGTTCTGATTTATAATAAAGAAAACGGGACAGCCTAAGAGATGACCCAGAAGATAACCCATAAGATACACCAGAAGATACCCCGGCAGAAAGGACTGGGACTGGGACCGGCAGGCGTGCCAGGAGGGATAGACATGAGCCAGGAGCAGCGTACTTATCTTGCGATCGATCTGAAGTCGTTTTATGCCTCGGTAGAGTGCCGGGAGCGGGGCCTGGATCCGATGACGACGAATCTGGTGGTGGCGGATCTAAGCCGCACGGAGAAGACGATCTGTCTTGCTGTATCCCCGTCTTTGAAGGCCTGGGGGATCTCCGGACGGGCCAGGATGTTCGAGGTGGTGCAGCGGGTGCGGGAGGTCAACGCCGCCCGGCTGAGGGAGGCTCCGGGCGGGAGATTTACCGGATCCTCCTGGGATGACCGGGAGCTGAAGGCGTCACCGGAGCTGGAGCTGACCTATTTGGTCGCCCCGCCCAGGATGGCGAACTACATCCGCCATAGCGCGGAGATCTATCAGATCTATCTAAACTACGTGGCTCCGGAGGATATGCACGTCTACTCCATTGACGAGGTGTTCATGGACATTACCCAGTATCTGGGACTGTATGGGCTGACGGCCCGGGAGTTCGCCGGGCAGATCGTCCAGGACGTGCTGGAGCGTACCGGGATCACCTGTACGGCGGGGATCGGGACGAACCTGTATCTGTGCAAGGTGGCCATGGATATCGTTGCCAAGCGGATCCCGCCGGACCGGAACGGTGTGCGGATCGCTCAGCTGAACGAGCTGGAATACCGGCGGCTTTTGTGGGACCATCGCCCGCTGACGGATTTCTGGCGGATCGGCCATGGATATGCCCGGAGGCTGGAGGCCCACGGCCTGTACACGATGGGAGATATCGCTCGCTGCTCTGTGGGAAGGCCGGACGAATATTACAACGAGGAGCTTCTGTACCAGCTGTTCGGGGTCAATGCGGAGCTGCTGATCGATCATGCCTGGGGTTGGGAATCCTGTACGATGGCGGATATCCGTTCCTACCGCCCTAGCGCCAGCAGCATGGTGTCCGGTCAGGTGCTCCAGAGGCCCTATGAGTTTGACCAGGCCCGGCTGGTGGCCCGGGAGATGGCGGACCAGCTGGCGCTGGATCTGGTGGAGAAGAATCTGGTGACCGATCAGCTGGTTCTGACGGTGGGCTATGATATTGAGAATTTAAACGACCCAGACCGGCGGGCTGCCTGCGGCGGCCAGATCACCACGGATCATTATGGAAGGAAGGCTCCGAAGCACGCCCATGGCACGGTGAACCTGGACCGGCCGACGTCTTCCTCGTCCCAGATCATGGATGGAGTGACCCGGCTGTTTGAGGAGCTGGTGCACCCGAAGCTTCTGGTCCGGCGAATCAGTATCTGCGCCAACCGGCTTACAGACCGGAGCCAGGTCCCGGCGGGCGGACAGTATGAGCAGCTGGATCTATTCACGGATCATCAGGCCTTGGAGGAGGAACGGAAGCAGGAGGAAGCGGCCCTGGAGCGGGAGGCGAAGCTCCAGGAAGCGATGTTAGATATCAAGAAGAAGTATGGGAAGAATGCGGTCCTGCGCGGCATGAGCATGACGGAGGGCGCGACTGCCAGGGAGCGGAACGGCCAGATCGGCGGCCATAAGGCCTAGACGGTCGGGGAAGGCGTGGCCGCTGTGGGAAGTCACTGTGTGGATGGAGGAGTGTGGATGATGGCGGGAAGAATGTCGGAACAAGCAGGATCAGAACGGATGGATCCAGCACGGGGCAGGACCGGAGCGCCAGGCGGCGGACGTTTCCCCGCAGAGGGAGAACGGCGGCGGAGAAGGGGCGGGGTGTCCCCGTATGAGGATCTGTTATCCCTTCCCCATCCGGTCTCCAAAACACATCCGCCTATGCCCCAGGAGGACCGGGCGGCTCAGTTTGCCCCCTTTGCGGCGTTAAGCGGCCACGGGGCCGCCATCCGGGAGACAGCCCGGCTGACGGAGGAATGGGCGGAGCCAGACGAGGACGCGAAGGCGGAGCTGGACCGGAGACTGGGGCTGTTGGAATGCGGATTGGCAGAAGGCGTGTGCCCGGAGATCGCCGTCACCTATTTCCAGCCTGACGCAAGGAAAGAGGGCGGTGCATACCACACCCTTTCGGCCCGCCTTCACCGGATCGATCCATACCGGAAGGAATTGGTGCTGGAGGACGGACGCCGGGTCCCAGTCGGCCGGATCGTGGAGATGGAGATCCGCGGGCGCGTATGAGTGGATCCGGGAAGTCTCTGGGAAGCGCCTGGGAAGTGTCCCGGAAGCAGTCGGGAACGCATCTGGGAATGTTCCAGAAAGCATCCGGGATACGTTCATGAAACCTTCCAGAGAGGGAGTCCGGCAGCCAGAAAAGGATGGAAACCAGATGGGAAAAGATTAGCAAAAGGATGGCAAAAGAACAGCAAAAGTACAGTAAAAGCGAAGGAGTGTTCAGATGGATTTTTACGAGCGGATGAGCCTGGTCTGCAGCCGGATCCCGCGGGGAAGGGTGGCCACCTACGGGCAGATTGCCCTGCTGTGCGGATATCCGAAGAACGCAAGACAGGTGGGATATGGACTGCGGCAGGGGCTAGCGGGAGAAGTCCCTGCTTACCGGGTGGTGAACGCCAGAGGAGAGCTGAGCGGAGCCGCCTCCTTTGAGACCTGGGATATGCAGAAGCTGCTCCTGGAGGGGGAGGACGTGGAGGTCACCTGGACGGGCAGCGGGTGGCAGGTGGATCTAAAGCGGTTTGGCTGGAAGAATACCATGGAAGAGGCAGAAGCGTTCAGGCGGGAATTTGAGAAAAAGTGATTGCGCCCTATGGCATTTTATGCTATACTGGCGGGCGTAAGAATGGAATAAAAGAACTGGCCGTCAGGCCGACTGGTTCGAGAACCTCCCAGGATAAAAAACTAGGCAAAGAAGACACATGGAACACCCAGGGTGCTGTTTTTGTCGTTGTCCGGAGGCATGGATGATGAAAAAGACAGCGCCTTTTTTTAGGATCGGGCGTACATAGTTATGGAAGAAGGATGGAGGGACCTGCTTATGGAACAGAGACACGTGATCCTTGATTGTGATCCGGGCATTGACGACAGTCTGGCGATCATGCTCGCCCTTTCCTCACCGGAGCTTTTGGTGGAAGGGATCACCGTTGTCTGCGGGAACTGCCCGGCAGAGATGGGCGCAGGCAACGCCAGGAAGGTGCTGCGTCATCTGGGACGGCTGGATGTGCCTGTATTCCAGGGAGAGGAGCGGCCCCTGAGGCGGGAGTACGTAAGCGCCCTGGATACGCATGGAGCCGATGGGCTGGGAGAAAGCTTCCTTCCTCCTGCAGACGGACCGGTACAGGAGCTGGGAGCGGTGGAGTTCATGGCCCGGACCATCCGGGCCCGCAGCGAGGATGGGAGCGGATGCTCCGTTATCGCCTTGGGGCCGATGACCAATCTGGCCCGCCTGATCCAACGGGACCCGGAGGCATTTTCCATGATCCGGGAGATTGTTTCTATGGGCGGGAATTTCCGCAGCCACGGCAACTGCTCTCCCGTAGCGGAGTACAACTACTGGGCAGACCCGGACGCGGCGGCGCTGGTGTACGAGACGGCGGCCGCTCTGGGCAAGAAGATCGTTATGGTGGGGCTGGATGTGACCCGGCAGATCGTCCTTACCCCGGACCTGTTAGCGTACATGAAGCGGCTGCAGCCGGAGACCGGCCAGTTCGTCCAGGCGATCACCAAGTTCTACTACGATTTCCACTGGGAATGGGAGCATCTGATCGGCTGTGTGATCAACGATCCCCTGGCAGTGGCCTATTTCCTGGACCGCTCTCTGTGCAGCGGATTTGAGGCGTATACGGCGGTGGAGACCAGAGGGATCAGCATCGGCCAGACCGTGGTAGATTCTATGGGGTTCTGGAAGAAGCCTGCGAACGCACTGGTCCTGACCCATACGGACGTGCTGGGATTTTTCCGTCTGTTCCTTTCCCGGATCTTGGGCAGGAGAGAAGAAGAGCTGGACCTTTTGGAACAGCTGATCAGTGATAGAAAGAAGGATGAGAATCGATGAAGAATCCATTGCGGAGCGGCCAAGGTGCCCATGGGGTGACTCCGTTCCAGATCTGCCTGGCGGCTATGGCCGCCTGCATCAACGTGGCGGGAGGGCAGATCGCCCTGGCCCTCCATCTGCCGATCTATTTAGACAGCATCGGCACGATTCTGACCGGAGCCTGGCTGGGGCCCTGGTTCGGGATGGTCCCAAATCTGCTCAGCGGTCTGATCCTGGGCATGACTACGGATATCTATTCCCTGTACTTTGCTCCGGTGGGCATGGTGGTGGGCCTGGCCTCCGGCCTGGTTTTCCGGCGGATGAATGTAAAGAAGGCGAACCTGTTCCTTCCGGCCCTGCTGATCACGCTGCCCGGGACGCTGCTGAGCTCGGTGATCTGCGCGTTCCTGTTCGGCGGGATCACCTCCTCCGGATCTACGATCTTGGTCCAGCTGCTGGCGAAGACGCCTCTGGGTCTGACTGCCAGCATTTTCCTGGTACAGGTGATCACCGATTATCTGGACCGGGTGATCAGCCTGTTCGCGGTGGTCTGCCTGCTGCAGGCCATGCCGCAGGATCTGCGGGACCGTTGGAAAGGAGGGAGCGCACATGGGCGTGCCGGAAGAACGATATAGCCAGATCACCGGGAAGAACCGGCGGGAGATCTGCCTGCTGAGAGGCTTTCCCTGTGCGTGGGGGAAATGCGCCTTCTGCGATTATATTGAGGATAATGGACGGGATGGAGCGGCGATGGCGGCCTTAAACCGTCAGGTCCTGCAGAAGGTGACCGGAGCGTTCGGCGTGCTGGAGGTGATCAATTCCGGCAGCTGCTTTGAGCTTCCCCAGGAAACCCTGGATGATATCCGGAAGCTACTGACAGAAAAGGATATCCGCCGCCTGTTCTTTGAGGCACACTGGATGTACCGGAACAGGCTGGAGGAGATGCGGCGGCGGATGCCGGCGGAGCTGGTCTTTAAGATCGGCGTGGAGACCTTTGACCGGGACTTCCGGGAGCGGGTATTGAACAAGCATGCGGATTTTGAGGGCCCGGAGGAAGTGGCCCGGTACTTTGATTCTCCGTGCCTGATGGTCGGGATCCAAGGCCAGACCCGGGACATGATCGCCCGAGATATCGATTATCTGAAGAAATATTTTAAGCTGGGAACGGTGAATGTCTACAATAACAATACCACCCCTATCCGGCGGGACGAGGAACTGGTGCGGTGGTTCATGGAGGAGTACCGGTGGCTGCTGGAGGATCCGGCGGTGGAAGTCCTCTATGAGATCACCGATTTTGGCGTAGGCTGAGCGGGGAGCAGGGAGGATCCGGAAAAGTCGGAAGAATCCAGAAAAGCCGGAAGAATCCCGGCCCCTCTCTTGAAGTGGCAGCATTCATGTGATAAAATACAATCATAACGATCAACCATTCCAGGACATGCAAAAGAAAAAGCTGAGGATTCGGCCAAGATACCATTTCTGAGAAAAATATAAGAAAGTAAGAAATGGAGGATGAGAGCTCATGGGGAACGAGACCAGAAGCTTTGGAGATCATGCTGTCGGGATGGAGCAGCGGTGGGAACAGATCAGGATTTCCAACGATTTCCTGTTTGGGAAAGTGATGCGGAGCAGGCCGGGACTGTGCAGGAAGCTTTTGCAGCGGATCCTGCCGGAGCTGGACATCGCGCACATCGAGGTGATTGAGACCCAGAAGACCATCGATGAGGACCGGGACGCCCGGAGCGTGCGGCTGGACGTGTATGTCCGGGATGAGACGGACCGGGTTTACAGCATCGAGATGCAGATGGCAGATACCAAGGAGCTGCCGAGGCGAAGCCGGTATTACCAGGGGATGATCGACCTGCAGCTGTTGGAAAAGGGACTGACCTACCGCTATCTGAATGACACCTATATCATTTTTATCTGTCCCTTTGACCTGTATGAGACGGGGCGGCACAGGTATACCTTTGCGGGAGCCTGCGAGGAGGATCCGGAGGTCAAGATCCAGGATGGAGCGGTGCGGATCTTTTTAAACGCAAAAGGGACGATGAATGATGTAAGCAGCAGCTTAAAAGCGTTTCTGGATTATGTGGCCGGGACGGTGACAGAGGACCCGTTTGTGCAGGAACTGGAGGAAGCAGTGACCGAAGCCAGGAAAAATCGGAAGTGGAGGCACGAATATATGACGCTGTTGATGCGAGATCAGGATAATCTGGAAAAAGGCCGGGAAGAAGGATTGAAACTGGGGCGCGAGCAGGGCTTGGAAGAAGGTCTGGAGCTAGGGCGCGAGCAAGGCCGAGAGCAGGGCATCAAGATGATGATCGCCACCCTCAGTGACTTCCATATCAGCCAAGACCAGATCCGGGAGTCTCTTCAGAAGCGGTATGGACTGACCGCGGAGGAAGTAGCGCAGTATCTGGAATAGTATAAGTAAGAAACATGGGGATCCCCAAAAGTCATGAATCATTTTTATCTGCCCCTTTGACCTGTATGAGACAGGACGGCACAGGTATACCTTTGCGGGAGCCTGCGAGGAAGATCCGAAGATCACGATCCAGGATGGAGCGGTACGGATCTTTTTAAACGCAAAAGGGACGATGGATGATGTAAGCAGCAGCTTAAAAGCGTTCCTGGATTATGTAGCCGGGACGGTGACAGAGGACCCGTTTGTGCAGGAACTGGAGGAAGCAGTGACCGAAGCCAGGAAAAATCGGAAGT
>DVLJ01000049.1 GCA_018715565.1 Candidatus Ventrimonas merdavium
TGTTCCCCACATCCGGCTTCCTTCAGATTCCACCTCACGATGGACACCCTTGCCTTCGGCTATATCCTTCCCACTACCGGGTGGATTTGGGACTCGCACCCTTAAGAAACGTGCGCCGCCAGGCGCACAAATCAAATAGGGAGAGCCTTCCGCAAAAGGCTCCCCCATCCTCATCTTCCAATCTCCAATTCTATCCCCTGGCCTTCGCCCCTTCTTAAAAAACCACCCGCACCGTGGTTCCCTTTCCCAGGGTACTCTCCATCTCTACCCGCGCCTTATGATAGATCGCGCCGTGCTTCACGATGGACAGTCCCAGGCCGGTGCCGCCGATCTGCTTGGAATGGCTTTTATCCACCCGGTAGAACCGCTCGAAGATCCGGTCCTTATCCTCCTCCGGGATGCCGATGCCGGTGTCGGCCACGGTCAGCACCGGATGGCCGTCCTCCACGCCCACGGTCACATGGACCTCGCCGTAGGGGCGGTTGTACTTGATCGCGTTGTCGCAGAGGTTGAAGATCATCTCATCCAGGATCTGCTCCGCCCCCTGGACCACCACAGAATGTCCGGCGATATCCAGAGACACACGGGCCTTAGCGGCCACATCCTTCATCCGCTCCACCACCGCGCCGGCGATATGGTACAGATCCACCGCAGACTTTTCTTCACCGACCTTTTCCTCATCCAGCTGGGACAGCTTGATGATATCCCCCACCAGGGTGATCAGGCGCTGGGCCTCCATATAGATCTTTTCCGAAAACCGGCCCATGTCCGCGGCCTGCACCAGACCGCTCTTCATGATCTCCGCGTAGCCGGAGATGGAGGTGAGCGGCGTCTTCAGCTCATGGGAGACATTGGCCGTAAATTCCCGGCGCAGCTCTTCCCGGTTCTGCTGTTCCGTCACATCCAGGATCACTACCACAGCGCCCCACTTGTCGCCGGATTCCACTACCGGGTTGGCGATGATCTGATAATGCCGTCCATTTAAGTCCAGGACCTGCTCACTGTGCCGTCCGCTCAAGGCCTCGTCCACCACCTGCCGGAAGCTGGCCGAGCGGTTTAAGCTGAGTACATTCACATTGGCTCCTGTCCCGTTCCAGTCCGATCCCAGGATCCGGGCGGCGCTGGAATTGTAAGAGATCACGTCTGCTTTGCTGTCCACAATGATGAACCCCTCCCGCATGTTCTCTGTGATCGCGGTAAATTCCTCCTGCTTCTCCCGCAGCGTTTCCATCTGCTGTTTGATCGTATCCTTCTGCCGCTCCAGCCGGCGGACCAGAGGCGACAGCTCGTCGTATACATCCTCCGCCTGAGGCGCGTCCGGATCCAGGTTATTGATCGGCGCCACGATCCGCTTGGTCTGCACATCCGCCACCAGCATAGTCGCGCCAAAAATCGCCACGGCCATCACCACCATCCAGGGAATGGTATGGATCATCGTCGCCAGGCCGCTCCGGGTGGTGCTCGCTACCCGGATCACCGTGCCGTCCTCCAGCCGGCTGGCATAATAATAAGTCTGTTCTGCCAGGGTGTCCGATGTGCGGACGCTCTCTCCCCGGCCCTTCTCCAGGGCTTCCTTCACCTCCGGCCGGGCACCATGGTTCTCCAGGCTCTCTCTGTCCGCATAGCTGTCATACAGCACCGTCCCGTCTGCCTGGATCCACGTGATCCGGTTCACCAGGTTGCCGTCTCCCCGGCTGGCCAGCTTATCCAGATAATCCTGACCGCCTACTTCGATAGCCGCCTCCAGATAACGGACCTCCGTCATCACCGACCGCTGCATCTGCTGCTGCAGATCCTGGCACAGCAGCCAGGTAGTCACCAGAGTGCCCACGATCATGGAAAACAGGGCCACCAGGCACATGTTCCAGTATATTTTCCGCTTCATCCGATCTCCTCCATCTTATAGCCCACGCCGCGGATGGTCTCAATATAATTGCTGGCTGTCCCCAGCTTCTGCCGCAGAGTCCGGATATGCACATCCACCGTCCTGGTCTCTCCGTCAAAATCATACCCCCAGATCTTGGACAGCAGCTGATCCCGGGTCAGGACAATGCCTTCATTCTCCATCAGATAGCACAGCAGTTCAAACTCTTTAAACGTCAGCGTCACCGGCTCGCCGTTCACCTTCACCGTATGCTTCACCGAATCTACCACAATCGGCCCCAGCTCATGGACGCCGCTCTTTTTCTCCGGCTCAGCCCGGCGCAGCAGGGCGCGCACCCGGGATACCAGCTCCATCATCCCAAAGGGCTTGGGGATATAATCGTCCGCGCCGCTGTCTAACCCCAGCACCTTATCATACTCCGTTCCCTTCGCCGTCACCATCATGACTGGCAGCCGGGCCGTCTGGCTGGACTCCCGGATCTTCCGCAGGATGCTCAGCCCATCCTCGTCGGGAAGCATGATATCCAGCAGCACCAGAGACGGCAGCTCCTTTTTCATCTCTTCCCAGAAATCCGCGGCGCAGGCAAAGCCCTTTGCCGGAAATCCGGTCGTCTGCAGAGTGTAGATCACCAGCTCCCGGATACTGTTATCGTCTTCAACGAGATAGATCATGTTGTTCTCCTTTTTCTATGAATATCCGCCGCCGAATAGGCGGCATGTATTCTGGGATGCCAAATGCGCCCGCCAGACTTTCCTGGGTAGTGGTATGTCTGCCCGCCGGGCGCATGCAGATTTTCTATGAATATCCGCCGCCGTCAGGCGCATGCAGGTTCAGTCTCCATGGACCCCAGTCATAGAATATTCTACCCATTCGGCGATATTCGTGGCATGGTCTCCGATCCGCTCAAAATACTTGGCGATCATCAGCATATCAATGCAGAATTCTCCCCACTCCTCATCCGGGTTTCCCTGGCTCAGCAGGCCGATCAGCTCCGCCTTCACCTTCCCGAACAGATCGTCCACCACGTCGTCGTACTGGACCACTTCCCGGACAATGTTCAGATCCCGCTTCACATAAGAATCAATGCTCTGGGTCACCATCTTCATGGTAGCCTCCGCCATATCCCGGATGTGGAGACGGCTGTCTAGCTCCTCTGTATGATCCTTGATAAAGCTGCAGATCTCCGCGATATCCGACGCCTGATCGCCGATGCGCTCCATGTCGGAGATCATCTTCAGGGCAGAGGACACCTGCCGCAGATCCCGGGCCACCGGCTGCTGCTGCAGCAAAAGCCGCATGCACAGGTTCTCGATATCCCGCTCTTTCTGGTCGATCTCCCGGTCCGTGGTATACACGTCCTCGGAAAAATCCCCCTCTCCCATCAGCGTCCTGCTCGCATAAGAGATCGCGTCCTCGCACAGGGCGCCCATGCGGATAAGCTCCACATTCAGCAGCTCCAGCTGCTCGTCAAACCGATTGCGCATATCAGCCAAACCTCCCCGTAATGTAATCTTCCGTCTGTTTCTGTTTCGGCATGGAGAAGATCTGCTCCGTCTCTCCGAACTCGATCACTTCTCCCAACAGGAAGAATGCGGTTTTATCGGAGATACGCGCCGCCTGCTGCATGTTGTGGGTCACCATAACGATAGTATAATCCTTTTTCAGTTCCACAGCAAGGTCTTCTATCTTGGAGGTGGAGATGGGATCCAGGGCCGAAGTAGGCTCATCCATCAGGAGCACCTCCGGCTGGACCGCCAAAGCCCGGGCGATGCACAGCCTCTGCTGCTGCCCGCCGGACAGGCCCAGGGCGCTCTTTTTCAGACGGTCTTTTAGCTCATCCCAGATCGCCGCGTTCCGCAGGGAACGCTCCACGATATCATCCAGCTGCACCTTGGACCGGATCCCGTGGGTCCGGGGTCCAAAGGCAATGTTGTCGTACACGCTCATGGGGAACGGGTTCGGCTTCTGGAACACCATGCCCACCCGCTTCCGCAGCAGGTTGATATCCATATTTCCGTAAATATCTTCCCCGTCCAGCAGGATGCTTCCCGTGATCTTGCATCCCTCCACCAGGTCATTCATGCGGTTCAAGGACTTTAACAGGGTGGATTTGCCGCAGCCGGACGGCCCGATAAAGGCCGTGATCTCATTGGCCGGGATATCCAGGTTGATCCCCTTTAAGGCCTTAAAATCGCCGTAATATAACTCCATGTTTTTGATGTTCAGTTTATCCATTTCTTCCCTCTTTGCACTTTCGTTGGTTCCGTTCCTGCTCCTGCCTATTTCAGCCGGCAGCACCGGGCAGGCTGCCCGCCGGCCGCTGTCGCTTTCGCTTCTGCGCCGTCAACTGCCAGCCCCGCCTGCGCCTTACTGGCTCTTGCTTGCCACCTTCCGGGCAATGAAGCCGGAAAGAGCGTTGATGCATACCACGATCACCAGCAGCACCACCGCCGTGGCGTAAGACTGGTTCACATACAGGCCCTCGTTGGTCAGCACATACATATGCACCGCCAGGGTCCGCCCGGAGTTCATCACGCTGTCCGGGATCCCGGCTACCGTACCGGCCGTATACATCAAAGCCGCCGTCTCGCCGACGATCCGGCCTACCGCCAGGATGATCCCTGCCAGGATGCCAGGCACCGCAGACGGCAAAACGATTCGGAATACCGTCCGCAGACGGCCTGCTCCCAGGCCGAAGCTGCCCTCCCGGTAAGAATCGGGAACGGATTTTAAGGCTTCCTCCGTAGTCCGCATGATCAAAGGCAGGATCATGATGGCCAGGGTCAGGGCGCCGCCCAGGATCGTGTAGGACCAGCCTAACGTCACCGCAAACAGCAGGAATCCAAACAGACCATAGACGATGGAGGGGATCCCCGACAGGGTCTCCGCCGTCACCCGCACGATCTTCACCAGACGGTTGCCCCGTTTGGCGTATTCTACCAGGTAGATCGCCGCAAAGATGCCCAAAGGCCCGGCAATGACCAGGGCAAGCCCCGTCATCACCACCGTATTGATCAGGGCCGGCATCAGGGATACATTTTCACTGTTATATTCCCAGGCAAACAGGGACGGCGTCAGATAAGGCACGCCCTTTACCAGGATATACGCGATCAAAAACAACAGCGTCAGCAGAGTCAGCAGGGCAGACAGGGACACCAGGATCAGCAGCAGCAATGACAATGGGCTGCGCCGGTAAGACCGGAGCCGCTGTACCACCGTCTGCCGGTTGATCGGCTGCTCTGACAGTTCTTTCTTTTCCATATATGCCTCCATTTATGCTTCCGCCTTTCTGCTCAGAATGGAAAACGACAGATTGATCAGCAGGATGAACACGAACAGCACCACCGCCGTGGCGATCAGCGCCTCCCGGTGCAGGTCCGTGGCATATCCCATTTCCAGGACAATGTTCGCCGTCATGGTGCGCACGCCCTCAAACAGGCCTTTCGGCATACGGGCCTGGTTGCCCGCCACCATGATGACCGCCATAGTCTCGCCGATGGCCCGGCCTACCCCCAGGATCACCCCTGCCAGAATACCGGATTTTGCTGCCGGGAGCGTGGCGAAAAACACGCTCCGCTCATGGCTGGCCCCCAGTGCTAGGGCTCCCTCATAGTAGCTGGAGGGAACCGCATTGATAGCCGATTCCGACACGCCGATGATGGTAGGCAGGATCATGATGCCCAGCAGTACCGAAGCCGTAGCCATGCTTTTTCCGCTGCCGCCGAACAGCTGGGACATCACCGGCACGATCACCACCATGCCGAAGAAGCCGTACACCACCGACGGGATACCCGCCAGCAGGTCAATGGCCGGTTTTACGAACCGGTAGATGTTCCGCGGACAGAACTTGGACAAGAATACCGCCGTCAGGATCCCGATAGGCACGCCCACCACGATCGCCCCGGCCGTCACATAGATGCTCCCCAGGATCATGGGGAGGATCCCGTAAATGTCATTGCCCGGCTTCCATTTCTGCCCCAGCAGGAAATCCAGGGCGCCGATCTTGCCGATGGCCGGGATGCCGTTGGCAAACAAAAACAGGCAGATGATCACCACCGCCAGGATCGACGCACAGGCTGAGATCAGAAACACCAGATGCATGCCCTTTTCTTTGACATTTCTCATATACACTCCTACTCTTTCTTCACCAAAAGTGTTTTGCGTTACCATTCACAGATAGCCGCAAACACCTGGTGTTTGCGGCGTAAGAATGTGCTGCCCGCTGCTGCCTTAGTTCAGCGCCTCCCACTCGGTCACTTCGCCGGTGAAGATCGCTTTTACGTTCTCGCTGGTCAGCTCGCTTACCGGGTTCTCCTGGTTTACGATCACGGCGATCCCATCGGTGGCGATCACAGTGGGTGTTAAACCAGCAGACAGCTCGCTGTCCTTTAACTCTCTGGACGCCATGCCGATGTCGCACACGCCTTCGATAGCGGAGGTCATGCCGGTGGTAGAATCAGACTGCTGTACCTCTACGGTCACATCCGGGTTCAGGGTCTCATAAGCCTCTTTGATCTTCTCCATAACCGGTGCTACAGAGGAGGAACCTGCCGCAACTACCTTGCCGCTTAAGCCAGAGGGCGTATAAGCGCCGGTGCTCTCCTGGCTGATGTAGCCGTTGTCCGCAACTACGGCCTGGCCCTCATCGCTCATGATAAAGTTGATGAAGTCCTGCGCCACCTCAGATACCTCTGCGCCGGTAGCGATATTGAACGGACGGGATACCTTGTAGGTTCCAGACTGGATATTCTCTACAGTTGCCTCAGCGCCGTCAATGCTCACTGCCTTTACGGTGTCATTTAAGGAACCCAGGGAAATGTAGCCGATAGCCTGTGCATTGCCTGCGATGGTGGTCATCATAACCGCCGTGCTGTTGGTGATCTCCGCATCCTCGGTGGTGTTGTCCTCGCCGTCTGCGTCAATGCCGAACAGCTCTACGAACGCGCCCCGGGTACCAGAACCGTCCTCACGGGATACTACCGTGATGGAACCGGTCATGCCGCTGGCCGCGCTGTCTGCGTTTTCCGCCTCCGCTGCGGTGTCCGCTTCCTCACTGCTTCCTGCGTACTCCTGCTCCGCAGATGCCTCGGTAGCCGCAGTCGTTGCCGCGGTGGTCTCCTGTGCGGAAGAACCGCATCCAGCCAGGCTCATTGCCGTCATACCCATTGCCAATAATACTGCCAGTGTCTTTTTCATAATGCTTTACTCTCCTTTTTGCTCTCCTGCCTTTTCAGGATCTTGTTCTTGCTTGGTTTTGTTGTTGTCAATTGTCATCAACCATCTATCATCAGAAGGGCACGTCGCCTTGCCCTGGTGACTTCCTGTTTTCTGATCACAACGGTATTGTAAAATCCTTATGTAAAATCCAAAAGGAGGCCTCTGTTAAATCCATGTAAAGTTTTTCAGGGGATCTGGAGGGAATGTAAAGTGATGCGGCCAGACGGCCAGACAGATTTGGAGAAACAGATTTCCGGAAACGAGGGTAAGGGTACTGACATAAATCCCCTTCCCCCGGAATATAGAAATACCGGACGGACCAGTGCGTAAACCGCCCCCGTTCCGTCCGGTATCTTTTTCGTTCTTCTCTTTTTTCAAAACGATGTTCCTATATGAGGATCCCTCATATCATTCCATCTTTCAACCATTCTTAATAGATGGGATACTTCTCACACAGCTTCGTCACTTCCGCCCGGATATAATCCGCCTGGTTCTCAAAATCCGTAGCAGCCAGCCAGATGCACTCGGCGATCTTCGGCATATCCGCCTCTTTCAGTCCCCGGGAGGTAATGGCCGGAGTGCCGATGCGGACGCCGGAGGTCACGAACGGGCTTCTGGGATCGTTGGGCACCGTGTTCTTGTTCAGGGTGATGAACACCTCGTCGCAGCGGCGCTGCAGTTCCTTGCCGCTGACCTCCAGATCGCTTAGATCCACCAGCATCAGATGGTTGTCCGTGCCGCCGGATACCAGCTTGAAGCCTTTCTCCATCAGCGCCTCGGCCAGAGCCGCCGCATTCTTCCTCACCTGCTTCTGGTAGTCTTTAAACTCCGGCTTTAACGCCTCGCCGAAGCACACTGCCTTGGCCGCGATCACATGCTCCAGGGGACCGCCCTGGGTTCCCGGGAAAATGGCCTTGTTAAAGTTAAATTTATCTGCGGCCTCCTGATTGGCCAGGATCATGCCGCCTCTGGGCCCCCGCAGGGTCTTGTGAGTGGTGGTGGTCACCACGTCCGCGTAGGGGATGGGGCTGGGATGCTCGCCCGCCGCCACCAGGCCGGCAATGTGGGCCATATCCACCATCAGATAGGCTCCTACCTTATCCGCGATCTCCCGGAACCGCTTGAAATCAATGGTCCTTGCATAGGCGCTGGCGCCGGCCAGGATCATCTTCGGCTTGTTCTCCACCGCCAGACGCTCTACCTCGTCATAGTCGATAAATCCCTGGTCATTCACCCCATAGGGCACGATGTGGAAATACATGCCGGAGAAGTTCACAGGGCTTCCGTGGGACAGGTGGCCGCCGTGATCCAGGCTCATGCTCAGCACCGTATCGCCGGGCTTTAACATCGCCACAAATACCGCCATATTGGCCTGGGCTCCGGAATGGGGCTGCACGTTGGCATAATCACAGCCAAACAGCTTCTTCGCCCGCTCAATCGCCAGGGTCTCCACTACATCCACGCACTGGCATCCGCCGTAGTACCGCTTGCCGGAATAGCCCTCCGCGTATTTGTTGGTCAATACCGTGGCCATCGCCATCATCACCGGCTCGGACACAATATTCTCCGATGCGATCAGCTCCAGGTTCTGTCTCTGGCGGGCCGCCTCTGCTTCGATGGCGCTTCCCACCTCCGGGTCATATTCCGCGATCAGTTTCATTACCTCATTAACCATGCCTGTCCTCCTTCTCTCCTATGAGATGATAAATTAAGTTTGATTATAATATGGAACAATGGCGGATGTCAAGAAATCCTGGCGGGAGCGCCGTCTCCCTTGCCCGCCGCTCCGCCAGCAGGCGCTCATACCGTTCCTCGTCCATGGGAAATGCCACCTTCTCCCCGGTCCAGGCCGACAGATACGCCCCGTTGGTCAGCAGGATGGATCTCAGCCCCTCCTCCCCCGGCGCGATCAAAGGCGCTCCGCTTTGCAAGTGCTCGGCGAAATTGCGGAACATCGCCAAGTAGGTGTTCTCCTCCGTCTCCAGCTCGATCGGGACCGTCTCATGGCCCGGCTGGCCGAAGATTTCCTGGTTCGTCCGGTTAAATGTCCCGATGTCCGGCACATTTCTCTCCAAGGCCACCCTGGCTCCGTCTTCTACTGTGAGCCGCCCCTTATCGCCCCAGATCTCCAGCCGGTTCACCCCCGGATGCTCGCCGCTGGCGCTGATCAGCGTCCCCCGGAAGGCCGGCTTCGGCCCATGGTACAGCAAGCGCACGTCCGCTCCGTCCTCCACCTGGAAATCATTGTATTTCCCAAAATCCAGGTCTGCGTCGATCACGTCCGGCATCCCGAACAGCCACTGCCAGATATCCAGATAATGCTGGCATTGGTTGATCAGCAGGCCGCCCTGCTCCCCATTCCAGCTGCTCCGCCAGGGCGCGCTCCTGTGGTACGCCGGGGAACGGAACCAGTTGTTGCAGATCCAGACAGCCCGGGTGACCCGGCCGACCGCCTTCTGGTCCAGCAGCTCCTTCGCCTTCCTGAATGCTGGAAGGGCCCGGTTATTGAACATTACCGCAAAGGCCGTCTCCGGCCGCTTCGCCTCCAGTAGCGTCCGCACCTCCGCCCCGCTTATCCCCAAAGGTTTCTCGCAAAACACATGTTTTCCACAAACAAAGGCCTGTTTTCCGATCTCCACGTGGGTATTGTGGGGCGTGGCGATCAGCACCGCGTCATACTCCTCCGCCCGGGAAACCATCTCCTCCACATCCCGGTACAGAGACGCCCAGGGATACCGGCTCCTCACCAGCTCCTGCCCCTCCCGGTTCCGGCAGCACACGCCCTGCAGGACCAGACCGCCCGTCTGTTCCTCTGCCAAAAGCTCGGCATATTTCCGCCCCATGCCGCCCAATCCTACCAGCGCCACTCGAATCTGTTCCATCCTCTTCTCCTTTCTTCCGGCTGCATCTTGCGCCGCCCCAGCCGCTTCGCCCCAACAGCTCCTTCTCAGGAAGCTCCCTCCCAGGCAGTTTCCCTCCCAAGAAGCTTCCTCCCAGGCCGCGCCCGTTTCCCGCCTGTCACGGATGCAGCTTGTACTCCCGGATCACGATCTGCAGGGACCGCCGCCCGTTATATTCATTGATATCCGGATAATACACCACATCGATGGTGCGGTGCCCTTCCATCTCCTCCAGGAACCGGTCCCCCTCCGTGAACAACATGCCGTCCATGCAAAGCCCCTCCGGGGAAAGCAGGGCCAGCTTGACCGCGTTCCGGTTTTTGCCCAGGACCCGCGCGCTGCGGATCGTCAGACCCTTCTGGGCAAACTGAGGCTTTTCATTGCCCTGGCCGAAGGGCTCCAGCTGCTTTAGCTCCTGCACCAGCGCTTCGGATATGTAAGAAATGGGCATGGCCACGTCGATCCAGACCTTTGGGATAAAATCCTCCGGCTTTAAGTCCGCCTGGGCGTTCAGCCTCCGCCGGAATTCCTCCACATCCGCCTCCCGCAGGGTAAATCCCGCCGCCATAGGATGTCCGCCGAATTTTAACAGCAGATCCTGGACGCCGCACAGACCCTGGTACATATGATAAGCTTCGATGGACCGGGCAGAGCCCTTCACCAGCGGCTCCGGCGCGAAAGCCCGGCTGTCCGCCCCGGCTCCCGCGGCATTCCCGCCAGTTTCCGCCGCATTCGTACCGGTTTCCGCCGTCTCTGCCGCCCGGGTCAGTACCAGCGCCGGTTTATTCCAGGCCTCCCGCACCCGCCCGGCAATGATCCCGGCCAGAGATTCATGGCAGTCCGGCAGATAGATCACCAGGATGGAATCGTCCGCATACCGTTCCTCCACCTGAGCCAGAGCCAGTTCCACCCCCTCCTGGGTCATGGACTTCCGCTCCTCGTTCAGCTCTGTCAGCTGCGCGGCCATCTCAGCCGCCTGGTCCGCATCCCCGCACAGCAAAAGCTCCAGGGCCAGCTTTGCCGTCTGCAGGCGGCCGCTGGCATTTAAGCACGGCCCTACCACAAATCCGATATGATAAGCCGTCAGCTCCCGGATATCCAGACCGCAGGCTTCCACCAGCGCCCGCAGGCCAAGGCTGCGGGTCTGCGGCATCTGCCGGAGCCCCCAGCGGACCAGGATCCGGTTCTCATCCTGCAGCGGCATCACGTCGCCCACAGTCGCAATAGCCGCAAACTCCAGCATCCCCTCCCACTCAGCCTTGGGAATGCCGCACCGCTCATACAGCACCTGCACCAGCTTATAAGCCACCACGCCGCCGCAGATCTGCCGGAAGGGATAGCCGCAGCCGTCCTGCTTCGGGTTCACCACCACATCCGCCGGGGGGAGCTTCTGGACTCCCGCCTCGTCCCGTACCACCTCATGATGATCCGTAACGATCACCGTCATGCCCAGGTCCTTGGCTGCGGCAATCTGCTCCAGGGCGGCAATGCCGTTGTCGCAGGTGATGATGGTGTCAATGCCGTCGGCCTTCGCCTTCTCGATGATCGACTCATTGATGCCAAACCCGTCCTTGATCCGCTCCGGGATCTGATGATCCACCTGCCCGCCGCACCGGGAGATCCCCTGGTACAGCAGATACGTGGAGCACACGCCATCAATATCATAATCCCCCACGATCCGGATCCGTTTCCCAGCCCGGATCTTCTCCAGCAGGAGGGCCGCCGCCTGATCCGCGCCTTTCAGCAAATGGGGATCGTACAGATCCTTTGGCGTGCCGGTCAGATACCGGCGGATCGCCTCGTCTCCCACCACGTCCCGGTTGCGGATGATCCGCGCCGTCACCGGACTGATCCCGAACCGCCCGGCGATCCCGGAAAAGTCCGCTTTTTTCGTCTGGAGCATCCACACGGCCTGCTCCGTCTTTTTATTCTTCCTCATAATTGTCTTCCAACTCCGAAAATATCACTCCCAGATGGGGATTCTCTCTGGCCGCGTCGGCAAAGACCCGCTTTACCTTTTCCAGATAGGGGCTGACCGGCCGGTCCGGCCTGCCTGGGAAAAATCCCACGCAGCGGTCCTCCCGTTCCTCTGTCAGCATATCGTAGAGCGCGTCCAGATTGTTCCCATAATGCTCCGGGAACTCCATCGTCAGAGCCAGATACGCCTGCACCTGCTCCGGCGTCTCTGTCACATTAAAATCAAGCAGTATCGTCTTCATGTCCGTCCCTCGTGTTCGATCGATCCCCCGCAGCCTGGGGCCGCCCTCCCGATAAAGCGTCTGGCCCCAACCTTCTAATACAGCTGCTCAAAGGTCTCATAATGGTCTTCCGTATAGAAAATAAGCCCGTCGCTGGAATACACGATCCGCTTTGCGTTCCGGTATCCTCCCTGGTAATCCACATCACATTCATAATACTGGCGGCCCTTTTGGACCGGGAGCTGCTCCTCATAGTTGCCGAACCGGCTCCCCCCAATGCTGGCACCGGGGGCCACCTCCCACAGATTGCCTTCCCGGCTGTCCCATCCCAGAGCCTCCGCCTCTGCCTTGGTCAGATAATTATCCGGCAGATGGCCGTAGAGATGAAGGTATTGCGCCACATCTTCCTTGGAGGTATACGACCCGTGCTCGTCCATGATGGCTGGGGCGTCCAGAGATTCTGTTATCTCCGTCCCTTGTCCGCCCCCGGTATCTGCCACCGGCGCACAGCCCGCCGCCATGAGCAGGATAGCCAGCGTAAGCGCCAGCCACGCCGCCAGCCGGCGGATCCGGCTGCCCCTGGTACTGGCTCTACTCATAATACTGGATCAGAGCCTGGGTGCCCAGATCTTCTTTTCCGTCGGCCGCCAATTTCTCATACATAGAAAGCACCTGCTCCAGCACGCCCAAACGGACAGAAGCCTCCAGGGCCTCCTCATCCGCCAGCTTCATGTCTTTGATAAAATGCTTGATGAAAAATCCCGGCGCATAGTCGTCCTTCAGCACCCGCGGCAGCACGTTGGACATCTGGGCGCTCCCCGCCGCTCCCGTGGAAATGGAGTCCAGCATAGTCTGGGCGTCCAGCCCTACCGCCCGGGCGTATGCCAGGGCCTCGCATGCTCCGGAAAGGGCTCCCGCCAGGGCGATCTGGTTGCACATCTTGGTGTGCTGGCCATTGCCCGCCTTGCCCTCGTAATTGATGTTCTTGCCAATCGCCTGGAACACCGGCAGACAGGTGTCAAATGCCTCCCGGTCGCCTCCTGCCAGGATCGTCAGGGTCCCCGCCTTCGCGCCGCCGTCGCCGCCGGTCACCGGAGCGTCGATCGCGGAAAGCCCGGCCTCCTTCGCCGCCTGATAGATGCGCACCGCCAGCTTCGGGCTGCTGGTGGTCATATCGATCACATAGCCTCCCGTCGGCGTATTCGCCAGGATCCCCTGCTCCCCAAAATACACTTCCTCCACGTCCTTGGGATATCCTACGATCGTAATGACCGCCTCCCTATCCTGCACACAGTCCTTCACCGTATCCCGCCAGATCGCTCCCTCTGCGATCACATCCTCCACCTTTGCCTTGGTCCGAGTGTAGATCGCCACCTCGTATCCCGCCTTCATCAAGTTGCGCACCATCGATTTCCCCATGATGCCAACGCCAATAAACCCAATCTTCTTCATCGCGCATCCGCCTCCTTCACTTTCTCTTGCCGCCGTTTTCCGGCCAATATCCTCATTGTACCAGAAACCGCTCGGAAATGCCATAGTCTTGCGGCTGCTTTGGGGAAAGCCTGCCCTTGCCATCGGACTTTCGCTGCGTTATAATAGAAACCAGACTTCCGGCCCATACTATTGCCGGACAGGAAAGCAGGACTCCATCCAGGACTGCCGGTACCAGGCACTGGATACCCACGCTACATATGAGGAGATTGATTCATGACAGATCACAAACACCATGGAAATAACGGCTCCCGGGACGCCGGCGATTTTCTGTTCCAGGGAAGCATCCTGGCCGCGGCCGGAATCATCGTCCGTCTGATCGGGCTATTCTACAAGGTCCCCATGACCCGGATCCTGGGGCTGGAAGGGATCGGCTATTACAACACAGCCTATGAGATCTACAACATTGGCCTGATCCTGTCCTCCTACAGCCTGCCGCTGGCTATTTCCAAGCTGATCGCGGCCCGGCGCATCCGGGGACAATACCAGGACGCCCGGCGGGTCTATCTGTGCGGCCTTGCCTTTGGCGTGACCGTAGGGTCCATCATGACCCTGATCCTGCTGTTCGGCTCCCGCTGGATCACCAGTACGATCTTCAACAGCCCGGGAAGCGCCCTTCCGCTGGCAGTGATGGCGCCCACCGTCCTGATCTTCTCTGTGATGGGGATCATGCGGGGATATTTCCAGGGATTCGGCAACATGGTGCCGACCTCCATTTCCCAGGTGATCGAACAGATCGTCCATGCGGCTGTCAGCATCCTGGGCTCCTACCTGTTCCTGCGCTGGTTCGCCGCCGCCGCGGTGCCTGCGTCCTACGGCGCGGCAGGCGGGACTCTGGGCACGACCATCGGCGCCTTAGCCGCCCTGTTCTACCTGGCCTTTCTGATGTTCCGCCGCCGCGGCGAGCGGGCCGCCCTGTACCAGCAGGAGCAGGCCATTGCCGCCGAGTCCTGGCGGAACGTGTTCATCGCCCTGCTGATGACGCTGACCCCCATTGTGCTGAGCCAGTTCGTCTACCAGCTGAGCGGCTCCGTAGACAACTCTCTGTTCGGCCAGCTCATGGGCGCGAAGGGACTGAGCGAAAAGGAACGGATGTCCCTGCTGGGCGTCTACAGCGGCGAGTACCGGCTTCTGACCAATGTGCCGGTGGCGATCGCCACCTCCCTGGGCACGTCGATGATCCCCAGCATCGTAGCATCCCGGGCCCAGTATGACCACCAGGCGGTCCAGCACAAGATCCGCCTGACTATCAAATTCAATATGCTGATCGCCATCCCCTGCGCGGTGGGCATGGGCGTCCTGGCCGGCCCGATCATGCGGCTGATCTTCAACGACGCCTCCCCGCTGGCCGCCAGCCTTCTGACGATCGGCGCTCCCGCGGTCATCTTCTTCTCCCTGTCCACCGTGACCAACGGCGTACTCCAGGGCGTCGATCTGATGCGCAAATCCGTCACCCACTCCGCCATTTCCCTGATCCTCCATGTGGCGCTGGTATATGTGCTGCTGGAGCATTTCAACATGGGCGTTTACGGGCTGGTCATCGGAAATGTCACCTTTGCCCTGGTGGTATGTGTCCTGAACTGGCACGCCATCGGCAAAACCTTACACTACCATCAGGAAGTCAAGACCACCTTCCTGCTTCCGCTGGCATCCGCCGGCATCATGGGCGCGGCCGCCTGGGCAGTGTGCACCGCCGTAACAGCCGTGACCCAGCGGTATCAGCTGGGTATCCTGATCAGCGTGCCCCTGGCCATGATCCTCTATGCCGTCCTCATCATCCGGACCGGGGCCGTCACGGCAGAAGAACTGCCGGATATGCCGTTTGGCGTAAGGATCTTAAGACTGGCCAGGAAGCTCCGGATCATGCGGTAGGGCCCGCTGGGGATACGGCTCAAAGAGCTAGACGCTTTTTTGCAAACAGTCAAACATATACGGGATGTAGTTACATGCCGCACAGGTTTCTTACGGAAGGAAGCTGTGCGGTATTTTTCTGTGCAGTATTTTTCTGTGCGGTTTTCTATTGAGATTCTGCCTGTTTTTCCCCTCTCTTCTCCACTTCTGCACCCTCCCAATAATTTACCTTATAGGAAGTATAATTACCTCGTAATGCAATTTAGGAATTTTGAAAAGAATTTCAAAAAAGAAAAAGGAGAGTGCATTCATTATGAGAAAGCAGACAAAA
>DVLJ01000050.1 GCA_018715565.1 Candidatus Ventrimonas merdavium
GAGAAGAAGAACGAGGACTTTGCGGCTGAGGTTGCAAAGCAGATGGGGATGTAAGCGCAGTTTTTCGCTTTCCTATCGTCTAAAAAGAAGATTATAATAATTTGTAACTAACTTGACAAGAATACCGCAGAACCCGTGTTTGATACGGGCTTTGCGGTATTTTTCCTCTTATTATAATCGGTGGAGCAGCTCTGCAGGGCATCTTCGAAATCATTCTATTGGATTTGGGGAAAATTTTCAAGTCCCACGGAAATAAGTTCCGGAATCCTGTTTTCAAATAAACAAAAGTAAGTCAAAATAAAACAGGAACAAACCTGATTCTGTCATACAGGGTGTTCCTGTTTTATGCGGGCATGTTGCTTACCAGTCTCTGCGCGTCAGAGATCGAAACTTTATCTAGTTTTTCATTTTCTTAATTTCTTCCGTCAGTGCTGGGACGATCTCGTGTACATCTCCTACAATTCCATAATCAGCTACGTCGAAGATTGGTGCATCGGGATCCTTGTTGATTGCGACGATGACCTTTGATCCGGACATTCCTGCTAGATGTTGGATAGCACCGGAGATGCCGCAGGCGATGTAGAGTGTCGGAGCCACGGTTTTTCCGGTCTGGCCTACCTGATGGGCATGCGGAATCCAGTCCGCATCAACACAGGCTCTGGATGATCCTACAACGCCGCCCAGAACATCAGCCAGCTTCTTCAGCATTTTGAAGGCTTCTGGCCCTCCAATTCCCCGTCCGCCGGCTACGATGACGTCGGCCTCCTCCAGATTGACCAGTTCTCCGGCCGTTTCGCGGATGGTCTCGAGAATGTGAGTTCGGATTTCCTCTGCCGAGATGTGGATCGTCTCGTGGATGATTTCGGCCTTGCGGTTCAGGACGGGCTCCGCTTTCTTGAACACCCCAGGGCGGACGGTTCCGATCTGAGGACGGTGGTTTGGACACAGAATCCGAGCCATCAGGTTGCCGCCGAAGGCGGGGCGTGTCCAAGCAATGTTGCCGCTCTCCTCGTCATATTCGAGAGAGGTGCAGTCAGCTGTTAGGCCGGTCTTTATCCGGCTGGCGACTCTCGGCGCCAGATCGCGTCCATTGACTGTCGCTCCAATGAGAATGGACTCCGGATGATACTTCTCTATGAGCTGAGAAAAAGCGTTTGCGTAAGCGTCTGTCGTATATTGTTTGTATTCTTCGCCCTCCACTAGAATTAAGGCATCGGCGCCATAGGCGATAGCAGCTTCGGCAGCGGTATTGGCATGATAGCCGATGATAATACCTGTTAGCCGGCCGCCCTGAGCAGCCGCCAGACTTTTGCCGGGATTCAGCAGTTCGAGTCCCGCGTTCTTTGCGTTTCCTTCAGAATCAGTTTCGATGAATACCCATAAATCCTTTGCCATAGTGCTGTCACCTCCGTCAAATAATCTTGCGTTCTGTCAGCAGTCTGACCAGTTCCTTCGCACAACCGATACCTGTCTCCTCCGAGATGCGTATGCCGCCTTGCTTGAGGGACGGAGTGAAGGTTTTGCTCACTTTGGTGGGAGAACCCTTCAATCCGGCATAGGAGAGAGCGATGTCCAGGTCTGCAGAGGTGAGAACTGGAATCTCGGCACGGTTGGCCGCCATTCTGCTTCGGATAGTGGGGTAGCGGGGATCAAATTTCGGTTTCGTAACTGTAATCAGGCAGGGACAAGAGACGGAAACTAGCTCGAATCCATCCTCAACTTCGCGCTTAACCCGGATGCTGTTTTCGCATAAAGAGGTTTCTACGGCGTAGGTGACCTGCGGAATATGTAAGTGCTCCGCGATTTCAGGTCCCACCTGAGCCGTATCGCCGTCAATGGCCTGTTTGCCGCAGAAGATCACGTCAAAAGTTCCGTTGGCTGCCTCCAGAGCCTTGATAGCTCTCGACAGGATATAGCTGGTCGCCAGTGTGTCGGAGCCGCCGAATGCGCGGTCGCTGCAGAGATAAGCCTTGTCGGCGCCGATGGCCAGGCACTCTTTTAATGCATTTTTGGCCTGTTCCGGGCCCATGGACAGAACAATGACCGTTCCGCCCACAGCTTCCTTTAGGCGAAGCGACATCTCCAGAGCGTAGGCGTCAAAGGGATTGACGATGCTGGGTACACCGGCGCGGATCAGGGTATTGGTGACAGGATCGATTCGGATTTCGGTGGTGTCTGGAACCTGTTTGACACATACTAATATATTCATATTTTAAATGCTCCTTTTGGTGTTTATGATTTAGTAGCACTGCGGCTGAAAAAGGATTTTAAAAGTTTATACTCGACCTTCCCACTTTCGAGATGAGGAATTTTCTCTACAAAACGAAGATAACGCGGCTTCATGTAGTCTGGGAGATGCTCCTGGCAATATCGGAGGACCTCGGCCTCATCGCAGGAATAGCCGGGTTTAAGGGCGATGACCGCCGCCACAGCTTCTCCCCATTTGTCATCAGGGATGCCGAGCACCGCCACGTCAGCGATCATATCTCCCATGGAGCGGATGCAGCTTTCCACCTGAGAGGGATAGATATTTTCTCCCCCAGAAATGATCATTCTGTTTTTGCGTCCGATGAGATATAGATATTGGTGCTCATCTAGATAGCCGAGATCTCCAGTGTGGTACCAACCATCTCTGATGACGCTGGCAGTGAGTTCAGGCTGTCCCTCATAGCCAAGCATCATTTGTGGGCCGCGGACAACAATCTCGCCTGTTGCGTAGGGTTGACAGAGACTCCCGTCCTCATTCATAACAGCGAGAAACGAGCCGAATAGCGGCCGGCCATTGGGCAGCGGTTCCTTCTTTTCATTTAGAAGTCGCAGGTGATCTGCGGGTGTAAGGATAGCGATGGAAGGACACATTTCCGTCATCCCGTACAGCTGGACAAAGATGCTGCCCATTCGGCGGATGGCTTTTTCGAGAACGTCGCGAGGCATAGGGGCGCCTGCGTAGATCATCCATCGGAGGGATGGAAGCTTCTCGTGGGAAAATTCTGGGTGATCCGTAAGCCAGGCGATGGTATTGGGAACCATGCCGCAGGAGGATACGTTCTGTTCCTTTACGGCCCGGATCCAATCCTCCGCGTTAAAGCGAACCTGCAGGCTCACAGTGCCGCCCGTAAACAGGGTGCAGTAGATACCGCCAGAGGAAGTATGAAACAGAGGAAGGTAGTGAAGATGGACGTCATCTTCCCTCCATCCGATGTCGGCAAGCAGTGCCATGTTGTGATAAAGAACGCTGCCGATGGACAGGAGCACCCGTTTGGGTTTTGAGGTGGTTCCGCTGGTATAAAAGACGAAAAGCGGATCATCGGAGGAAAGCTCCTCTGTGTGGAGATTGGCAGGGGCAGCCGCCAGAAGCCTTTCATAGGAGAGAAGCTCCTGGCTGGTGTCGCCGATCACGATCAGGTTGAGTTCCTTCTTGTCAGTGAGATTGAGGGCATGGAACCGTTCCAGCAGATCCGCGGTAAGAAAGACTAGATCTGCGGAGGAATCCTGAATCAGCTCTGCCATCTCCGACGGGGAGGTGCGCCAGTTGAACTGCTCACTAACAGCTCCAAGCATGGCTGCTGCGAGGATGATTTCGATGCAGGCATTGCAATTTGTGCAGATCAGTCCAACATGTTTTCCTTTTTTAATCTGATTTTGTTTCATGACAGAGGCCAGACGGCAGATTCGTTCGTCTAGCTCCCGGTAGGTATAATGCCGGTCCTGAAATATAACAGCTGTCTTATAAGGAAGGCGTAAAACGGTGTTTTTAAAATATTGATAGTAATTCATAAATATCCTTCTCTCCTTTCAGCAGCCGGATGCTATGCTGTCAATTGGTCAATTACCTCCTGTACTGGGAGAATTTGATGGATAAGGCCGGCGCATTGACCTGCGGTCAGAATTGCTTCGTCCAGTTGTCCATTTTCTAAAGCCTTGCGCCCCAATTTTCCTGAGATGAAGGGGAGCAGTTCCGGCAGACCGGCGCCTGCTTCCTCCAGGGCGAGTACTTTTCTGGCCTGAGCATTGTTGATGGCCCGGATGGGGTTTCTGAGACTCTGCTGGATGAGGAGCGTGTCCGTAATCCTGGCATCTACGATCCATTGTTTGACCGCTGGATGGACGGGACATTCCACTGTAGCCAACCATCGTGTCCCCATCATAACACCTTTTGCACCAAGTGCCGAGGCGGCCAGAAAGCCGCGCCGGTCGCAGATGCCGCCTGCGGCGATCACCGGGATAGATAGTGCGTCCACGGCGGCCGGAAGCTTTACGAAAGTTCCCACCTGTTCCATCCCCGGATGGCCGCCACCCTCGGAGCCAACGATGACGACCGCGTCTACGCCAGCTTCCTGCGCCCTTTGAGCGTGCCGAATGACGGCGGCTTTGTGTATAATCCTGATGTCTGCGGCCTTTAAAAGGGGAATAAGCTCTGTGGGCAGACGTCCAGAAGTTTCCACGAATGGGATTTTCTCCTGCGCGGCTACCCGGGCAAATTCCATAGCCAGTTCGCCGGGTGCCGCTTCGGGAAGCATGGAAATATTGACTCCAAAGGGAGCTGAGGTTAACGCCCTTGTGCGTCGGATTTCTTCCCTCAGGTCATCGGGGGAGGAGAAGGAGGCAGCTGTCAAAAAGGCACCTCCTCCGGCGTTTGCGACCGTAGCTACAAAAGATGCACGGCTGATCCACTGCAATCCCCCGAGAAAGATGGGAAAGCGGATGCCAAGTAATTCCGTAAGTGTTGTTTGCATAATATATCCTCACTGCCTGGGCGGGACCGGAAGCAGATAGTAGGTAAAATTCACTTCAGCTACAGTCTCGCTGCTCTCGTCCAGCACCTGGATCGTCAAAGGATAATTCCCGCGGCCGCGTTCACGGATTGGAACCAGGCGTTCCTCCGCCTCCTGTGCGGTTAGAGTGACTTCACAGGAGAGCGCTGTCGTCCCCGGCTTGACATATTTGATCGCAGCGTTTTTTACGATGGGGACAAACTCATCAAAGCCGTAAGCGGACTGAAGAAATGCGCCGCCCGTAAGTTCTGCCAGCGTAAAAATAGAACCTGCATAGGCAGTGTTTACATGGTTGGTGTGCAGGCCTTGGATAGGCATGGATAGCTTTACGTGACATGGTTCAATAATATCAGCCTGTATGCCCGCCATGGAAACCCACTTGATGGGAGAGTTGGTCAGCATTTCTTTGATCTGTTCAATATAGTCTGCCATACTGTTTCCTCCGTAATTTTAGTATTCACGTTTCAGAGCGCTGGCGATGACCGTGCGCTGGATCTGGTTCGTTCCTTCAAAGATCTGGAACAGTTTGGCATCGCGGAACAGTTTCTCAACGGGATATTCCTTGCTGTAGCCATAACCGCCCATGATTTGTACAGCATCGGTACAAGTCTTCATCAGGGCGTCGGTCGCGTAGCACTTGGACATGGCGCCGACTTTGGCAGCCTCTTTTAAGTTTCCAGCATCGATAAGTCTGGCTACGTACCAGCCGATCTGACGGCTGGTCTCGACCGCAGTTGCCATGTCTGCCAGCATGATCTGGACGGCCTGATGTTCGATGATGGGTTTGCCCATAGTGCAACGCTCTTTCGCATATTTAACACAGTGCTCCAGCGCGGCACGTCCAACACCGGCTGCGGAGGCGGCGGCGCCTGCACGGCCGCGGTCAAGGGTCTGCATTGCAATCTTAAAACCTTTGCCCTCGTCGCCGATCCTCTGAGATTCAGATACGACCATGTCCTCAAAGACAACGTCGTTGGTAACGGAGGAGCGCTGGCCCATCTTATCCTCATGTTTGCCGACAGTCAATCCGGGGGTATCTCTATCCACGGTAAAGGCTGTGATTCCCTTGATTCCCAGACTCTTGTCGACGGTTGCGAACACGGTGAAGATATCGGCATATTCTGCGTTGGTGCAGAAGCATTTACGCCCATTGATGACGTATTCATTGCCGACTCTGCGGGCTGTAGTGGCAGTGGCGCCTGCGTCGGAGCCTGCATTCGGTTCGGTCAGTGCAAAGGCAGATAGACCTTTCTTGTCTAGTACGATCTCAGCAAAATGTTTTCTCTGTGCCTCGGACCCGGCGATCAAAAGCGGCTTCATGCCTAGACCGTGGGCGCCCAGTGTAGCGCCGAAGCCGGCGTCGGCCCAGCAGACTTCCTCCATTGCGATTGCAAGATCGAGTGCGGACAGGCCTACGCCGCCGTATTCTGCCGGGAGTTCCAGCGCGTTAAGACCGATTTCGCAGCCTTTTTTGTAAGTTTCCATTGGAAAGATGGCGTCTCGGTCCCATTCGGCAGCATAGGGGACTACTTCCTTCGCAAGAAAATCATGGATGAGCTGGCGAAGTGCGATTTGATCCTCGGTCAGAATTCCTGTTAAGTCTATCATTATAAAATCCTCCTTATCGATATTTGGTTTTAGTATGCCTTGAATTTTTTGTGCCAGCGTTCAAGGATGGGAGTAAGGTCCTCTTTGGAAATCACGGAACCATACACTTCGTAGTTGTGTTCGCCCACATCTGGGATGGGGAGATAATTCTCGATCTTGCAGTCCGAGGAGGTCTTGCAGGGAAGCCCTTTGATTTGATAGGATGCGCGGCCTGCCTCTTCAGCGGAGGAGGGCGGGAAGGGAACTTCCTCAAAGAAGTGTCGGGCAGTGAGCTGCGGGCATTCGTGCATCTCCCAGTCCTCACGTACTTTGGCGCAGGGTACATCCGCGTTCTGCAGCAGTTCGACGGCTTCATTCACATCTTCGAATCCGGAAAGCCATTCCTGAATGATATCGGCTAATTCCAGACGGTGTTCGATGCGTTTTGCCATATTGATGTAGCGCTCGTTGGTGAGCAGATCCTCGCGCTTCATAGTGCGGCATAGTGATTCCCAGGTTCTGGGAGCGGGGGCGCAGATCGCCACATATTTGCCCCCATTTCCCTTGAAAAGGCCGTAAGGAGCGGAATTGTTGGCATGGTTGCCGCTTCTGGTGAATTTGTAGCCAAGAATAGAATGGATGTCTACGTTTGAGGACATATAGGCCAATGACTCGTAAAGGCTTACATCCAAGTAGGAGCCTTCGCCGCTTCTCTCGCGCTTGAACAGGGCAGCACAGATATTGGCCAACGCTACCTGGGAGGCGACTAGATCACCCATGTAAGTGCCGACGCGCTGCGGTTCGCCGTCTGGGTCGCCAGTGGAGGAGATGATACCGGATTCTGCCTGAGCGATCAAGTCAAAGCCGGGACGTTTGCTGTAAGGACCGGACTGGCCGTATGCGCTGATTGAGCAGTAAATCAGATCCGGTTTCAGTGCTTTTAAGGACTCGTAATCGAGTCCGTATTTTTTCATCTGGCCCGGGCGAAAACCCTCCAGTACAACATCATACTGAGGAAGCAGTTCCTTAATCAGTCTCTGTCCATCTGGATCGGCGATGTCACACTCAATGGATCTGCGCCCATGGTTGGTTTGAAGCATGTTGCCGGAATGATGTCCCACTTTCATATTTATCATTCCGCGGCCGGAATCGCCGCAGACGGGCATTTCCACTTTTACAACATCGGCGCTCATGAATGCCATGTGCATGGTTGTGGTTGGACCGGCGACATAGTTGGTAAAGTCGAGTACGTGAATGTCCTTCAGTAGATTATTCATAGAATCCCTTTCCTTCCTTTCTTTTTTGAATTGATACTTTTATAAAGAGCAAAAACCGTGCCAGATTTTTATTGTCGTAAATATATTAGAAAATAGATAGAAACAGTAAAAGTGTTTCCTTAATTGTAACCTGAAATGTAAATGTGTGTACATAAAAAGAAACAAAGTGGAGACCAGAATCAAGGAAAACGGATGCAAAAAAGCGAAGAAACAGGAAAAAGGCCAGAGGCCAGAGTTGGCACAGAGTTTGCTTTTGATATAATAAAAGCTTTGGTGAAAAGGAGGGTAATCATGAAACAGTACGATGTTATTGTAATCGGATCTGGTATCGGTGGTCTCGCAGCGGCAGTGCTGTTGGCCCACACCGGACGCAAGGTGGTGATTCTGGAAAAAAACGCTATTCCTGGTGGCCGTCTTACTTCCTGGGAAAAAGAAGATTTTAATGTGGATCTTGGGGTGCATGTGATCTCGCGGGGAGCCAAGGGACCTGTCTATGAGTGCCTGAAGCGGACCGGGGTTCCGTTTGAGCTGGACTTCCAGGTTGTCCGGCCTATGAATGTATATAAAGGAGAGATTTATAAATTTCCCAGGGACGTGGCGAAATATGTGCCGGAGGAGGAGTTTAAGGCGTTCATGCAGTTCTTTACGGACATCCGCAGTTTCGACGAGCAGAAAGCGCATGAGTTTGATGATTTGACAGTGGATCAGCTGCTGGACCGCTATACCACGAATAATTTCGTGCACAATGCAGTGCATACGGTTTGCAATATCTACACGGAATCTTCTGCAAACGAGGTAGCGGCCGGTGATTTTATCAACTGTCTGAACTGGGAGGCCGAGGCCAGATCTTCAGGATATCCAAAGGGCGGCTGCGTAGCGATCCCAAAAGCGTATCTGCATGTGCTGAAAGAACTGGGCGGTGAGATTTATTACGAGATGCCGGTTGAGAAGATTTTAGTGGAGGACGGAACGGCGGTAGGCGTCCTTGCGGGCGGCGAGACCTGGAAGGCAGGCATGATCGTATCTAATACGGACCTGCGATTTACTATGCAGAAACTAGTGGGTGAGGAGTTCCTGACTCCGGGATATATCACCTGGCTGAAAAGACTCCAGTACACAGGCCCCAGCTGCATCCTCAGAATTGGGCTAGATAAAGTCGTGACAGATGTGAAGATGTTCTCAACGGTCCCGGATCTTTCTGCGGGCGAGTACTATGAAAAACTGAAAAAGGGTGAGTTTGACCCCGCCGGCATCAGTATTTTCTTGGTATCTCCATCGAATTTCTCGGAAGGAATCTGCCCGCCAGATAAACAGTATCTGACCTGTACCACGGCTCTGCCATGGGGCGTATCAAGAAAAGTGCAGGAAGAGGTCCTGGATTATCTGTACCAGGCTGTGATTGAGATGTACCCGGAGGCGGCAGATCACATCATCTGGACGGATAGAACCTATGTCGAGGATATGGAGGAACTGTGTGGAGAAGGCGGCTCTGGACTTGGTCTGGCTCAGATTGTAGGACAGACAGGAAAGAATGCCCCGGATGCCAAGACACCGATCGAGGGTCTGTATGTGGTGGGCGTGGAAACCGGAAGTATTGGCGGTGTAGGAATCGAGCGCGGTGTCAACAGTGTATTCGAATTTATGGATAAATATGTGAAATAGATGTATGGAATGGGTAGTGTCAAGTGACTTATGAAAAATTGAGCCGAAAAAATAGGCTTGGCTGAACCTTGAAAATTGCAGATATTAATGGTTTTAAGACCTTGGGGCGTTGCCCCAACCCCTACAAGGGACCAGCCCCTTGACCCAATTTCGGGCTCTGCCCGAACCCGTCCTCGCCGGATGGCAGGAAAAGGGCGCAGTTGCCCCTTTTCTTCTGGAACAGGATCATCCGTGAGCCTTATGTCAACAGACTTTCGCGGCATATCCTCACAGGCGGCGCCGCCACCTGTTCCGGTATTCCACGGTTCTATTGACAACAGCACCGCTCCTGGGCTGTAGGATCGTTTTTCTTCTGCATATTCAGGATGGTCTGCTGGCCAAGGAAGATGAGGAGCTGCCATTTACCTGGCATGTTATCAGCGCCCTGGAGCATCTCGGCTTCGTTGAGAGGTTTGTATTGATCATGTTTATGGGGGCGCAGAAAGTTGTAGTAAGCAACCCAGAGAGCCAGGTCATAGTTGGCGCCGTCGATGTTGTCAAAGCCGTTTGTATGGCGGTAAGAAGCCTTATAAGTACGGTTGAGCCGTTCGATCATCTGTTTGAATGGACGGTATTCTGCGGAAACAGCATCGTCGTTGGTAAGACCAATGACCTGAGTGATCTTGAAAGAAAAGTCTTTGCCCATCTTCTTTACGACTTCCATTGCGGAGAGGGGGTACGCGCTGTAACCGTCCGCGATGAACTTAAAGTTCTCCGGCAGCTTTGCAAGTCCCTGGAACGCCATGCGCATAGCGAGGATGCAGGGGCCAACGCCACGGTTGTCCGATACCTGGTAACCGATGATGGAACGGGTGGCGGCGTTCATGATAAGCCAGACGTAGGTTTTGATCCCGCGGATCTTTATGTATGTCTCGTCGGCGGTGAACACATCCCCTTTTTCGTAGGGGTACTGGTCCACGAATGGTTTGACGCAGATGGCGGCAGTCTTGCAGTAGTTGGCGATCTGCTGGTGAGAGATGCTGATGCTGTAAAGGTCTTTCAAGGCCTGTGAGGTCTTGCGCAGGGAAAGCCCAAGATTGACATGAAGGGTAAGGCACAGGGACATGACGTGGGCATTGTGTTTACTGAATTTCAGGGATGAGGCATTCTTCGGGAGAGTATTTAAATCCATGGAGAAAAAATCCATCGTGAACTCACGGTAGATGTAGTGCAGTTTGTATTTATTCCTGCCATAGTCTTCTTTGAGGTCAGCCCTATCAACGTTCTTAAGGTTGTGAAGGTAATACGGGCACTTGGGATTGACACATTTATGGACAATGAAGTGTTTCCGGTCTTTCTTTGGAACAAGCGCATTGCTGCAATGGGGGCAGCGCAGTTTCATGAATGAGAAGCGGTTTTCAGCTGGAGAAAACCTGGCGGAACAGACCTTACACAGAAGCTGGCCTTTGGAACCGTTGTTTTTGTAGAGGAAAGGTTTTGGGGCATCACAGCGCGGGCAGGTGCATTCGTCAGGAATGTCACACGGTGAGCGGCGGCTGACAGGACGGATCTTCTTGCCATAGCGCTTTTCGTAGTAAGGGATGAGTTCTTTGTAAGTCCAGTCCTGCCGGAAGTCGGTGATCAGAGGGAGTTCATCAATTTTGAACTTCTGGTACTTTGGGGAATGGGAATCATCAAAAGCCCACTGTTTGAGAGGGATATATCTGCAGATAAAGTTGATCAACCAGCAGTTCTGGCGATAAAGGACTTGAATTGTCTGGAGTAAATAGAGTATAATGTCCATGAGCATTGGCTCCTTTCGGTTAATGGAATTTTGGTCGAGGACATTATACCAGAAAAGGGAGGTCAATGCTCTTTTTATTGCAGATTTCCCTAAAAATCAAGGTTTTATTAGATTTTGGAACAAAAAACAGGTAGTAGATTTGACACTACCATCTCAGGAGAGGAGGGTATAGGAATGAAGGATCATGGAACCAGGGTATGGTTTGTGACAGGAGCCGGAAAAGGGATCGGGAATGCGGTGATCCATACAGTCCTGCGTCGGGGCGACCAGGTAGTCGCCACCACCAGGGACGCGTCTCAGATCCAGATCCCAGACGGGTACGAGGAGCAGGCGCTGGTCATGCAGCTGGATGTTTCCAGCAGGGAGGAGGCCGTTTATCAGGACGCGGTCCAGCGCGCTGTAGACCGGTTTGGCCGGATCGACGTATTGGTCAACAATGCGGGTTATGGCTGCATCACCAATTTTGAGGAGACCAGCGAAGAAACGATCCGAAGGATGTTCGAGGTCAATTTATTCGGCCTGATGCGGGTGACAAGAGCCGTACTCCCGGTCATGCGCAGGCAGCGCAGCGGCCATATCTTTAACATCGCTTCCGGAGCGGGATACAGCGCTGGACCGGTTCCCTACCATACGTCAAAATTTGCGGTGACTGGATTTTCCGTCTCCCTTGCATTCGAGGTAGAGCCCTTTGGGATCCGGGTGACCAACGTGGCTCCCGGCCTGTTCCGGACCCATTTTTATGACCAAGGGAAATGGGGAACGGAGCCGGATCTTCGGATCAGCGACTATGACAGCTGTCGGTGGCAGACCGGCTTCGCGGCAGAAGCGCGGAAAAGGGAGCAGCCGGGTGACCCGGAAAAATTAGCAGGATTACTGTTTGAGGCTGCTTATTCAGAAAATCCGCCGCTGCACCTGGCGGCCGGAGAGGATGCGCCTGCAGTGCTGGATGCGTACTGCGAGAAGGTGAAAGCGGATACAGATGCATGGCGGGAAAAGGCGGTCCAGACCAGCTTTCAAAAATGATCTCTAGGAATACACGGTACGGCCAGCGCCGGTCATAGGGCGCTGGCCTGGATCAAAACACATATTGCTTTAGGCGGGAAAATGCCTCTGCTACCTTCTTGTGGGGCAGCGCCAGATTGATGCGGATCCCGTAGGGAACATGATACATGCTGCCCTCCCGCCAGATGACCCCTACCTGGATCCCGGCCTGCTGAAGATCTTCGATGGTCTTTCCATGTCTGCGGCACCATTCCGCGCAGTCGATCAGGATCATATAAGTCCCCTGGGGCATGGAGAGATGCACTCCTTCAAAATGCTCCTGGATAAAATCATAGGCAAAGCGGATGTTCTGTTCCAGCACGGTCTTTAGCTCGTTCAGCCAGACGCGGCCTTCCGGCTGGTAGGCGCCGACCAGCGCGTGCATGGAAAGGACGTTCATGTCATTGTAGTGGGAGAGCGCTTCATACCGGGTGATCCGATCGCGAAGATAGCGGTTGTAGATGATATGATAGCTGCCCACCAGGCCGGCCAGGTTGAAGGTCTTGGTCGGCGCGTAAAATGCCGCCGTGCGGTTCCTTGCATCTTCGGAGATGGACTGGGTAGGGATATGGGAATGTCCGAACAGCGTCAGATCCGACCAGATCTCGTCGGAAATGACATAGACATCATACTTCCGATACAGCTCCATGGCCTGCTCCAGTTCCCATCGCTCCCATACCCGTCCGGTGGGATTGTGAGGCGAACAGAGCAGGGCTGTATGGATCCGGTACTGTCTGAGCTTCTGCTCCATGTCCGCAAAATCCATGCGCCATACGTTATCCTTGTCCAGCTTTAGCGGGCTGAGGATGATCTTGTACCCATTGCGCTCCAGCTGAGAGGTAAAGCCATTGTAGGTGGGAGAATGGAGCAGGACCACGTCGCCGTCGGAGCATAAGACCCGCATGGCGCTGGTGATGCCGCCCAGGACGCCGTTCTCATAGCCGATGTGCTCCCGCGTCAGATCGGTTACGCCATTGCCTTCCCTCTGCCAGCGGACGATCGCGCTGTAATAGTCCTCAGAGGGGATAAAATATCCAAAAGAGGGATGGGCGGCCCGGCGCTGGATCGCTTCTATGATAGAATCAGCCGCGGCAAAATTCATATCCGCGATCCACATGGGGATCTGGTCAAATCCAGGCAGCGTCGTCCCCTTTGGGATCTCCCAAAGGTCGTTCTCCACCATATCGGCGGCAATGGAATCCCAGCCCCGGCGGTCTAACATCGTTGTAAAATCGTATTTCATAACCTTTTTCCTTTCAAATATGGATCCGGTAAGGATACTCAGGATCATCTGAGGGATCAAATACGATCATATCACACAAAAACACCGGATAATATCAGAAAATCACCAGATTATATCGCAATCTGACCAGAATGCTCAAACCGTTTCCGATATTCCCTGGGGGAGTATCCCGTATGCTCTTTAAACCGTTTTCCAAAATGGCTCGGCTGATGGAACCCGACGCTGGCGGCGATGTCCCCTACCGGATCGCTGGTGGAGGTCAAAAGCTGCGCTGCCCTGGACAGCCGGAACTCCGTCAGATACTGATAGGGGGTAGTGCCCAGGCTCAGCCGGAAGCACCGCAGGCATTCAGAGGGGCTGATATCTGCGCTTTTTGCCAGTACCTCCAGGGACAGATTTTCCCCGTAATGCTCCTCCACATAACGAAGGACCTTCTGCATGCGGAGGCTGACAACGCTTTCCTTTCTTTTGGGCGGGATGGCCAGATTCCGCCTTAAGATCAGCCAGATAGAAGAAAGGCGGACCAATACCTCGTAGGGGTAGAATGGGGTTTTGCTGGTTTCCAGTTCCGCTAATTGTCTCAGTCCGGCAAGCAGCTCCCGCTGCCAGTCCACAGAAGGAGCGATCGGGATCAGAGCCAGCTGTTCATTGGCCGTGACCGGTTCTACAAATGCCCTTGCAGGGCTGCCAGGGTAGAATTCCAGGAAGTACGGCGGGAAAAGAAAGCTGTTGTAATGGCAGTCCCCAAGGCGGCTGACTCCATGCACCACATTTTGATTGATAAAGACCGCCTCCCCGGCGCGGATCGGGACCGTCTCATCCAGCGTCTGTATCTGGATCGCCCCGTGGAGCACGTAGATAAACTGCAGATCTTCATGCCAGTGCATCACCTGGAAGCCGGGGTTCCTGGGGGAAGAATGATCGTTTACCACGTCAAGGACGAGGTAGGGGAACTCCGTGCCGATGTTCAGGTTGACAGAATTGAGATAGCGGTCTCTTGCGGAATCCATGAGCAACCCTCCTTTGGTGATATTTTAATAATATCTGATGATTTTACAATAGTATATCTTGGATTCTTGTGATAAAATCATAATATGCACAAAGAAAAAAGTCAAGAAGGCGGGGGCGGCAGAGATGGATTTCCAGTACGGCAGTGCGGAAGTGGAATACCTGAAAAGCAAGGATAAAGTATTAGCCGGGATCATAGACAAAGTCGGCCATATCCATCGGGAGACGGATCCAGATCTGTTTTCCGCAGTAGTCCATCACATCATCGGACAGCAGATCTCGACCAAAGCCCAGGCCACGATCTGGCAGCGGATGCGGGACCGGTTCGGGGATGTCAATGCAGCGTGTATTTCCAGGGCAGAGCTCACGGAGCTGCAGGCTTTGGGGATGACATTCCGCAAGGCCGGATATATCAAGGACTTTGCTGAAAAGGTAGAACGGGGAGACTTTGATCTGCAGGGGATCGCCCGTCTTCCGGATGACGAAGCGGTCAAAATGCTGGTCTCGCTGAAAGGCATCGGCGTATGGACGGCGGAGATGATCCTGTTGTTCTGCCTCCAGCGGCCGGATATCTTCAGCTTCGATGACCTGGCGATCCAGCGCGGTCTGCGGATGGTCTACCGTCACCGGAAGATCGACCGTAAGCTATTTGAAAAATACCGCAGGCGGTACAGCCCTTATGGAAGCGTTGCCAGCCTGTATCTCTGGGCGGCCGCCGGGGGCGCGGTCCCGGAGCTGAGCGATCCTGCACTGAGGAAGGGAGGATGACATGGGACAGAAAAATATCATTGTTCTATTTGAAGTAAAACCAACAGAAGCTGGAAGGAAAAGATACCTGGAGCTTGCAGAGATGCTGAAACCGATGCTGGCTGGTTTTGAAGGATTTATCCGGGCGGAGCGTTTTTCCAGCTTGAATGAAGAAGGAAAATTGTTGTCTATGAATGTCTGGACGGATGAAACTGCGGTAGAACGTTGGAGAAATGTAATGGAACACCGTATGAGCCAGAGAGAAGGGCGGGAATCCCTTTTTGAGAGCTATCAGATTACTGTCTGTTCTGAAATCCGTTCTTATACGGATACGGACCGTGCGCAGGCCCCACAGGATTCTAACGGATATTTTGAGAAGGAGGCTCCCTATGCAGTACATTAGTCATTATACATCTCCGCTGGGAGAAATCCTGCTGGCGGCGGATGAGACCGGTCTGACCGGATTATGGTTTGAGGGGCAGAAGTATTTTGCCCTTTATCTGGACGAGGAACATGAGGAAAAAGAGCTTCCGGTGTTTGAACAGGCAAAGCGGTGGCTTACCATCTATTTTTCTGGGAAAGAGCCGGATTTTCAGGTGCCGCTCCATTTTACCGGCACAGAGTTCCAGAATGAGGTGTGGGAGATCCTCTACGCCATTCCCTATGGGCAGACCATGACCTATGGCCAGATCGCGGCCCAGATCGCGGAAAAACGGGGCCTGCAGCGCATGTCGGCCCAGGCGGTGGGCGGGGCGGTCGGCCGCAATGAGATCTCGATCATCGTGCCCTGTCACCGGGTAGTGGGGACGAACGGCAGCCTGACTGGCTACGCCGGCGGGATCGATAAAAAGATCGCCCTCCTCCAGCTGGAAGGAGCGCTCAAGGATACGTATTTTGTTCCCAAACACAGCACCGCGCCGTAAAGGAGGTTCCGGATGAAGCCGTCGAATTTAGAAGCGGTCAACCGCTCTTTTGAACTCCAGGCCCCTGGCTTTGAAAGCAGCGAGGTGCCGTTCACCAAGGAAACCTACCTGGAGGAAATGATCTCATACGCGGCCCCGGAGAAGCAGGACGTCGTCCTGGAGGTGGCCGCCGGGACCTGTGCCTGCGGACGCTCCTTTGCCCCTTTGGTACAGACGGTGGTATGCTTGGACGCGACGCTTTCCATGCTGCAGGTGGGGAAGCGGGAGGCGGATCTTCACCGTTTGCACAACATGGTCTTTGTGAAGGGCTGCGCGGAAGAGCTGCCGTTTTTGGACGCCAGCTTTGATCTTGTATTTTCCCGTCTGGCGTTTCATCATTTTACAGAAACGGACGTGGCTTTTTCGGAAATGGCGCGGGTGCTGAAGCCGGGCGGAAAGCTGATCATGATCGATATGGAGGCGGCGGCGGAGGCGTTGCGGGATACCGAGGACGCGATCGAAAAGCTGCGCGATCCCTCCCATGTACGGAATTTGAGCCAGGTGGAGATGAAGGAACTGTTTGCCGCTTATGGCCTTTCCGTGATTAAATGGGAACCCGCAGATATCCGGCAGCGCCTGAAAAGCTGGCTGGCCCTGACTAAGACGCCGGAGCGGATCCAAAAGGAGATCACGGAGCGGATGCAGGCGGATATCAGCGGCGGGGAAAAGACCGGATTTTCCCCTTATCTGAAGAGCGGGGAGATCTGCTTTGATCAGCGCTGGGTGATGCTCATTGGAAAAAAATCTGGATAAAGCCCCCGCGGCGGTCTGCGGCGGGACTTGTTTCTGTCTGCCAAAAGAGGTATAGTAGGAGGCAGGAAAAGAAACGGGAAAATGAGACATCGAGGGGAGCAGATCAGCGTATGAAAGGCCTGGGAACGATCATCAATGTGCTGTGCATTCTGGGGGGAGGGACTGCGGGATATCTTGCGGGAAACCGCCTGAAGGAGCCGATGCGGGAAACGCTGATGGACGTGACCGGCGTGGGTGTTCTGATGCTGGGAGCAGGCGGGGCCATGGCCCAGATGCTGACAATCAGCGGCGGGAGGCTGACGTCCTCCGGCACGATCATGATGGTGGTCAGCCTGGCGGTGGGCGCGGTCATCGGGGAGCTGCTCCAGATCGAGGAACGGGTCGTCCGTTTTGGGGAGTGGCTGAAGAAAAAGAGCAGCAGCTCCGGGGATCATGCCTTTGTCACGGGATTCGTGACTGCCTCCTGCACGGTGTGCATCGGCGCCATGGCGGTGATGGGGGCGATCCAGGACGGCATCAGCGGGGACTATTCGGTCCTGGCGGCCAAAGGGGTGATCGACGCCATCATCATCTGCGTGATGGCCGCCGCCCAAGGGAAGGGCTGTATCTTCTCTGCCATCCCTGTGGGCCTTCTGCAGGGGAGCATCACGCTGATCGCCTGCTTTTTGGGCGACTTCCTTCCCGCCGCGTCCCTGGATCACCTGTCGCTGGTGGGTTCGGTCCTGATCTTCTGTATCGGGCTGAACCTGATCCGGGACAAGCAGATCCGGGTGGCCAACGCGCTGCCGGCGGTGGTCGTGGCGATGCTATGGGGAGCGGTTGGATAGACGGAGCGGTATTGGCTGATATCGTTTATGAAGGGGAGTTTCACTAGATCGGTGAGACTCCTCTTTTTCTTTCAGAGGAACCCCGCCTATGGAAAAGGCTTGAAAGGGAAAACACTTCGCGAGGATGTGCTTCGGTGTGCACGGTCTCGGAAAACAGGTTCCGTCAGGCGAATTCTTACGAAAATCTGTATTTTTCCATGCGGAGCTTGTTTCTGTCAGAAAATATGATATAGTAGGAGGTAGAAATAAACAGCCGCCGGACATCGGATGCGGAATGTCTCCAGACAGGCGGCAAAAACCTGGAAAGGAGGGCTCGGGGATGCTGGAAGTACGGGGCATTCAGAAGGCGTATGGAAGGGCAAAGATCCTGGGATCTGTGTCCTTCGCGGCTAACCCCGGAGACTGCATAGGGATCGCCGGGGGGAACGGAAGCGGGAAGACGACGCTTTTGTCGGTGCTGGCGGGAGCCTTGAAAGCCGACGGCGGGAGCGTCCGGTTCGATGGAAAGGAAGCCCTGGGCCATCCGGAGGTCTTTGCTGCCGGAGCGGCCTATGTGCCCCAGGAAAATCCCCTCATCGAGGAACTGACCGTGCGGGATAATTTCCGGCTGTGGTACCGGGGCGGATCCGGCCCGGTAAAGAAGGCGATGGCGTCCGGCGCGGCGGCGATGCTGGGGGTGGAGAAGATGGCCGGGAAGCAGGTGCGTCAGCTGTCCGGCGGGATGAAAAAGCGTCTGAGCATTGCCTGCGCCCTGTCCAATCAGGCGCCGGTGCTGATCCTGGATGAGCCGGGAGCCGCCCTGGATCTGGAGTGCAAGGCGGATATCCGGGCCTACTTAAGGCAATATCTGAAGGAAGGCGGCATTGTGATCCTGACCTCCCATGATATGGAAGATCTGAGATTGTGCACCCAGCTGTTTATTTTAAAAGACGGAGCGCTGGATCCGGTGGATCCGGGGATCGCTGAGGAAGATCTGATCGCCAGGTTTTAGAGAGCGGCGAAGCGGAGCAAAAGCAACAAGAAAGGGAGGACTTGCTGATGAAATGTGAAAAATGCGGAGCAGAATTGAGGGAGGATGAGCGTGTGTGCCCAGTCTGCGGACAGGAAGCGGCGGAGACGGAAGCCGTAACGGCAGCTTCGGCAGGAGAGCTTGAGGGGGCAGCCGGGATGGAAGCAGAGGGAGCTGGCGCGGGAGCGGCAGAAACAGCGGTCGACACAGAGGCTGGCACAGAGACCAACACAGAGACCAACACTCTGACAGAGCGGGCCTCAGCAGATTTAGAAACCCCGCCAAAGGGGAAAAAGAATAAAAAAGCCATCCTGATCGGCGGCGGAGTGGTAGCGGTTGCCGCAGCGGCAGCCATTGCAGTTACTGCCACGAGGAAGGATCCCAAGGATATCGTTCTGGATGCATTCCAGATGGCCTGGGAGTCCCGGCAGCAAGGACCGGCAGAGCAGATCTTCGGCGTCAGCCAGTTTATGGAGCCGAAGTACGGCGAGAGCACGGAGACCAGCCTCCGTATCCAGGTGGATGACGAACCATCGGAGGACAATCCGTATCCAGTGATCGACACCACCTATTTAAACGGGTTTGGCCTGCGGCTGGACTCTAAAACGGATGGAGAAGCCCTTAAGAGCCGGGTGGACCTGGCCGTTACTTATCAGGATATGGATGTGGCTGGACTTCATATGTATTATGGGGACCGGGTCTTGATGGCCTCGGTTCCGGAGCTGGTGGACCGGGTATTCCTGGTGGATCTGAATGAGGGATTGGCTGATCGCTTAAGGGAGTCTCCGCTTCTCAGCACAATTGTAGAATATGGGGAATTGGATGCAGACGCTTTGGAAGCATATGTTAATCAGGCCTTGGAGCAGGCAGAGCATGCGGAGGAGAATCAGTTTGACATAAAAGGTCTGTATGAACGCTATAAGGAAGCCTGCAAAGCCCAGGATGAGCTGAAAGCGGCGATGGTGGTGGAGAAGGGGACCTCCAGTACCTTCACCATAGATGGGGAATCTGTTTCTGGCCAGGGGTATGAGGTCCATATCGACAAACAGGCACTGTTTACCTTCCTGCGGGATACCGTCGACTTCGTTCTGCAGGATGAAGCATACCAGAAGGCTTATGAAAAGCAGCTGGAGATGGCGACCAATCTGCTGCAGATCGCAGGAGAGCGGGCGCTGGGGACGGAACCGGAGCTGCCGCCTTCCCTGAGCGAGAGTTCTGATGAAGTGCGCGCCCAGACAGAGCAGCTGATCCAGTTCCTGGACCAGCACATGCAGGACATCGATATGACGGTCTATGTAGACAAAGAAGGCCGTCTTGCCATGGCAGAGCTTCGCACAGTCCTTATGGGAGCTGCAGAGGGCGCGGCAGATGAGAGCGCAGACTCTGCTGCCGGCGATGCTCAGAGCAGTCCGGATGAGGTCCAGGCAGCGCTGCAGCTGACACTGAAAGGCGGGAATTATCTGACCGAGAATATGAGCGGAGTCCTGTCTTTAAGTCAGGGTGAGGAAAAGATCCTGCTCTCCTATGATAAGCAGGAAAGCAATGACGGAACTAAGATCGAAACGGCTCAGGAATTCGCGCTGAGCGATGGAACGGAACAGAATGCGTCCTTAAAGACGAACAGCTCCTACCAGATCGAAAGCGGCGAATATCAGCTGGGAGCGGTTCTGGGATATGCGGATCCGGAAATGGGAGATCAGGAGATGCCGCTGTATACCGTCAAAGGCGTGATTACAGAGCTGGAAAAGGGCACGTCCATCGCCGGAACTCTGGATGAGCTGGAGATCGGAGGCGGAGAATATCATATCATCACCTTAAGCGGTGATTTCTCCTACGGCCCCCTTTCCTCAGAGCTCACAGAGCTGGAAGGCGAGCAGTGGGATGTGATGGCCGGGACTTGGGAGGATTATGAGGAGATATCGGCAGAGGCATCTTCCAATGTCTTTGGCCTGCTCATGGAAGTGATGTCGCTGATGTCTGAGTAGCTTAGGACCAGCACGGCAAGCAGAAGATAGGAAATGATATGAACGCCTGTATCGTATTTTGGATATTAGAGATCAAACGGGCATGGAAGCGGATAGGGCGCCTGATCGCAGGGGCCCTGCTTCTGTTTGCCCTGGGAGGGACCACGGCGTTTTTGGCGGGGAAGCTTCTCTACGGAGAAGCGGTCTCCGGCCGGATCCAGGTCGGAGTGGTGCTGCCGGAAAAAGATGCGCTGGCAGAAAAGCTATTTGCCATGATCGCTTCCCTGGACAGCGTGGGGAGTCTCTGTGATTTTCAATATCTGGAACGAGAGGAGGCGCTTGACGGGCTGGCGGACGGAAGCCTGTATGCGGTGATGGAGGTCCCCGAGGGCATGGTGCAGAGCATCCTGGACGGCACGAATACGCCGGTGCGGGTGCTGATGCCAAAGCAGGCGGGGACGGAAAGCCGGATCTTCCGGGAGCTGACCCAGGCAGGGGCCCGGATCCTGGGCGCGTCCCAGGCTGGGATCTATGCAGGGGATGAGCTGGTGGCGCAGGAGGCCGCAGAGCTTGGGTTCTCCCCGGAGGTCCGGCAGGCAGCGATCGCCACCCTGGAGCGGGAGTTAAATGAGATCTTTTTATCCTACAGCCTGTCCCGTCAGGTCTATTTCCTGTCCCAGCAGGTTTCGGCCACGGGAGAGGTGTCCCTTTTCGTATACTATGGCGTAAGCCTGTCGGTGCTGGCTCTGCTGCTTTTGGCGATCCCGGTGTCGGATTATCTGCTCCCATGGGGAGCCGTTATGAAACGGCAGCTGTCCCGGGGAGGCGTGGGCGCTGCTTCGCGGGGCGCCGGGCGGATGCTGGGGCTGGGCAGTCTTTATCTGGTGGCCGCATCTGTGGCCTGGATCGGATACGGATATGGCACAGGATTTGAAAATTGGCCGGCATGGGGGCTGCCGGTGCTGCTCCTTGGCTGTCTGGCGGCGGCGGCTCTGGTAATCCTTCTCTTTGAGCTGAGCGGTAGCCTGTTGGGCGGCGTGATGCTCCTTTTCGTGGCGGGCGTCGGCCAGCATATCCTGGCGGGCGGTTTCCTGCCGGTGGTATTCCTGCCGGAGGCGGTGCGCGGGCTGGCCTGGTATCTGCCCTCCGGGATCCTGATGGATGCGGGGACGATGATGGTCAGCGGCGTGTGGGACGGCAGCGTCCTGGCACGTCTGGCAGTCCTGACCGGAGTGCTGTTCCTGGGTATCTGGGGAATGGAGGTGAGGGACGCATGAGACAGGCGGCAGTCTGGTTTTGGCTTTCCTGCCGCAGATACCTGCGGAGGATCTCATTTGCGACGATCCTGCTCCTTCTTCCCGTGGGGGCTTATGTGCTCCATCTGGCGGAGAAAAGCGGGGACAACCGGATCCCCGTTGCGGTATGTGTGGCAGATCTTGGGACGGGGACCGCGGGTTCGGGTCGGGAAATCGGCCGTGGAACTGGTCAGGCAGAGGAGGGGACTCTGTCCATGCAAGGCGCAGATATGGAAGCGGGAGAAGGGACCGGAGCAGATCTGGCAGTCCGGCTCCTTAAGAGCTTAACGGATGAGCAGAGAGATGCCGGGGACGGGATGTTCGTTTTTTATGCCTGCGACAGTGTGGAGCAGGTGAAGGACGAGGTGGCTTCCCGGCGGGCCGAATGCGGCTACGCCATCACCTCGGACCTGGGGGAGCGGATGGCTGAGAATGACTATAAACGGAGCATCCGGGTGTACTCCGCTCCCACGACGGTGACGGCGCAGCTGTCCCAGGAGGTGGTATTTGCGGAGCTGGCGGCTCTTTACGACCGGGAGCTTTTTCTGGAGTATGTGGAACAGGGCGCAGCGTTTGATTTTGCCGGAGAGCCGGAGAGCGCTGCCCGGCAGGACCTGGCGGCCCGGGCCGGAGAACGCTATGACGCCTGGTTTGGCGATGGAAGTACGTTTCAGTTTGTTTATGAGGTGGTGGAAACGACAGATGGGGAGATGGCAGATGATCCTTCGGGGATGTCCTTTCCTATCCGTGGCCTGGCCGCCCTCCTCGTCTACCTGACGGGGATCTACAGCGCGGCCATGGGAGCGGCGGATCAGAAGCGGGGGCTTTTCCTGCCGGTCTCCTGGAAGAACCGGACCCTCTGCCGGATCGCTTCCTTAGGTGCCCCGGTGGCCCTGGCCGCCTGCTCTGCCCTGGGAGCGATCCTGGCGGGAGGGAGCTGGGGGCACACCGGACGGGAGCTGGCGGCGATGGTGCTTTACACGGCAGCGGTGGTGGTATTTTCCTGGCTGCTCTGCCTCATCTGCCGGGAGCCCGGCCGGATCTGTATGCTGCTTCCCTTCTTTCTCATGGGAAGCCTGATCTTTTGCCCGATCTTCCTGGATGCAGGCCGGTTTTTGCCGGAAGCGGAATGGATCGGGAAGCTGTTCCTGCCGTGGTATTACCTGCGGTGGATGTAAGGGGTTGCTCAGCGCGCGTCTTTGGTCTGGGCGAACAGCCAGTCCCGCACGGCGGGGATGCGGTAGGCGTAGTTGAAGGATGCCATGTGTTCCATGGTATTCCCATCCTTCAGAACGGTTCCCAGCTCAAATCGGATGAAGTTGGCGTCCTGTCCCTGAGAAAGAAGCTCTGCCACAGCGGCATCCTGGGTTTCCTCCGGATCCTGAGCGCTCCACTGGCCGTAGCTGTAGGAAATACCGTCCTCATCCAACAGCGCCATGACCTCGTCCTGGCCGCCGGACGCTTTTTCATCGCCTGCTGCGGTGATATAGAAAAACGTCGCTTCCTCCAACGGCCGGAGCACGGAGATATCCCACTGGCCGGAGACAAACAGGGAAGCGGCAAACAGGTCCGGATACTTACTGTTTAAATAGAGCGAGGTCATACAGCCCATGGACTGGCCGGTGGTATAAAGCCGGTCTGGGTCGACAGAGTATTCCTCCGTCAGTGCCTGGATCAGGTTCACCGCGGTTTCCACCTGATCTGAGACGGAGAAGCCGTCGTTGACGACTACCTCTGAGAAATTAGGGACCAGAACGAAGGAGGGATGCTTTTCCTGTTCTTCGTCTGTCACCCAGATATCGGCGCCGTAATACTGTTCTACAATTTCCTTCGTGGTTTTTCCGGGGGCGGTAGCGTCTGGGATGAACATCAGCAGGGGATAAGACTCGTTTTCATCATAATCCGCAGGGATGTAGAGATTATACTCCAGGGTAAGCCCCGTATCCGGATCCTCAAAGGTCATCTGCTGGAACTTTTCCGCACCTTCTGCCATGACGGCCAGAACGGTTTCATCGGTCTCTGCCGCCATGTTTCCGCCGCCATTGCCGCCGCGCATACCGCCGTTGTCAGTGCGCATACCGCCATCACCGCGGCCTATTCTATTGCCACGGTCACGATTGCCGTGCATGTTATCTTCGCCATGATCAGTCTCTCCGGTGCTCTCGCCAGAAAGTCCCGGATCTTCCATCTGGCTGTCTGCTGTCTCTGCCATGCGGTCGGAAGAAACGCCCCCGGACGTCTCGGAGCTGCTTTCTACGGCTCCTGCAGATTCTGTCTGAGCTGCGTCCACTCCCTGGACAGAGGGCCCCGCGCAGCCGCTTAAGGCAGCGCACAAAAGCCCGATACAAAGACTGGTATATTTCGCCTGGTTCTTCATGTTAAAAATCCTCCTTGCTTTATGAAACGTGATAGGTTTATCCTTTCAATGAAAAAAGAAAAAGGATCCCCTGATCTGATCAGCGAATCCTTATGTAGGCCGTGTTACCGGCTCGGTGATGTTCAGTTTAGCAGTGCCGCAGGGCTTTTGTCAATGCAGTTTACAAAAAGATCATAGTTTTTGCTGGATCAGCCAGGTGGAAAAATACGCCTGGATCACGTCGAACGGGGCGGGCCCGATGTCCAGCAGGAACCGATGGAATTCCTTGGCATTGAATTTCGGGCCAAGCTCTTCTACGGCGATCTGCCGCATGTTCCGGAATTCCAGGGCGCCTACGAAGTAGGACAGATAATTGGCCGGGTTTTCGATCATCACCTCGAACATGGCGTTTGCCAGATCCTCTGGTTCCTGGTAGAACTGGCTTAGGAATTCCTGGACCTCCCCCGTCTCCCAGCCGGAATAATTGACCGCCAGGTCCAGATAGGCGTGGATGCCGAGGGTCGCCATGGAGTTGGCGGAGAGCAGCCTCCCCAGGTCCGGGTCCAGACCGTTGCCCTCCAGGGTGTAGGACAAGGACTCCACGTAAGACGCCCACCCTTCGCTGTAGCCGGGAAAAGAAAGGATCTTCCGCAGGTTGGAGGTGCTGTGGTTGGTAAAATACACGTTCTGATACAAATGCCCCGGATATCCTTCATGGGCGACGGTGGGGTAGAGCGAATCCTCCGCATACATGGGATTCCGGTTGATGTAGATGATATTTTCCGCCGGATCGTCGATCGGCGACTTTAGGTAAAAGGCCGGGCTGAGGGACAGCTCCAGGGACTCAGGCACATTTTTTAAGGTGTAGCTGCACTGGGGCAGGGCCGGGAAATCGGCGGCGCACAGGCTTTCCAGCTCCTTTAAGATCGCTTCCGGCTCCGTCTGGGAAAAGGAGAGCGCTGCCACCTGCTCCGTCAGCTCCGGCCGTTCTCTCAGGATCGCGGAGGTCTCTAACAGACTGCTCTGGATGGACTGCTCTACCGCGATCATCAGGTCGTCAATGCTCTGGTAAGAGGTCCCGGTAGCGGAGTATACCAGATAGGTGTAATAAGCCTTTCCGTCGGGATATCCGCACATCCCCTTGGGATTGGTGCCGGTGCCTTTGAGCGCGGTCATGCCGTCGATCAGCCGCTGGTAGGCGGGGACGAAGCTCTGATCCAGGGCCGCGGCATTGCGCTCCTGATAGGCAGTCTTTTCCTCCTCGGTCAGCCCGGGGACGTCGGCCAGCCGTTCCTCAAAGGAATCCAGCATAAAGTTGTCTCCCGGGATCAGCAGATAGCTTTCGCAGGATTCGATCACATGGTCGATGGAGGTATCGCTGAGCATCAGTCCGGCATCGGCGATCCGCTGCTCGTGGGCAAGGATCTCCTCATAATAGTCGTCTAAGCCGTCCAGCAGGGCCAGATAGTCCTCCACGTCCTGTTTGTCCCGCAGGGTGTACTCACACAGCAGGATGGGGAGCTGGGCCTGGATCCCGATGGTGGGAGCCAGGGGCTGGACGTATAAGTCCAATCCGCTGCCCAGATCCTCGGTCCTTAAAAAGCTGTCCAGGATCCGGTAGGTCAGCCGCTGGTCCTCAGAGAGCAGGGCCGGATCGATGGCGGCCAGGCCGGCCTTCATCTCCTGGCGCAGAGCGTCGCTCTCCGCAAAGGCTTCCTCGGTGATGGGCGAGTACAGATGCTCTGTCTGCGTGATGCCGTACTGCTCCGGGTTTTTTAACAGATAGTGCAGGTCCAGCTGATCGTTCTGGACTTCTCTTAAAAAGATCTCTTGTTCCAGCTTTGCGAATTGCTGACTGGCTTGGTGTCCGTCCTCCTGATCGGTTTCGTATTGGGCGGCGATTTCTTCCGGGTAGGGAGCGGCGGTGGTCGCCGTATCGGCCGCGGGCCGGGGAAGACATCCGGTCAAGACTGCGGCAGTCAGAAGAATCGCCAGCCAGAGGCCGGAAAACCGGCGTTTCTCTTGGTGCATATCCTATCCTCCTAAGTGGTTCTATTATAATCTATACGCCCCAAAAACACAACTTATGTAGTGTCTTGCCCCGGATTCCTTGTGTTTTCGGCAAGATTATGCTATAGTTTGATTACTTATTTCTATGATTTGGAGGGAATGGCTCATGTGTCAGGATCAGAATTGTAATTGTAAAAAACCATATTATATCACCACGGCGATCGCCTATACATCCGGCAAACCCCACATCGGCAACACCTACGAGATCGTGCTGGCGGACAGCATCGCCCGCTTTAAGCGCGCTCAGGGCTACGACGTGCGGTTCCAGACCGGCACCGACGAGCACGGCCAGAAGATCGAGCTGAAGGCCCAGGACGCCGGCGTGACGCCCCAGCAGTTCGTAGACGGGGTAGCAGGCCAGATCAAGGAGATCTGGGACCTGATGAACACCTCTTATGACAAGTTCATCCGCACCACGGACAAGGATCATGAGAAGCAGGTCCAGAAGATCTTTAAGAAGATGTATGACAAGGGCGACATCTATAAGGGCTATTATGAGGGCCTGTACTGCACGCCCTGCGAGTCCTTCTTTACCGAGTCCCAGTTAGTAGACGGCAAGTGCCCGGACTGCGGCCGGGAGGTCCAGCCGGCGAAGGAGGAGGCCTACTTCTTCAAGATGAGCAAGTATGCGGACCGGCTGATCGACTATATCAACGAGCATCCGGAGTTCATCCAGCCCGTGTCCCGGAAGAATGAGATGATGAACAACTTCCTGCTGCCGGGCCTGCAGGATCTGTGCGTATCCAGGACCTCCTTCAGCTGGGGCATTCCGGTAGATTTTGACCCGAAGCATGTGACCTATGTATGGCTGGACGCCCTGACCAACTACATCACCGGCCTGGGCTATGACTGCGACGGGAACCACGGCGAGCTGTTTGAAAAATACTGGCCGGCAGATCTTCACCTGATCGGCAAGGATATCATCCGGTTCCATACCATTTACTGGCCCATTTTCCTGATGTCCCTGGATCTGCCCCTGCCCAAGCAGGTATTCGGCCATCCGTGGCTGCTCCAGGGCGACGGCAAGATGAGCAAATCCAAGGGGAATGTCCTGTATGCGGACACCCTGGTGGATTTCTTCGGGGTAGACGCGGTGCGCTACTTTGTGCTGCATGAGATGCCCTTTGACAATGACGGCGTGATCTCCTGGGAGCTGATGGTGGAGCGGCTGAATTCTGACCTGGCCAACATCCTGGGCAACCTGGTGAACCGGACCATCTCCATGAGCAACAAGTATTTCGGCGGCGAGGTCCGGGACGGCGGCGCTGCGGACGAGATGGACGCAGACTTAAAGGCCGTGGTGCTGGAAGCGGTGAAGAAGGCGGAGAAGAAGATGGACGAGCTGCGGGTGGCAGACGCCATCACCGAGATCTTCGGCATTTTCCGCCGGTGCAACAAGTATATCGACGAGACCATGCCCTGGGCCCTGGCCAAGGATGAGGAAAAGAAGCCCCGGCTGACCCAGGTGCTCTACAACCTGGTGGACTGCATCACTTTGGGCGCCAGCCTGCTGAAGGCCTTTATGCCGGAGACGGCAGAGAAGATCCTGGCCCAGCTCAACGCCCAAGCACGGGATTGGGAGGATTTGGATAAGACCGGCCTGTATCCCAGCGGCGGCAAAGTGACGGACAAGCCGGAAATCCTCTTTGCCCGGCTGGACGTGGACGAGGTGATGGAAAAGGTCACCGCCATGGAG
>DVLJ01000051.1 GCA_018715565.1 Candidatus Ventrimonas merdavium
TAGTAAGGCTAAAAAGGAGAGCAGCAGGAGCGCTGCCAGGACACAGGCAGTACACGGCAGGAACGCAGGATGGAACAGAAACGCTACAGAACGAAAATGGACGCCGGAGACAGGACCGGCCGGCAGGAGTATGCCGCAGGAGACAAAAGCCGTTACCGGCTTGCGGCTTCGATGAAGGAATGTATGAAAACGACCCCCGTAGACCGGATCACGGTGAAGGATATCGTGGAGGGCTGCGGCCTGACCCGTCAGACCTTTTACCGGCATTTTAAAGACAAGTATGATCTGATCAACTGGTATTTTGACAAGCTGGTGCTGCAGGCATTTGCCCAGATCGGGATGGGCCATACGGTGGGGGAGAGCCTGATCCAGAAGTTTGCGTTCATCCGCAGCGAGAAGGCGTTTTTTACGGAGGCGTTCCGATCAGATGACTATAATTCGGTGAAGGAGCATGATTTTGCCCTGATCCTCCAGTTTTATAAGGATCTGATCGGGGAGAAGTCCAGCCGCCCCCTGGGCGAGGAGCTGGAATTCCTCCTGGAGATGTATTGCCGGGGCTCGGTCTACATGACGGAGAAATGGGTCTTAAGCGGGATGAAGGATTCCCCGGAGGAGATGTCCCAGAAGCTGGTGGAGGCCATGCCGCCCAAGCTGGAGCAGGTGTTCCGGGAATACGGACTGGTCTGAAAAAATGCACAAAGCCAGTTGTGGAATATCACGAAATGGAACGGAAAGTGACAGACGGGATGGTTTGTCACTTTCTTTTTTGGGCCGCAGTCGTTAAAATAATAACAGATCCTGGGACGGGAAACCGCCTGGGAAAAGGAACTGATATGACCATTATGGAAAACAAAAAGGAGAGAGACGGCTATGGCAAACAGAATCGTATTGAATGAGACATCCTATCATGGAAAGGGCGCGATCCAGGAGATCCCCGCAGAGGTAAAGACCCGCGGATTTGCGAAGGCATTTGTATGCTCCGACCCGGACCTGATCAAATTTGGCGTGACCAAGAAGGTGACCGATGTGCTGGAGGGCGCGGGCCTGGCTTACGAGATCTACTCGGACATTAAAGCCAACCCCACTATTGAGAATGTACAGAACGGTGTGGCGGCATTTAAAGCCTCCGGCGCGGATTATATCATCGCCATCGGCGGCGGCTCCTCCATGGATACGGCTAAGGCAGTAGGCATCATCATCACCAATCCGGAGTTCGCGGATGTGAGAAGCTTAGAGGGCGTGGCTCCCACTAAGAAGCCCTGCGTGCCGATCATCGCTGTGCCCACCACGGCCGGTACCGCGGCGGAGGTGACCATCAACTACGTGATCACCGATGTGGAGAAAAAGAGAAAATTTGTCTGCGTAGACACCCATGATATCCCGGTGATCGCCGTGATCGACCCGGATATGATGGCTTCTATGCCGAAGGGTCTGACTGCCGCGACCGGCATGGACGCCCTGACCCACGCCATCGAGGGCTACATCACCAAGGGCGCTTGGGAGATGACCGACATGTTCCATCTGAAAGCCATCGAGATCATTTCCGCTTCCCTGCGGGGCGCGGTTGACAATACCCCGGAGGGACGGGAAGGCATGGCGCTGGGCCAGTATATCGCCGGCATGGGCTTCTCCAACGTAGGACTGGGCATCGTCCACTCCATGGCTCATTCCCTGGGTGCTGTGTATGATACCCCCCACGGCGTAGCCAACGCCATCCTGCTGCCTACCGTGATGGAGTACAACGCAGAGGCTACCGGCGACAAGTACAAATACATTGCGAAAGCCATGGGCGTGGAAGGCGTTGACGCCATGAGCCAGGAGGAGTACCGGAAGGCTGCGGTAGACGCGGTGAAGAAGCTGTCCGCAGACGTGGGCATCCCCGCAGACTTAAAGGCGATCGTGAAAGAGGAGGACCTGGATTTCCTGTCCGAGTCCGCTTACGCCGACGCCTGCCGCCCGGGCAATCCCAAGGACACCTGCGTGGAGGATATCAAGGCCCTGTACCGTTCCCTGATGTAAGGGACCGGAGACAGGAACGGCTGCGGATCTTGAAGGGATCCCTGATCGGCCGGGAGCGCTTGCCGGTGCAGACGAAAGCTGCACGGCAGGGGCTCCCGGCCCTTTTGCATTGCAGGAGCGCCGCCAGCCGGGAAGTCCTGCCAGCCGGGAAGTCCTGCCAGCCGGGAAGTCTTGCCAGCCGGGAAGTCTTGCCAGCCGGGAAGTCCTGCCTGCCGGGGAGCGCGCCTGCCAGGAACCGCCGCCTGCCAAGAAGCGCCGCCTCCCAGGAACGCGGCTCTCTCCCCGAAAAAACGATTTCCAATTTGTGGGGAATCGGGCAAAATGTTCAGAAAACAGCGGCGGAAATCGTGGGTTTGTCTATTGAATTACCGGGGCAGATAAGGTAAAATGGACCTATGTATCATTATTTCTAAAATCACAGCAGGCTGGGTGTCCCTGGCCGGAAGGAAGGTACTATGGAACACAAGAACCCGTTATGGACCGATGTAACGAGTACGAAGAAATTTATCACCATCGGGGAGATCATGCTTCGCCTGACTCCGCCCAACTATGAGAAGATCCGTATGGCAAGCAATTTTGAGGCCAGCTATGGCGGCAGCGAGGCGAACATCGCCCTGGCCCTGGCCAACCTAGGCGTGGACAGCACCTTTTTCAGCGTGGTGCCCAACAACAGCCTGGGCAAGAGCGCGGTGCGCTGGCTCCGTTCCAATGACGTGCATTGCACGCCGATGATCCTTACCACGCCCCAGGAGACGCCGACCCACCGTCTGGGGACCTATTATCTGGAGACCGGTTATGGGATCCGCGCCAGCAAGGTTACATACGACCGGAAGCACAGCGCGATCACGGAGTACGATTTCAGCAAGGTGGATCTCCATGGGCTACTGGAAGGATATGACTGGCTGCATTTAAGCGGAATCACCCCGGCGCTGGCTCCCAACTGCCGCGCGCTGATCATGGACTGCCTGAAGGTGGCGAAGGAGATGGGACTGACGGTCAGCTTTGACGGCAATTTCCGCAGCACCCTGTGGAGCTGGGAGGAGGCCCGGGATTTCTGTACCGAGTGCCTGCCGTATATCAACGTGCTGATGGGCATCGAGCCCTATCATCTGTGGAAGGATGAGAACGATCACAGCAAAGGCGACTGGAAGGACGGCGTGCCGCTGCAGCCCAGCTACGAGCAGCAGGACGAGATCTTCCAGCGGTTCGTGGAGCGCTATCCCAACTTACAGTGTATCGCCCGCCATGTGCGCTACGCTCACAGCGGAAGCGAGAACAGCCTGAAGGCCTTTATGTGGTACGAGGGCCATACCTTCGAGAGCAAGCTGTTCACCTTCAATATCCTGGACCGGGTAGGCGGCGGCGACGCATTTGCCAGCGGCCTGATCTATGCTATGATCCACGGCTTCCGGGCGATGGATATGATCAATTTCGCGGTAGCAAGCTCCGCGATCAAGCACACCATCCACGGCGATGCCAACATCACCGACGATGTGCAGACCATCAAGAACCTGATGAACATGAACTATGACATTAAGCGGTAGGGTCCGCAGAAAAAGAACGCAGCCGCCAGGCGCCGGGAAGGCGTCCGGCGGCTGCGCTGTCCTTACCGCAGGAGGAGCGCACAGTGAAGCTGAAAAATATATTGATCGTGGTAAACGATATTGACCGCTCCAGACAGTTCTACCATGACCTGTTCGGTCTGGAGCTGGTGCTGGACAACGACGGGAATATGATCCTGACGGAAGGGCTCGTGCTGCAGGACCGGAAGCTCTGGAAGGGATTTCTGGGAAAGGAGATCGTGCCGGAGAGCAATTCCTGCGAGCTGTATTTTGAGGAGCGGGACATCGAGGCGTTTGTGAAAAAGCTGGAGGCATATTACCCTTCCGTCCGGTATGTGAACCGACTGATGACCCACAGCTGGGGGCAGAAGGTGGTCCGGTTCTATGACCCAGACGGCAATCTGATCGAGGTGGGAACGCCGATGGGGGAGCAGGGATAGGAGGGTGCAGCGATGAAACTGGAATTTGGACAGGAATTTCCGTCCTATTTTAGGCCGGCATATCCGGAGGAATTTGAACTGTTTTCCCATTTTGAGGTGACGGCAGGGATCCCTAATGTACTGTTTGCCATCACCACATGGAAGGAGAATGGGAAGCCCAATGTCTGCTTCCATGCGTGGAGCTGTTTCCATGGGGACAAGACTGCGTTTTTTGCCGTGATGGGGAACCTGTATCAGCATACCCATACCTATGCCAACATCCAGCGGGAACGATGCTTCTGCATCAATTTTCTCCCCATGAGTTATTATGAAAAACTGGTGGAGACGATCCATCAGAACGAGGACGAGACGGACGAATTTGCCGCGGGAGGCTTTACCCTTTCCCAGGCCAGGACGGTCCATGCGCCGGTCATCGAGGAAGCGTTCCTCAGCATGGAATGCACCTTAAAAGAGATCCAGGATCTGAGCGGAGCAGGGATCACTGCCATGGTCGTCGGGCAGGTGCGGCACATGTCTGTGGAAGAGACCTATGCCCAGGGATATCTGCCGCGCTACGGCAAAGACGGCTATATGATGCTGGTCCCCGCGCCCCAGAACCTGGTCAGCGGAGAGCCGGGACAGTCGGCGATCGCTGCGGTGAAGATCGAGATGTATGACTGAGGAAAGAGCGGGAAGGCCAGGGAGATCGCGGTGGAGCTGATCTCGGACCTGACAGAGGCATCTGTTTAAGTATTGCAAAGGTTTTTGCAGCAGGGGGGGTCCGTCTGCGGGACGTGAGCCGCCTGATCCTACCGGTAAAAGGAGGAATGAGATGAACAAAAAACACATAGCCCTGACCGCCGCCGCGATGGCCTGTCTGCTGGCCTTATGGGGATGTGCAAAGGATATCGATTACATCGTTGATCACGAGCCGTGTGTAAAAGGTGTGGTGACCGAGACGGCGGATGGATACGTGGTGATCGATGTGAAGGAAGAGAACGGATCGTACAAGAGCTATCCAAGCATCCAGGTCTCCCTGGACGTGGAGCGAAAGGACAGCCAGACGGATCTGGAGGTAGGGGATGAGATCGCCGTTTATTATGACGGAACGGTCCTGGAAACGGATCCGGCGAAGATCAAAACGGTCTATGCGATCCTGGAGATCGGAGGGGGCGAAGAAGGGGAAGAAAGAAGTTCTGTCGCTAAGGAGGCGCCGGGAGAAGCGGTTGTGTTTTCTATGTCCCCTACGAAGGATCGTGTGGCGGAGTTTCTGGAACGGCTGGAGGATTTGGAGGAGCTCCCGGAAGGGGGGACGGACGATGAATGCTGGAATATCACCCCTCAGGAGATCACGGACCGCTATGGATTTGAGATTTTTAAATTTGAGAAAAGCTTTGCCAGTTACCTCCTTTACCAAGACCAGATCTACCCCCTTGGCGTGTGGATGGGAGGCTATGGCGCTGCCGCATTCGCCGTCGCGGATGTGGATCAGGATCAGGCAGAGGAACTGTATTTTACCTGTTCCTGGGGGTTTGGAGCATACCATTCCACGGC
>DVLJ01000052.1 GCA_018715565.1 Candidatus Ventrimonas merdavium
GCAGAAGTGGCGGAATTGGCAGACGCGCACGGTTCAGGTCCGTGTGGTAGCAATACCTTGTGGGTTCGACTCCCATCTTCTGCACGAGAGAAGCAGGAACGAGATGTTCCTGCTTTTTCTGTCAATATCCACAATCGAAATATTCACATTTGGAGGACGTCATGCTGACATTAGAGAATCTTTCTTTTGAAGTACCGGCGGAAAAGGGGCAGAAGGAGATCATCCGGGATCTGAACCTGACCATTGACGACCACAAGTTCGTGGTCATCACCGGACCGAACGGAGGTGGGAAGTCCACCCTGGCCCGTTTGATCGCCGGGATCGAGCGGCCAACATCCGGAAGGATCTACTATAATGGGGAGGACATTACGGAGAAGAGCATCACCGAGCGGGCCAATATGGGCATCAGCTATGCGTTCCAGCAGCCGGTGCGCTTTAAGGGGATCCAGGTGCTGGATCTGATCCGTCTGGCGGCGAAGAAGAAGCTGTCTGCGGCAGACGCCTGCCAGTATCTGTCCGAGGTAGGACTGTGCGCCCGGGACTATATCAACCGGGAGGTCAACGCCAGTCTTTCCGGCGGCGAGTTAAAGCGGATCGAGATCGCTACGGTGTTAGCCAGGGGGACCCGGATGTCCGTATTCGACGAGCCGGAGGCGGGGATCGATCTGTGGAGCTTCCAGAACCTGATCCAGGTCTTTGAGCGGATGCGGGAGCGGACGGAAGGCTCCATCCTGATCATTTCCCATCAGGAGCGTATTTTGAATATCGCAGACGAGATCGTAGTCATTGCCGACGGAACCATCACCAAGCAGGGCCCCAAGGACGAGATCCTGCCCGGGCTTCTGGGCACCGCTTCCGCAGTGGACGCCTGCGACCGTCTGTATCAGGGAGGGAATGGAAGATGAGCGCATTTAAGATCGACGAGATTCAGATGAGACTGCTGGAGGAGGTAGCGGATCTGCACGAGGTTCCGGCAGGGGCGTTTAACCTTCGGGCCAATGGCTCCGCGGCAGGCCGCCAGTCCACGGCCAACATTGAGATCGTGTCCAAGGAGGACGGCAAGCCCGGCATCGACATCCGGATCAAGCCGGGTACCAAGCACGAGAGCGTGCACATTCCTGTGGTATTAAGCCAGAGCGGCGTGACCGATATGGTATACAATGATTTTTATATTGGAGAGGGGAGCGACGTGGTGATCGTGGCCGGATGCGGCATCCACAACGGCGGCGACCAGGACTCCCAGCACGACGGCATCCACCGGTTCTACATCGGCAAGGGCGCTAAGGTCAAGTATGTAGAGAAGCACTACGGCGAAGGCGACGGCCGCGGCAAGCGGATCTTAAATCCGGTGACGGAGGTCTATATGGAGGAGGATAGCTCCGCAGAGATGGAGATGGTCCAGATCAAGGGCGTGGACTCCACCATCCGCAAGACCGTGGCAGAGCTGGCCGCAGGGGCCAAGCTGGTGGTCCGGGAGCGCCTTTTGACCCACGGAAGCCAGCAGGCTGTCAGCGACTACGTAGTGCGGTTAAATGGCGAGGACGCCAGCGCCGACGTCGTATCCCGCTCCGTAGCCAAGGATGAGTCCTACCAGAAGTTCGACTCCCAGATCGTCGGCAACGCCAAGTGCAGCGGCCACACCGAATGCGACGCCATCATCATGGGCAATGCCCGGATCCTGGCGATCCCCCAGCTGGAAGCCAACAACATCGACGCGGCCCTGATCCACGAGGCCGCCATCGGCAAGATCGCCGGAGAGCAGATCATCAAGCTGATGACCCTGGGCCTGACCGAAGAAGAGGCCGAAGCCCAGATCGTCAACGGATTCTTAAAGTAACGATACCAAAGAAAAACGTCAGGCAGACCTGTACCAAGAAACAGTCTGCCCGGCGTTTTTGTTTCCTAACCCCACTCCACAGCTCCATCCGAACTTTCAGATATTTTCCCAAGAATATAGAAAACAGTGGGAAACTTTATAGAAATATGATATAATGAGCGTTAGCGAGTGGGAGAACGCTTGCGTTCTCATCAGGAGCGGCGAATGGCGCCCACGATAGCTGCGAAGCAGCGCAGAGCGCCGCAGGCGCGGATCGTGGGATAATGAGCGTTAGCGAGTGGGAGAACGCAGCACAGTCATAGAGAAAAAGGAGGCCGGCATGAACATCAGAGAAACGCGGGAAGCCTGGGAGGCCCAGTATCTGAGCCCTTATGCGGCCCTTAGTCAGAATACATTGGGGCGGGATGAGCCGGAGGAGCCATGCGACATCCGCACGGACTACCAGCGGGACCGGGACCGGATCCTGCACTGCAAGGCGTTCCGGAGGCTGAAGCACAAGACCCAGGTGTTCCTGGCGGTGGAGGGGGATCATTACCGGACCCGCCTCACCCATACCCTAGAGGTGGCCCAGATCGCCCGGACGATCGCCCGGGCCCTGAACCTGAACGAGGATCTGACGGAGGCCATCGCCCTGGGCCACGACCTGGGACATACGCCCTTTGGCCATTCTGGGGAGCGGATTTTAGACGAGCTCTGTCCGTTTGGCTTTGCCCACTATAAGCAGAGCGTGCGGGTGGTGGAGGTCCTGGAGAAGAATGGACGGGGGCTGAACCTGACCAAGGAAGTGCGGGACGGCATCTTAAACCACCGGACCAGCGGCCATCCCTCCACCTTAGAGGGCGGCATCGTGCGGCTCTCCGATAAGATCGCATACATAAACCACGACATAGACGACGCCATCCGGGCCCGGATCTTTGTAGAGGAGGAGATCCCGGAGGAATATACCCGGGTGCTGGGCCACAGCGTGCGGGAGCGGCTGAACACCATGATCCACGATATCATCTATCAGAGCATGGACCAGCCCCAGATCCTCATGTCCCCGGGCATGGAGGAGGCCATGCAGGGCCTGCGCTCCTGGCTGTTCCAGCATGTTTATCAGAACGAGGTGCCCAAGGCTGAGGAGGGCCGGGCCCAGCAGCTGATCGTGTCCCTGTACCGTTACTACATGGAGCATGTCATCGAGCTGCCGGAGGAATACCTGCTGATGATGGTGCAGCGGGGCGAGGCCAAGGAGCGGGTCGTCTGCGACTATATCGCCGGCATGAGCGACATTTACGCCATCGACCGGTTTGAGCAGCTGTTTGTGCCCAAGGCCTGGAAAGCATAAGGGAAAGGAGATCTTCATGTATTATCCGGAAGATGTCATCGAAGAAGTGCGGACGCGGAACGATATCGTGGACGTGATCTCAGGATATGTGAAACTGCAGAAAAAAGGAAGCAACTATTTCGGGCTGTGCCCGTTCCATAATGAAAAATCCCCGTCGTTTTCCGTTTCGCCCCAGAAGCAGATGTACTATTGCTTCGGATGCGGGGCCGGGGGCAACGTCATCACCTTTGTCATGGAGTACGAGAACTACACGTTCCCCGAGGCCCTGAAGGTCCTGGCGGACCGGGCGGGGGTGAAGCTGCCGGAGGTGGAGTATTCCAGAGAGGAGCGGGCCAGGGCGGACAAGCGTTCCACCCTGCTGGAGATCAACAAGCTGGCGGCCAATTATTTTTACTATCAGCTCCATCAGCCCCAGGGCAAGATCGGCTACGATTATTTTAAAAAGCGGGAATTGTCCGACGAGACCATCCGGCGGTTCGGCTTAGGCTTTGCCAACAAGACCAGCAATGACCTCTACCAGTACCTCCGGGCCAAGGGCTACGGGGATGAGATCCTGAAGGACACGGGACTGGTGACCATGGAGGAGCGGGGCACCTACGACAAGTTCTGGAACCGGGTGATGTTCCCCATCATGGATGTGAACAACCGGGTGATCGGCTTCGGCGGACGGGTGATGGGAGACGGAACGCCCAAATACCTAAACTCCCCGGAGACCATGATCTTTGACAAGAGCCGGAATCTGTACGGGCTGAACTACGCCCGGACCAGCCGGGAAAAATACATGCTGGCCTGCGAGGGCTATATGGATGTGATCGCCATGCACCAGGCCGGCTTTACCAATGCGGTGGCGTCCCTGGGAACAGCGTTTACCACTCAGCATGCCGCCCTTTTAAAGCGGTACACGGACACAGTGATCCTGACCTACGACAGCGACGGGGCCGGGGTGAAGGCGGCCCTGCGGGCGATCCCGATCCTGAAGGAGGCCGGTATTTCCACCCGGGTGCTGAACCTAAAGCCGTACAAGGATCCGGATGAATTTATCAAAAATCTGGGGCCGGAGGCGTTCCGGGAGCGCATCGAGCAGGCCCAGAACAGCTTCCTGTTCGAGATCGACGTGCTGAAGCGGGATTACCAGATGGACGACCCGGAGCAGCGGACCAGGTTCCAGAATGCGGTGGCCAGAAAGCTGCTGGAATTTCCCGAGGCCATGGAGCGGGACAACTATATCCGGGCCGTCGCCCAGGCTCAGTTTCTGCCCTACGAGGATCTGAAGCGGCTGGTGAACCGGCTGGGAAGCCAGTTAGGAGGCCGCGTCCCGGCGCCGGAGAGCCGTGCTCCCATGGAGGAGCGGGAGGCGAAAAAGAAGAAGGAAAAGGACGGAGGCATCCGCCGTTCCCAGCGGCTTTTGCTGACCTGGCTGATCGAAAAACCGGAATTATTTGATAAGATCGCCGGGATCGTGGGACCGGAGGATTTCCGGGAGCCCCTTTATCATGAGGTGGCCCAGATGGTATTTGAAAGTCATAAAAATGGCAGCGTAAACCCGGCCGGGATCCTGAATCATTTTATCAATGATGAAGAACAATACAAAGAAGTAGCGGCGCTGTTCCATGCGGATCTGAAGGAATCCCTAAACAACGAGGAGCAGAAAAAAGCGCTTTCCGAGACGGTCTTAAAGGTGCGGAGGAGCAGCCTGGACGAGGCGATGCGCACGGCCACGGACATCGGGCAGATCCAGCAGATCATCAAGGAGCAGGCGGCGCTGAAGACTTTAAAAATAACCATTGACTAGCGGACCGGATGGGAAAGGACGGGTGGATGGATATGGAAGAACAGAGACGGAGGGAAACGGCGAAAGAGAAAGGATTGGAGCAGGCCGGTCAGGGATCGGAGCAGACGTTCCAGGAAAAGCTGGCCGCGCTGCTGGAGCAGGCCCGGGCGAAGAAGAACGTGCTGGAGAACCGGGACGTGCTGGACGCGTTCCGGGGGGAGATCCTGGACCCGGATAAATTGGACAAGATCTACGAATATCTGGAACGGCATCATGTGGATGTGCTCCGGTTTGATGAGGAGGAGATGGATCCGGACCTGTTCCCGGAGGAGGCGCTGGACCAGGAAGACGAGATCGACGTGGAAGCCATTGATCTTTCGGTGCCCGACGGCGTGGCTGTGGAGGACCCCATCCGCATGTATCTCAAGGAGATCGGGAAGATCCCCCTGCTGACCCCGGACGAGGAGATCCAGCTGGCCAAGCGGATGGAAGAAGGGGACAAGGAGGCGGGCAAGCGGCTGGCCGAGGCCAACCTGCGGCTGGTGGTGAGCATCGCCAAGCGGTATGTAGGCCGTGGGATGCAGCTGCTGGATCTGATCCAGGAGGGCAACCTGGGGCTGATCAAGGCGGTGGAAAAGTTTGACTACCGCAAGGGCTATAAGTTCAGCACCTACGCCACCTGGTGGATCCGGCAGGCCATTACCCGCTCCATCGCGGACCAGGCCCGGACGATCCGCATCCCGGTGCACATGGTAGAGACGATCAACCGGCTGATCCGCACGTCCCGGCAGCTGGTCCAGGAGCTGGGGCGGGAGCCGACTACAGAGGAGATCGCGGCGCGGATGGACCTTCCGGTGGAGCGGGTGCGGGAGATCAGCAAGATCTCCCAGGACCCGGTGTCCTTAGAGACGCCCATCGGCGAGGAGGAGGACAGCCATCTGGGAGATTTTATCCAGGATGAGAATGTGATGGTCCCGGCGGACCAGGCGGCGTTCACCCTGCTCCACGAACAGCTGATGGAGAGCTTAGACACCCTGACCGACCGGGAACAGCAGGTGCTCCGCCTGCGGTTCGGCTTAGACGACGGCCGTCCCCGCACCCTGGAAGAAGTGGGAAAGGTCTTTCATGTGACCAGAGAGCGGATCCGCCAGATCGAGGCCAAGGCCCTGCGGAAGCTGCGCCATCCCAGCAGGAGCCGCAAATTAAAGGATTATCTGGAATAAAGAAGTCAAGAAGAATCAAGAGGAGAAAAAAGGGAGCGATGAGATTATCGGAACGGCTGGAGGCGCTGATCGCCCAGGCCGCCAGGGATTTAAACGGCAGAACGGTGGCGGACGTGGGCACGGACCACGGCTTTGTGCCCATCCGTCTGGTGGAATCGGGGGCCGCCTCCTACGGTATTGCCATGGACGTGCGGAAGGGCCCTTTAGAGCGGGCGAAGGCCCACATTGCAGAACGGGGGCTTACGGGGAAGCTGGAGACCCGGCTCAGCGACGGTCTTGCCGGACTCCGGCCTGGAGAGGCGGATACGGTGGTGATCGCCGGCATGGGCGGAGAGCTGATGCTGCGGATCCTGACAGAGGGGGAGCACGTGCGGGGGAGCGTCCGCCGGTGGATCCTGTCCCCCCAGTCGGAGCTGGCCCGCTTCCGCCACGGCTTGGAGGAGCTGGGACTTGCCATAACCGAGGAGACGATGGTGGAGGAAGATGGGAAATTCTACGTCATCCTGACCGCGGAGCCGGGACAGATGCACTATGACGAGGAATTCCGCTATCGGTACGGCGGCCGGCTGATCGAACAGAGGTCTCCGGAGCTTTCCCGCCTGCTCTTGCGGGAGGAGGAGCAGTACCGGGAGCTGATCAGGCGGCTTTCCAGGGCGGACAGCCCGGCGGCAAGGGAGCGGCTGGAAGCCTTGCAAGAAGAATTACGACAGACAGAGGAGGCACGCCATGCAATGCAGGGATTGGATTAAGATACTAGACAGACTGGCGCCCCGGGAGTATGCCTGCGATTGGGATAATCCCGGATTCCTGGCCGGACGGGGCGGCAAGGAGGTGGAGCGGATCTTAGTAGCGTTAGACGCGACAGATCAGGTGGTAGAGCAGGCAGTGCGGGAAAAGGCAGACCTGCTGGTGACCCATCATCCCCTTATTTTTAAACCGTTAAAACAGGTCAATGACGAGCATTTTATCAGCCGCCGGATCCTGCAGCTGATCCAGGCGGATATCGGGTATTTTGCCATGCACACCAATTTTGACGCCGCCCCAGGCTGTATGGCGGATCTGGCGGCAAAGCGGCTGGGGATCCTGGACGGGGAGCCCCTGGAGGTGACCGGAGAGGCGGACGGCAGCCCGATCGGCATCGGCAAGGTGGGGCGGCTGGCAGAGCCGGTGACCTTAGAGGAGCTAGCTGCCAATGTCAAGACTGCCTTTGGGCTGCCCTTTGTGACCGTTTACGGGGCGGAGGAGGCTGGCGGCCGGCCGGTCAGCCGGATCGCCGTATCTCCCGGCTCCGGGAGCAGCATGACCGGCTTTGCGGCTAAGAAGGGCGCCCAGGTGCTGGTCACCGGAGATATCGGCCATCACACCGGCATCGACGCGGCGGCCTGCGGGGTGACGGTGATCGACGCGGGACATTACGGGCTGGAGCACATCTTTATCCCATTTGTGGCAGAGTACCTGCGCAGGGAAGGGGACGGAAGCGCCCAGGTGCTGACGGCGGCCCCGGCATTTCCGGTAAAGATGCTGTGAGCGGCCGCATAGGATAGACATCAGGCAATGATCACCGGCCGGCCGGCGGCGGCCGATACCGGGCATAAGAACAGACAGGAGAGCGCTATGGTTCAGATAACAGTAGGGGGACAGATCAGGACGTATGAGGAAGGAACACTGCTCAAGCAGGTGGCGGAGGATATGCAGGATCAGTATGACTGCGATATCCTGCTGGCTACGGTGAACGGCAAGCTCCAGGAGCTGCACAAGCGGGTGACGGACGGCACGGAGGTGGGATTTTTGACGGCCCGGGAGAAGCCGGGGATGAAGACCTATCACCGGAGCGCCCTTTTGGTGATGCTCAAAGCGATCTATGAGGTCCTGGGGGCGGAGCATTTAAAGAAGGTGTCTGTGGAATTTACCGTAGGGACCGGGCTGTATGTGGAGCCGGAGGGGGAGATCGCCCTGACGGAGGAGCTGGTGCGGCAGATCCGGGCGAAGATGCAGGAATATGTGGACGCTAAGATCCCGATCATGAAGCGGAATGTGAACACGGACGAGGCCATCGAGCTCTTCCGAAAGCATCGGATGTACGATAAGGAACGGCTGTTCAGCTTCCGCCGGGTGTCCCGGGTGAATCTCTACAGCATCGGCGGATTTGAGGACTATTATTACGGCTACATGGTGCAGAATACCGGCTACATCCGGTATTTTGACCTGCTGCCGTACCGGAATGGCCTGATGCTGATGCTCCCCGAGGCGTCTGATCCCAAGCGGGTCCCGGAATTTGTGGAGCAGGAGCAGCTGTTCCAGGTGCTCCACGAATCCAACGAATGGGGCAAGCAGATGCAGGTGCCCAACGTAGGGGCCTTGAACGGCTGCATCTGCTCCGGGAAGATGAACGAGCTGATCCTCATGCAGGAAGCCCTGATGGAGAAGAAAATGGGAGACATCGCGGAGATGATCGCCGCCAAGCCGGATAAGAAGATCATCATGATCGCGGGACCGTCTTCCTCCGGCAAGACGACCTTTTCCCACCGGCTGTCTATCCAGCTGAAGGCAAAGGGCCTGATCCCCCATCCCATTGCCGTGGACAATTATTTTGTCAACCGGGTGGACAGTCCCAGGGATGAGGAGGGCGACTATGATTACGAGGCCCTGGAGTGCCTGGATGTGAAACAGTTCAATCAGGATATGTCCGATCTGCTGGCAGGAAAGACGGTGGAGCTCCCCTATTATAATTTCATCACCGGGGAGCGGGAGTACCGGGGCGACACCCTGACCCTGGGGAAGGACGACATCCTGGTGATCGAGGGCATCCACTGCCTGAACGAGAAGCTGTCCTACAGCCTTCCCAGGAAGAATAAGTTCAAGATCTACATCAGCGCCCTGACCCAGTTAAATATCGACGAGCATAACCGGATCCCCAGCACCGACGGACGGCTGATCCGCCGCCTGGTGCGGGACGCCAGGACGAGAGGGGCCTCGGCCCAGGATACGATCCGCATGTGGCCTTCCGTGCGGCGGGGAGAGCAGCGGAATATTTTCCCTTTCCAGGAGGAAGCGGAAGTGATGTTCAACTCTGCCCTGGTGTATGAGCTGGCAGTGCTGAAGCAGTACGCGGAGCCGCTCCTCTTCTCCGTGCCCAGGGACAGCGCCGAGTATCTGGAAGCCAAGCGGCTGCTGAAATTCCTGGACTATTTTCTGGGAGTCAGCAGCGAGGATATCCCTAAGAATTCGATCCTGCGGGAGTTTATCGGGGGGAGCTGTTTTAAGGTGTAAGGGGAGATCATAGAAAATAAGTATGATTGATATCGATCCTATGATATAATGTTTATATAAATAGCTTTTCTGACATTACCTGAGGAAGGAGAAGGGATACAAGTATGACAACTGATAGAAAAGTGAGCAGTATGGAATCCAGCTTCCGAATGGAAAACATGGAGTTTGATATAGAATGCCGCAGAAGAGTTGCTGGGATCATTTCTGGAACCATTTCTTCAGCAGAGGCGATCGCTGAATTAAATAAAAAGTACGGTGTATCCAAAGTAAAGCGTGAAGGATCAAGAATATAATTATTTTTACGATGATCATTACGATAAAAAATATTGTTATCCAGGTACGAATGTTTTAAAAAACAAACTTAATATTCGAGACCTGGATACGCTGTACGATGCAGAAAGGGATTATTCGGCAGTTCGTCAAGCGGAACTTGATCAAAAAGGAGTTACTGGTGATTTCTCAATAAAGCATCTTTGCTCTATCCATGAACATCTTTTTCAGGATGTGTATTCGTGGGCAGGAAAAATAAGGACCGTGGATATATCGAAAGGAACCATATTCTGCTTAGTAC
>DVLJ01000053.1 GCA_018715565.1 Candidatus Ventrimonas merdavium
GGTTCTTCTTGGTCACCGGGGCGCCGCACCGCTCGCAGCAGCCGTTGACCACTTCCTCATTGGCCAGGCCGGTCTTGCAGGAGGGACACCAGTTGATGGGGAATTCCTTCTCGTAGGCCAGGCCCTTCTTGAACATCTGCACAAAGATCCACTGGGTCCATTTGTAGAAATCCGGATCCGTGGTGTTGACTTCCATATCCCAGTCGTAGATGGCCGCGATCTCGTTGATCTGCCGCTTGATGTTCTTTACATTCTCTGCGGTAGATTTTGCCGGGTGAACGCCCATCTTGATGGCGTAGTTCTCAGCCGGCAGGCCGAATGCGTCCCATCCCATGGGGTGGATCACATAGTGGCCCTTTAAGATCTGGTAACGGCTCCATACGTCGGAGATCACATACCCTCTCCAGTGGCCTACATGCAGGCCGCTGCCGGAGGGATACGGGAACATATCCAGACAGTAGTATTTCGGCTTCTTGCCGTCGTTGACATTGATGGGATGTTTCTCCCAGTTTTCCCGCCATTTTTTCTCAATGGCGCTGTGGTTGTAGCTTGCCATGATGCTTCCTCCTGATTCTGAAATCCTGGCACGGCGCGAGGGCCCCGCCAGCCTTGCGCATTCCCCGAAGGGGCTGTGCTCCCAGGGCGCTAAAGCACCCGGAAAGGCACAGAAAAGCCCTGCGCTCCGGGCCTTTCCCAGAGACGCAGGGCATATCATCCAACCTGCGCGGTACCACTCTGCTTCACGCCATCGGCGTGCACTTAATGGTGGATGCGCGCTCCCCGCCGCAGCCTCGTCCTCTCCGAAAGGGAGCGGACCTCCGGCGCAGATCCTCGCAAACCGCCTCTCCTGTAACGGGGAGAAATCCGTCCTGGCCTACCTACGGATCCATCGATCTCATCGTCCTTCAGCCGGATGCTCCGGGACCAGTTCAGCCGCGATCCGTCTCCGCCTTGCACCATCCGGCGGCTCTCTGACCACTTCCTGCAGCCTACTTCTTCCCTTCCTCGCATTTACGCTGATTCTAAATGTACCATAATTCCCCTGGCCTGTCAAGCCTAAGAACGGATGGCCCCGGCCTCATACAGATGGCACATCACCCGGTGCCCCGGGCTGACCTCCCGCTCCGCGGGCATCTCCTGGCGGCACCGCTCCGTGGCCTGGGGACAGCGGGTACAGAAAGGACAGCCCACCTTGGAGACCTCGGCGATGGTGCCGATCCCCTGGTACAGGCTTTCCTTGTCCTCCGCCACCACCGGCCTGGGGACAGCCGCCATCAGCACCCGGGAATAGGGGTGCAGGGGATTGGAGAAGAACTCCTTGGTCTCCGCCAGCTCCACGATCCGCCCGGCGTACATCACGCCCACCCGGTCGCTGATGAACCGGATGACCGACAGGTCATGGGAAATGAACAGGTACGAAAGCTTCCGCTCCGCCTTCAGCCGCTTCATCAGGTTCAGCACCTGGGCCTGGACCGATACGTCCAGGGCGGACACCGGCTCGTCGCACACCACGAATTCCGGGTTCACAGAGATCGCCTTGGCGATCCCGATCCGCTGCCGCTGGCCGCCGGAAAACTCGTGGGGATATTTCTTCTTATACATAGGGGAAAATCCCACCGACTCCATCAGCTGATCGATCCGGTCGTCCAATTCTCCCTTGGCGATCCCCGGCTCATGCAGCAGGATCGGCTCCTTTAAGGACCGCTCCACCGTCCAGCGGGGATCTAAAGCAGAGTTGGCATTCTGAAAGACGATCTGCATCTTCTGCCGGTAAGGCCGAAGCTCCTCCTGGCTTAAGGAAAGAATGTCCGTCCCCCGAAACCGCACCTCTCCCGCCGTAGGCTCATGGAGCCGCAGCACCGCCCGTCCTGTGGTAGACTTTCCGCAGCCCGACTCTCCCACGATGCCCAGGGTCTCCTGCTCCTCCACAAAGAAGGAGATGTCGTTGACCGCCTTCACCGTCTCCTGGGTCCCTTTGAAAAGCCCCTTCTTATTCGTATAAAATTTGCTCAAATGGGATACTTCCAACAGTCTGCTCATGCTTTCTCCTCCATGGCCTGCCAGCACCGGCAGGCATGTCCCGGGGCGATCTCCCCAAGCTCCGGCATGGCGGTGCGGCACCGCTCCGTGCACAGGGGACACCGGGGGGCAAAGCTACACCCCTGGATGTGCTCCGTTACCGCAGGCACCATGCCCGGGATCGTATTAAGAAGCTCCTCATCCTCGTCCAGCTTAGGGATACAGCCCATCAGGCCCTTCGTGTAAGGATGCCGCGGGTTCTCGAACAATTCCTTCACCCCTGCCGTCTCCACGATCTGTCCGAAATACATCACAGCCACCCGGTCGCAGATCTGGGCCACTACCCCCAGGTTATGGGTGATCAGGATGATGGAAGTATCGTACTTCGTCTTCAGCTCATTCATCAGCTTTAAGATCTGAGCCTGGATCGTCACATCCAGAGCCGTGGTCGGTTCATCCGCGATCAGGATCCTGGGATTGCAGGATAAGCTCATGGCGATCATCACCCGCTGGAGCATGCCGCCGGAAAGCTGGAACGGATACGACTTTACGATCTGCTCCGGCCGCTCGATCCCCATATCGGAGAGGAGCTCCACCGCCCGCTTTAACGCATCCTTTTTGGTGATCTTCATGTGGGGCAGCATCATCTCCACCATCTGGTTGCCGATGGTGAACAGCGGATTCAAGGCAGTCATGGGCTCCTGGAAGATCATGGAGATCTTCCCGCCTCTCAGCTCCCGCTTTTCCGCCTCCGACACATGGAGGATATCCTTGCCCTCGAACCAGGCTTCCCCGGCCGCCACCCGCACCTTCGGCCCCAGAAGACCAGTGAGGGATAAGGAGGTCAGGCTCTTTCCACAGCCCGACTCGCCTACCAGGCCCAGGGTCTCCCCTTTGCCTAAGTCAAAGCTGACGCCGCTCACCGCCTCAAACGTGCCGTAATCCATTTTGATCTCTGTATGCAAATCCCGTACCTTTAAAATCGGCTCCATAATTCATCCTCAGACTTGATTTATTTGGTGATCTCCGCAAACCGCATGGATCCGTCCGGATAATATTTGTATCTGGACAGGTTCTTGTTCATCACCACGATGGTGTTCTTCTCATATAACGGCGCCCAGGGAGCGTCCTCGGCCACGATCAGCTGAGCCTCCTCGTACAGCTGATACCGCTTCTCCAGATCGTTGGAAGCCTCGGCCTCCTCCCAGATGGCGTCCACCCGGTCGCTCTTGTAGGAACCGTAGTTGTACTCGCCCTTGGAGTACAGGCAGTTTCCAAAGAAATAGCCCGGATCGTTCACAAACGCGGAGTAGGAAGCGATCGCCAGCTCATAGTTGTGTCCGTTGGTCGCCTCCAGATACTGGGGCCGCTCCATCTTCTGGATGTTCACGGTCACCCCGGCCTTGGACAGAGCGTCCTGGATCAGGATCGCCGCATCCTCATTGTCCTGGTTGCCGCTGCTCACTAGCAGATCCAGCTCTAAGCCGTCCGCATAGCCAGCCTCAGCCAGCAGCTCCTTCGCCTTCTCCAGATCCTGCTGGTATACGCCCTCGTCGGTGTCGATATGGCCCGGCATCGCACTGGGTACTACGTGATCCAGCTTTTTCGCCTTGCCGCTCAATACGTCGTTTACGATGGAATCATAAGGCATCGCATAGTTGATGGCCTGGCGCACCAGCTGGTCGCTCAGGGCCTCGTGCTCCGTATTCATGGACAGATAGGTGATGGATACGCTCTCATAGGAACGCAGATCCAGGTTCTCATTGCCCTCTAAGGTGGACAGGTCCTTCGGCGGGATCACCAGAGCCACGTCCACGTCGCCCTTGTCCGCCAGCAGCACCCGGTTGGATGCCTCGGGGATCACCTTTACCAGGACCTTATCCAGATCCACCTTGCCCTTCCAGTAATCCGCTCTGGCATTTAAGATCGCCTCGGTGGTGGCCTCCCACTTCTCGATCTCAAACGCACCGGAGCCTGCGGTGTTGGTGGTCAGATAGGTGTCGATCTCCTCGGTGCTCATGCCCTCTAGCTCCGCCGGGTTCACGATGGAGAAAATGTGCATCTGCAGCAGGTTGAAGAAGATGGTGCATGGCTTGGACAGATGGAAGGTCAGCGTGTAGTCGTCATTCTTCTCGATCGTCTCGATATTGGCCAGGCTGTACAAAAAGCCGGTATAATTGGAGTTCTTGATGTGATCGAAGGAAAAGATGACCGCATCCGCGTTCACCGGATCCCCGGTGGCGAACTTGGCGTTCTCGTCCAGATGGATCACATAGGTCAATCCATCCTCCGACTCCTCCCAGCTTTTCGCCAGGGAAGGCTGGATATCGCTGGTATCCGCCACCTCATAGCCGTCTGCGTTGGTGGTGCTCCCATAGGTCACCAGCTGGTCATAGGCCGCATTGATAAAGATCGCGGACGTGGAATCCGTAGCCTGGCTGGGGTTTAAGGTCTTGCCGCCCTCTGCGAACGCAACGGTCAGCACCTTTCCTTCTGTGCTGCCCGCAGCCTGGGTCTCTCCCGCGCTCTCGCCGGACGCCTGGGTCCCTGCCGCCGTGGTGACGTTGGGGTTATTGGCGTTGGCGTTCTCGCCGCATCCGGCCAGGCTGAACGCCAGGACCGCCGCCATAGTCAAAGCTGTCAGTTTTCGTTTCATCATTGTGTTCCTCCCTTTATGATTATGAATTTCTTCCACAACAAACCGTCTGCTCTCCGCCTATCAGGAGATCCGGTAATCCAGCGCGTCCCGCAGCCCGTCGCCGAACAGGTTAAAGGACAGCACCAGGCTGGCGATGGCCAGTCCCGGGAAAAAGATCATCCACCACTCTCCCGTCAGGATATACCCTCTGGCCTCGGAGATCATATACCCCCACTCCGGGGTAGGCGGCTGGACTCCGATCCCCAGGAAGCTTAAACTGGAAATGGTCAGGATCGCGCTTCCCAGGCTTAAGGACAGCCGCACCAGGATCGGGGTAATGCAGTTGGGCAGGATGTGCCGCCTCAGGATCAGGCTCCTCGGCAGCCCGATGGCCAGCTCTCCCTCGATGAACGGACTCTGCTTCACCGAAAGGGTCTGGGCGTACATCAGTCTGGCAAAGTTGGGGATGCCGGCGATACCCACCGCCAGCATGGCGCTGAAGCTGTTGCGGCCTAACGCCACGGAAATGGACATCACTAAGATCAGCATGGGGAACGCCTGCAGAGAATCCATGACCCGCATGATCAGCGCAGACAGATTTCCCTGATAATAGCCGGAGAACGCCCCCAGAGGGATCCCGATGCACAGGGAAATGGACACCGCCACAAAGCCCAGCAGCAGAGAGATCCTGGCCCCGCACATCATCCGGCTTAAGATATCCCGTCCAAAGTTGTCCGTTCCCATCAGATGGGTCGTGGACGGGGCCAAAAGCTTCTCCCCCATGGCCACCTCCGTGGGGCTGTAGGGGGTATAGAAAAAGGACAGCAGGCCGATGGCCAGCCAGGCCAGGATGCAGATCCCTCCGGCTAAGGCCATCTTCTGGCGCAGCAGCTTCTGAAAAAAGGACGGCCGGTCAAATCCGGTCCGTTCCGCTATCGTTGTATTCATCTTCTGTCCTCCTGCTTCCTAATAAGTGATCCGCGGGTCCACAACCGTATACAGGATATCCAGCAGCAGGTTGATGAACATATAGATCAGCACGCTGACCACGGTAAACGCCTGGACCGGCGCGTAGTCTGTCTGTAAGATCGACTGGGTGATGTAACTCCCGATGCCCGGCCAGTTGAAGATCGTCTCCACCACCACGGCGTTGCCGATCAGGCCGCCGAACTGGGCGCCGATCACCGTCAGCACCGGCACCAGGATATTCCGCAGGCCGTGCTTGCCGATGACCTTCTTCTCCCGGATGCCCTTGGCCCGGGCGGTCCGGATATAATCCAGGTTCAGCACCTCGATCATGTTGGAACGGGTCATCCGGGAGATGATCGCCAGAGACCCGAAGCATAAGCACACCGCCGGCAGGAAGATATGGGAAAAGGCGCTCCGAAACGCCACCAGGTCCCCGGTCAGCAGGCTGTCCAGCAGATACAGGCCCGTGATCTGGGTGGGGGGATAGATGTTGTCAGAGATCCGGCCGAACGGCGCCGGGATCAGGTCAAACCGGGCGTACAGCAGATAGATCAGCATAAAGCCCAGCCAGAACACCGGCACGCTGGTGCCCAACAGCGTCACCACCCGGGAGATATGATCCGCCGCCGAATCCTTCTTCGCCGCCGCGTAGATCCCCACCGGCACGCCGATCAGCACCGCCAGCAGCAGGGCGCACAGCGCCAGCTCCAGGGACGCCGGGAACCGCATGGCGAAATCCTCCGTCACCGGACGGCCCGTGTGCCACGCCGTCCCCAGATCCCCCTGAGCCACGTCCCTGACATACAGGACGAACTGCTCCGGGATGCTCTTATTCAAGCCCATCTCCTCCCGGATCCGCTCTACCGCTTCCTCCGGCGCCTGCTCCCCCGCCATCATCCGGGCCGGATCCCCCGGCACGATGCGGGATAAGGAAAATGTGATCAGCAGCACCAGAAGGACCGACGGGATCATCTGGAGGATGCGCTTCGCAATATATTTCATGATATCCTGCTCCTTTTGCCGTATTTCCACGCTCCGCGGGAGAACTCCCGCTTTCGCGAAACTATCAATAATTTATCAAAAATCGACCTGCCTGTCAATGCGGCGGTCTGGTTTCCGAAGATTGGAAAGTGCACCTTACAGGAATGTCCAGATGCAGACTGCCAAAAACACCCAGACGCCAGGAGCCAGAAGGAAGGCCCGCGCCCGCTCGCCCCTGGAAAGGCCGCTCCAGGGCTTGGTCCAGGAAAGCCTTGGCAGAAAGCGCACCGCCATGACGATGGTGGCGATGATGCTGAAGCCCATCCACAGCGGAAGAAGCGCCGTCAGGGCCATCGCCAGCAGGCTTCCCCCGTACACGCTCTCCAAAAGGGCCATGGGCAGCACGCCGCCCATCAGGTTCAGCAGCATGTGGAGGATCACGTTGTAGCGGATCTTCCCGGTGCTGCTGTAAACATAGGCAAAGATCATACCCAGGGCGCAGGCGTAAAAGAACTGGAAGAAATTCCCGTGGAACAGGCCAAAGCTGATCCCGGATACCACCACCGCGAACCGCTGTCCAAAGGGGATCAGCCGGTCGACCAGCATCTTGCGGAACATCAGCTCCTCCATCGCCGGAGCCACGAACACCGTCAGGATCAGGGTCATCCCCAGGCTGGCTTCCTCCACCAGGTCCGTCACCGGGTTCATGGTGTAGCTCCCCGCCGCCAGATCCCGCACCGCCATCATGGCGAGACCGATCATGTTGCCGATATAGGCGCTCCCTGCGCAGGCCACGAACACCAGGAGCATCGTCCGCGCCGTCATCCTCCGCCCTTTCGGCAGATGCCAGGCAGGGATAGGCCGGGTCAGCCAATAGAACACCGGAAAGCCCAGCACGTACATACAGAACTGGGATAAGAACAGGCTCATATCCATGGTAAGGGGCACCTCGATCCCCTGCATCATCAACCAGCCCAAAAGTCCGGCAAAGGCGTACTGTCCGCCATATGCTACGATCAGAAAGGCCACATAGGCCATGGCTAACCGGGAAAAGATCTGCTTTGCTGTCACGCTGTCAAGTCCTCCTTTAGTAGACAAAAAATGATGAAAACAAAAAACGGGAAGCAGGCGCCGCACCTGCTTCCCCTGGATCATCTCTATCCAATTATACTATCAAACATCCGCCTTGTCTACCTTGGATGCCCGGGCTTCGATCTCCTTCTTCTGGATATCGCCGGGAGCCTGCTCGTAGCGGGCGAACTCGTACTCAAAGGTACCGATACCGCCAGTCATGGAGCGCAGATCCGTGTTGTAGCCGAACAGCTCGGACATGGGGATATCCGCCTCGATGATCTGTTTGCCGTGGTGGTCGGAGTTCATGCCCAGCACGCGGCCGCGCCTGCGGTTGAGATCGCCCATCACGTCGCCGGTGAACTTATCGGGAACGGTGACCTTCAGGGATGCGATCGGCTCTAAGAGCACCGGATTGGCCTCCATAAAGCCCTTCTTGAACGCCATGGACGCCGCGGTCTTGAACGCCATCTCAGAGGAATCTACTGGATGGTAGGAGCCGTCTACCAGGGTGGCCTTCACGCCAACGACCGGATAAGCAGCCATCGGGCCCTTTAAGCAGCTTTCCTGGATGCCCTTTTCTACTGCCGGGAAGTAGTTCTTCGGAACTGCTCCGCCGAATACCCGCTCCTCAAATACGTACGGGGTCTCCAGATCGCCGGATGGCTCGAATTCCATCTTAACATCACCGTACTGGCCGTGTCCGCCGGACTGCTTCTTATACTTGCCCTGGACCGCCACTTTCTTGCGGATGGTCTCCCGGAAGGCGAATTTCGGCTTGCTTAACTCCACCTCTACCTTGTAGCGGTTTAACAGCTTGCTCACAACCACCTCTAACTGCTGGTCGCCGATGCCGTACAGCAGCAGCTGGCGGTTCTCCTTATCGTTCACAGACTTTAAGGTCAGATCCTCTTCCATCAGCTTTGCCAGAGCGCTGGATACCTTGTCCTCGTCGCCCTTGGTCACGGTGTTGTACCGCATGTAGGTATACGGAGTGGAGATCTGCGGCTTGTGGTACACGATCGGAGCGGTCCGCACGGCGATGGTATCGCCGGTCTGGGTCACGTTCAGCTTCGCCACGGCGCCGATATCGCCGGCCTTCAGCTCCGGAACCTCGATCACGTCCTTGCCCCGGAGCAGGTACACCTTGGCCACCTTCTCCTCCGCGTCCTTATTCACATTGTAAATGGTGCTGTCCGGCTTTAACGTACCGGTGCAGATCTTCATCAGGGAGTATTTTCCAATGAAGGGATCCACGATGGTCTTAAATACCTTCGCAGATAAGGACACCTGGTCGTTGTAGCGGGCGGTGAAGCGCTCGCCGGTGGAAACGTCCACGCCGATGCACTCAAACTTATCCGGGGTGGGCAGATACCGGTCGATGACCTGCAGCAGGGTCTTGAAGCCCTGGCAGTTGATGCCGGAACCCATCAGCACCGGAACGATGGAACCATCTATCACATGTTCCCGCAGAGCGCCCTGGATCTCCTCCAGCGTAAACTCGTCGCCGGAGAAATACCGCTCCATGTACTCCTCGCTGGTCTCTGCAACCGCCTCTAACAGAGCGTCTCTTGCAATCCCTAAGTTCTTCTGGGAGTACTCGGGAATCTCGCATTCTTCGTAATCGCTTAAATTGGTGAACCGTCTGCCGGCCATCTTTACTACATTCACATAGCCCACAAACTTCTCGTTCTCACGGATCGGCAGCTGGAACGGCGCTACGCTCCTGCCGAACCGTCTCTCCAGCTTCAGCACCAGTTCCCGGAAGCTGGCATGGTCGTCGTCCATGTTGGTCACAAAAATGATCCGCGGCAGTTTGAGCTTGTCGCAAAGCTCCCAGGCCTTCTCCGTACCGACCTCAATGCCTGCCTTGCAGTTTACTACGATAATGGCCGCGTCTGCAACGCTGACCGCCTCTTCTACCTCTCCCACAAAATCGAAATATCCTGGCGTATCCAACAGGTTGATCTTCATCATCCCATTGTCCCCCTGATACTCGATCGGAATCAGGGACGTGGAAATGGAAAACTGACGCTTGATCTCTTCCTTGTCGTAATCGCTGATGGTATTGCCATCAGTTACCTTGCCCATCCGTTTGGTGACGCCGGTCACATATGCCAGTGCCTCTGCAACCGTCGTCTTTCCGGCCCCGCCGTGGCCAAGCAACACGACGTTACGGAGTTGCTGAGTTCCATAAACGTTCATAAAAGTCCCTCCTGTACATCAAGTTTAGTCTCATGATGACATTTTACTAAAAAAGTTTGAAAATTTCAAGTAAATTCAACGAGTTGCACAATATATTTTTCTAACCGTTCCGCCTGATGTGGATCGCATGGCGGAACATCCACTCATTCCTGTGCATTTCTCCACTTTAAAGCAATAAAGCATTGACATTTTTTTCAGGGTAAAGTAGAATGGGAATAACGTTTTGATGGAAAGAGAGGAGATTCCTTATGGAGGATCTGACATTTGGTTTTATCGGGTTCGGGCTCATCGGCGGCTCCCTGGCAAAAAGCATCCGCAAGCACAGGCCCCAGGCCCGGATCCTGGCTTATATGCGTTCCCGCCATAAGCTAGAGCAGGCACAGGCAGACGGCGTGGTGGACGAGATCTTAGACGGCGTGGGCGAACCCCTGCGCCAGTGCGACGTGATCATCCTATGTACCCCGGTGGAATATAACGCCGGATACTTGGAGGCGCTGCGTCCCTACTTAAAGCCCGGCGCCCTGGTGACTGACGTGGGGAGCACCAAGACCTCCATCCACCAGGCTGTGACGGAGCTGGGCATGGAGGACGTGTTCATCGGCGGACACCCCATGGCCGGCTCAGAAAAGACCGGGTATGAGAACGCCACGGACCACCTTCTGGAGAATGCCTACTATATCATTACTCCCACTGCCCGCTCCCGTCAGGAGGACGTGGACAGGATGGTGGCCGTGGCGAAACTGGCGGACGCGATCCCCATCGTCTTAGACTACCGGGAGCACGACCGGATCGTGGCAGCCATCAGCCATCTTCCCCACCTGATTGCTTCCAGCCTGGTGAATCTGGTGCGGGACGCGGACAACCGGGACGAGATGATGAAAAAGCTGGCCGCCGGCGGATTTAAGGACATCACCCGGATCGCCTCCTCCTCCCCGGAGATGTGGGAGCAGATCTGCATGACCAACACTGAGAACCTGACGGCGGTGCTGAAGGATTACATTTCCTCTCTGGAAGAGATCCTGTCCTCCTTAGAGCGCCGGGACAGTCCGGCAGTCTACCGGCTGTTCGACACCTCCCGCGCCTACCGGAATTCCATCTCCGACGCGGTAAGGGGATCTGTAGCGCCGGACTATTCCTTCACCGTGGATATCGTAGACGAGCCGGGCGCCATCTCTACCTTATCCTGTATCTTAAGCGCCCGGGGCATCAGCATCAGCAACATCGGTATCAACCACAACCGGGAGCACGGGGAAGGCGCCCTGCGCATCCGCTTCTATGACGAAGCGTCCATGGACCGGGCCTGGGAGGCGCTGAAAAAATACAATTACGAACTGATCAAAGGGGTATAACGATGAAATTTCAAACATGCAGCGGCCTGCGGGGCGAAGTAACGGTGCCGGGAGATAAGTCCATCTCCCACCGGAGCATCATGTTCGGCTCCCTGGCCAAGGGAACGACGGAGATCACCCATTTTCTGGAAGGGGCGGACTGTCTGTCCACCATTTCCTGCTTTCAGAAGATGGGCGTCTCCATTGAGCGAAGCGGCAGCCATGTGCTGGTCCATGGCCAGGGCATGCGCGGCTTAAAGAAGCCGGATTCGGTCCTGGACTGCGGCAACAGCGGCACCACCACCCGGCTGATCTCTGGCATCCTGGCGGCCCAGGATTTTTCCGTGACCCTGACCGGGGACGCCTCCATCCAGAAACGGCCGATGAAGCGGATCATGACCCCGCTTCTGCAGATGGGGGCAAACATCCGCAGCATCCATGACAACGGCTGCGCGCCTTTAGCGATCACCGGCTCCCGGCTCCATGGGATCCACTACCAGTCTCCCGTGGCCTCCGCCCAGGTAAAATCCGCCATCCTGCTGGCCGGTCTTTACGCCGAGGGGGAGACCCGGGTCACCGAGCCGTATGTGTCCCGCAACCACACGGAGCTGATGCTAAGAAGCTTTGGGGCGGATGTGCGCACGGAGGATACCACCGCCATCATCCAGCCGGCTAAGGAGCTGTACGCCCAGGAGATCGAAGTACCGGGCGACATTTCCTCCGCCGCCTTTTTCCTGGCCGCGGGGCTGATGATCCCGGGATCCGAGATCCTGCTAAAGCATGTGGGCATCAATCCCACCCGGGCCGGGATGCTTGAGGTATGCCGGGAGATGGGCGGCGACGTGACCCTGCTGGATGAGACCAGCAGCGGCGAGCCCACGGCGGACATCCTGGTGCGCTCCAGCTCCCTCCACGGCGTCACCATCGGCGGCTCCATCATCCCCACCCTGATCGACGAGCTGCCCATGATCGCGGCCATGGCCTGCTTTGCAGAGGGGGATACGGTGATCCGGGACGCGGCGGAGTTAAAGGTGAAGGAATCCAACCGGATCGACGTGATGGTGCGGAACTTAACCGCCATGGGCGCAGATGTGGAGGAAACAGAGGACGGCATGATCATCCACGGGGGAAAACCCCTTCACGGCGCGGTCATCGACAGCCGCTTAGATCACCGGATCGCCATGACCTTCGCCGTCACTGGCTGTATGGCCGACGGGGTGACGGAGGTTCTGGACGCGGAGTGCGTGAACATCTCGTATCCGGAGTTTTACCGCGATCTTGCCCGGCTGATGAAGTAAATATGTTTACGATTCTCTTACAATGGCTTTCCATTTTTTAAGACTCCCGAAAAAGTATTGGCAACCGTTTTTGAATCATGTATAATGGGGAGTATTGAAATTGAAAATACAGGTTAGGAGACATACGATGAACATTACCAGACGAATGAAAGCCCTGCTTCTGGGCTGTATCTGTGCAGCAACGTCCGCATTTTCTGCTGTTCCGGCCCTGGCGGCCCCGATCTCTCCCCTGGGGAACGGGACGCTGATCGCCGCCTCCACCTCCGGTCCGGGGAGCGGCGGTCCGGGAAGCCCCATCACCGATACCGCTTCCTCCTTTTCCGGGAGCGTGACCGCGGATTCGGCTCCGGAGGTGCCGACCCTGTGGATCGTAGGCGATTCTACGGCGGCCGCCTTTAACGACGTCAGCTACTACTCTCCCCGCTACGGCTGGGGCACCCAGCTGGGGCTGTACATCCAGGGGATCCCGATCCAGAACCTGGCCGTTTCCGGCACCAGCTCCAAGAGCTATCTGGAGACGGAGCAGTACCAGACCCTGCTGGCCGAGATGAAGGCCGGGGATTATCTGATGATCGGCTTCGGCCACAACGACGAGCGGGCGGAGCTGGGACGCTACACCAACCCCGGCGGTTCTCCCTCTGTGGTCGGCTCCTTCCAGAATTATCTGTTTGACAAGTATATTGAAGAAGCCCGTGACCGGGGCGTGACCCCGATCCTGGTGACCCCTATCGTCCGCCGGGACCTGGGCAATAACTACACCGGCGAGAGCGGCCACATCACCTCCACGGTGACCAATGAGGAGGGCACCTTCCCCGGAGGGGATTACGCCAAGGCGATCCGCCAGTTAGGCGTGGGCAAGAGCGTGACCGTCCTGGACCTGACATCCCGGACCCGGGATGTGTATGAGCGTCTGGGGGCTCAGGGCGTGAAGGACCGCCATGCATGGACGTCCCAGCGGGAGGCCAGCATCGACAACACCCACACCAACCTATACGGCGCTCAGTGCAACGCCTGGTTCATCGCCGACGAGCTGCTCCAGAGCAGCTGCGGACTGAAGAACTATGTGGTGACCGATCCCCAGGTTCCCCAGTTTTCCGAAAGCTCTTTAAATCCCAATTACCAGGGACAGGCATTTTCTGCTCCCACGTCTCTCAGCTCCTTCTGGCCGTCGGTGGGCGACTGGAAGGGCACTGTATTCGGGAACCTGGACGGCTATGAATACCTGAACAACATGTATTTCAGCCTGGGCCAGGAAAGCGACGGCGGGATCCGCATCGCCGTAGGCGGCGACTCCCCTCTGACCCGGAGCGGGGACATTGGAAAGATCTCCGCAGAGAGCGACGGCCTGGCGATGTATTATCAGCAGATCCCGGCCAGCCAGAACTTTATCTTCTCGGCTGATGTGACCATCAACTATTTAGATAAGGGCAACCAGAACTCCTTTGGCCTGATGGTGCGGGATGATATCTATCTGGATACGGTGATCGGCGATACCATGGGCGACTATGTGGCGGCCGGTCCCCTGCAGATGAACTCCTCCGCCCCCTGGAACTGCTTCGCCAGAAAAAGCGGCCAGCTGATCCCGGGAAGCGCTGCCACCCGGGTTTATACCGCCGGTGAGACGGTACATATCGAGATCCGGAAAGGCCCCGACGGCTACACCTGCATCTTCGGCGACAATCCGCCGGTCAGCGCAGGCTTCGACTTCCCGCTGACTGCGGTGGATTCGGATTATGTGTACGTGGGACTGTTCGCCGCCCGGAATGCGGACGTGACGTTCCGAAACGTAAATCTGATCCCTCAGTAGGCTGGGAGGGACGCTGATCGGCTGGCGGGAACGCTGATAAGCTGGCGGGAATACTGGCAGAATCACAGCCAGGAACACAGCCAGAAACGGTTCTGGAGAAAGCGCAAGGTTGACTCCTTCTGAAATTGAATCAAAGCAAAAGTAAAACCCGGACAGGGAAACGGTCGGTTGGATCGTTCCTCTGTTCGGGTTTTTTACTGCGGTGAATCCCTACTCTCCCAAAAGCTGCTCCGCCATCTCCCGGTCGAACACCACGCTAGGGATGCCTTCTGTCTCGATCCGGTACAGGGCGTTGGCTGCCAGATGCTCGGCCGCCTGCTCTAAGTCCCGGATCCCACTGGTCCCGGCAAACCGGGCGATCACGGCCTCTGCCGCTTCCTCCGTCACCACGCACTCCTCGCTGCGCATGCTCATCCGCGCCAGCACCTTAGGAAGGGCATAGCGGGTGAAGATGATCTTCTTCTCCTCCGCCGTATAATCGGGAATGTCAATGACCGCGAACCGGGACATCAGCGGCGCGCTGATGCTGGATTTGTCGTTGGCCGTGGCGATGGGGTACACGCCGGAGGTGGGCACCATGCACTCCATGTAGTTGTCGGTAAAGCCCAGATTGTCCAGCAGGGTCAGCAGCACGTCCGCCGGATTGCCGTTGCCCTTGCCCGCGTTGGCCTTGTCCAGCTCGTTGATGATAAACACCAGGTTGGACTCCCCGGCCATGGAAAATGCTTCCATGATGATGCCGGGCTTGGCGTTAGCATACACCCGGGAGCTGCCGGTCAGCTGCTCCGGGTCGTTGATCGAGCTCATATCCAGGGTGGTCCACGGCAGCTTCAGAATCCGGGCCACCGCGTAAGCGATCTGGGACTTTCCGGTGCCTGCCGGTCCCACCAAAAGCAGGCCGTAGGCTGGCAGGGTGTGGGTGCGGTTGATCTGGATGATGGTCTCCATGATGCGCTGCTTCACCCGCTCCATCCCGTACAAGGTCTCGTCTAGGATCCTTCTGGCCTCCACCGGATCGATCGCCTCAAAATAGTTGTGCTTCCACTGGATGTTCATCATGATGGACAGGGCCCGCTGGGCGTGCCGCCGCTCCTCCGGAGACACCTCGTGGGACTTTGCCACCGCCAGATTTCGTCTGGCCCAGAGCCGGATCTGATCCGGCAGGGTGCTCCCGGCGCAATTCATAAAATCGGTAATGCTCTGGATGCTGGTCAGCTTCATGCTGTCCCCGGACTCGTCGGCTCCCTCCTCTCCCATTTCCTCGGAAGGGGCGGAGCTGGCCAGAAGCCGTCCGATCATAAACTGCAAAAATCCGTCCTCCGCCGAGAGCTTATTGCCCCCGCCGAAGGCCATCTCCCGGATGCGGTACACCCGGTAGCCGTCCTCCCGGTTCTCCCCGGACAGACGCACGGAGATATGGTTCTCTCCCAGCCATTTCAACAGGCTGACAAACCGGGCGTCGATCTGTAAAATATCCGCGCTGGCGGTCCCGCCGCCCTCCTCCTTAAACTCAAACGCGGTCCGCTTGACCGGATTGGTAAAGATCCCCCAGGAATGGTGATCCCACGCCCGCTCCCGGTTCGCCAGCACCAGGATGGGCTTCTCCGGCGAGGGCTGGCTCTCATTGGAGCGGAAGGTGGTATAAGTGCAGCTGCCGGTCTCGCCGGCTGGGGACGGGGTATTGTTAAAGTCAAATACTGGCATGGCTCTGGACTCCTTTTCTCTCATGTTCGGTCTTACACGTTCCCCATTGTAGCATTAATTGGAAGGAACCGCAATTCCTGAGAGCAGGATTTTTCTAATAACGATTTTTCTAATACCAGTCGTGTTTTTCCTGGCGGTCCAGGGATCGCCGCAGCGCCCTTCTAGTCCATATATTTGCGGAAAAATTCCTGGATCCTGTCAAAGGGGATGATCTCCTTACAGTCATACAGGTCCGTATGCAC
>DVLJ01000054.1 GCA_018715565.1 Candidatus Ventrimonas merdavium
AAAGGAGAATTCAACATGAGCAAGAAACCAGTGGTATTGATGATCCTCGACGGTTACGGCTTGAATGACAACTGCGAAGCCAACGCAGTCTGCGAAGGCAAGACCCCGATCATGGACCAGCTGATGAGCCAGTGCCCCTTTGTGAAGGGACAGGCCAGCGGTCTGGCGGTAGGACTGCCGGAGGGCCAGATGGGCAACTCTGAGGTGGGACACTTAAACATGGGTGCAGGCCGGATCGTGTACCAGGAGCTGACCCGGATCACCAAGTCCATCCAGGACGGGGATTTCTTTGAGAATAAGGCATTTATGGCGGCGGTAGAGAATTGCAAGAAGAACGATTCCGCCCTGCACATGTTCGGACTGGTATCCGACGGCGGCGTGCACAGCCATATCACCCATATCTACGGCCTGCTGGAGCTGGCAAAGCGGAACGGCCTGGAGAAGGTGTATGTACACTGCTTCTTAGACGGCCGCGATACGCCTCCGGCATCCGGCAAGGATTACGTAGCTCAGCTGGAAGCAAAGATGGCAGAGCTGGGCGTAGGCAAGGTAGCCACCGTGGCCGGCCGCTATTACGCCATGGACCGGGATAAGAACTGGGACCGGGAGGAGCTGGCGTACAAGGCTCTGACCAAGGGCGAGGGCGTGCAGGCAGACAGCGCTACCGGCGGGATCCAGGCGTCCTACGACGACGGCAAGACCGACGAGTTCGTGATGCCCATGGTGGTGATGGAGAACGGCGCTCCCGTAGCCACGATCAAGGAAGGCGACTCCATCATTTTCTACAACTTCCGTCCGGACCGGGCCAGAGAGATGACCCGCATCTTCTGCGACGACGAGTTCACCGGCTTTGACCGGGGACCGCGGGTGAAGACTACCTTCGTGTGCTTCACCGACTATGACGAGACCATTGATAACAAGCTGGTAGCCTTTGAGAAGGAGAGCATCACCAATACCTTCGGCGAATTCCTGGCGGCCCACGGCTTAAAGCAGGCCCGCATCGCCGAGACCGAGAAGTATGCCCACGTGACCTTCTTCTTCAACGGCGGCATCGAGGAGCCCAACGAGGGCGAGGACCGGGTTCTGGTCCCCTCCCCGAAGGAAGTGGCGACCTACGACTTAAAGCCGGAGATGAGCGCTCCCGCTGTCTGCGATAAATTAGTAGAAGCCATCAAGTCCGGCAAGTACGACGTGATCATCATCAACTTCGCCAACCCGGATATGGTGGGCCACACCGGCGTGGAGGCCGCGGCGATCAAGGCCATCGAGGCGGTAGACGCCTGCGTGGGCCGTGCGGTAGACGCCATCAAGGAAGTGGACGGCGTACTGTTCATCTGCGCGGACCATGGCAATGCGGAGCAGCTGATCGATTACGAGACCGGCGAGCCGTTCACGGCCCACACCACCAACCCGGTACCGTTCATCCTGGTGAACGCGGATCCTTCCTACCAGCTGAGAGAAGGCGGATGCCTGGCAGACATCGCGCCCACTCTGATCGAGCTGATGGGTATGGAGCAGCCGAAAGAGATGACCGGAAGATCCCTGCTGGTAAAGTAAGCCAGGCTTGTCCGGGAATTAACTGACAATTACATTCTATCTTGCGCTTTGTCTTGAATTGTGGTATACTAGACGAAATAATCGCGCAGGAACAAAAGGGTCTCTGCCGTATTTTTTTACGGTCAGAGGCCTTTTTGTTCCTGGGAAAAGGAGGTATCACCTATGAGTGAGAAGAAGAAAAACAGCAGCGCGCTGATCGGCGCGGCGTTCCTGATGGCCACGTCGGCGATCGGACCAGGGTTCCTGACCCAGACCTCTACCTTTACCGGACAGTATCAGGCCAGCTTCGGGTTCGTGATCTTAGTTTCCCTGATCTTATCCGCGATCGCCCAGCTGAATATCTGGCGGGTGCTCTGCTACACCGGGCTCCGTGGGCAGGATGTGGCCAACCGGCTGCTTCCGGGACTGGGATATTTTGTTTCCTTTATGATCGTATTAGGCGGCCTGGTATTTAACATCGGCAACGTGGGCGGCTGCGCCCTGGGCCTGAATACCCTGCTGAACGTGCCGACGGCTCCGGGCTACCTGATCTCTGCGGTCCTGGCCATCGCCGTATTCCTGTTAAAGAATGCGAAGGCTGCCATGGACCAGCTGACTAAGATTCTGGGTGCGATCATGATCCTGGTGATCTTTGTGGTGATCCTGATCGTACAGCCGCCGGTAGGCGAGGCTCTGAAGAATACCGTTGCTCCTTCCACCGGCGTGAACGCCCTGATCCCGGCGATCCTGACCCTGATGGGCGGCACCGTCGGCGGATACATCACCTTCTCCGGCGCTCACCGTCTGATCGACGCAGGCATCACCGGCGAGGAGAATATGAAGGAAGTGACCAGAAGCTCGGTGATGGGCATTGGCATCGCAGCCATCGTCCGGGTATTCTTGTTCCTGGCCGTATTAGGCGTCGTTGTCCATGGTGCGGTCCTGGATTCCGGGAACCCGGCGGCCAGCGCATTCCGGGAAGGAGCCGGCGAACTGGGCTACCGCTTTGCGGGACTGGTGCTTCTGTGCGCGGCAGTGACTTCCATCATCGGCGCGGCTTATACGTCCGTGTCCTTCTTAAAGACCTTCAGCAAGTGGATCGAGGAGCATGAGAATATTACGATCATCGCCTTCATCGCCGTATCCTCTCTGATCATGTTCTTCCTGGGGAACCCGGCGGTGCTCTTAGTCCTGGCAGGCGCGTTCAACGGCCTGATCCTGCCGATCACCCTGCTGATCTGCCTGATCGCCTCCCAGAAGAAGTCGGTGATGGGCGAAGGGTATCATCATCCGGTGGTCCTGCTGCTCCTGGGCTTTGTGGTGGTCGTTCTGTCCGCATACATGGGCGTGAACACCTTCGTATCCCAGTTAAGCTCCCTGTTCTAAAGGGGAAATGACAACAAGAAGGAGATCGTTATGCAGAATTGGAAGATCGTAACGGCGGGAGACAGCTCACTCCTGGTAGAATTCGACCAGGAGATCCGTCCGGATATCAACCGGAAGATCACGGCCACGGTGCAGCTGATCAAGGCACAGCACATCGAGGGCGTGCTGGATATGATCCCGGCGTTCTGTTCCCTTTTGATTAATTATGATCCCCGCGTGGTAACCTATGAGGAGATCAAAGCCCGCGTAGGCAGCCTGCTGCGGGTGGAGCCCAAGAGCGGCAGCCAGAAGAGCCGGATCTTTGAGATCCCGGTCTGCTACGGCGGCGCCTACGGGCCGGACCTGGGCACCATTGCCAGCCACGCCGGACTGAGCGAGGAGGAAGTGATCCGGATCCACTCCTCCCAGGATTATCTGATCTATATGCTGGGATTTCTTCCCGGCTTCTGCTACCTGGGAGGTCTGGACGAACGGATCCATACCCCCCGCCTGGCGACGCCCCGCATCCGGATCGAGGCCGGGAGCGTGGGCATCGGCGGCTCCCAGACCGGCATCTATCCCATGGATTCGCCGGGGGGCTGGCAGCTGATGGGCATGACTCCGGTGAAGACCTACGACCCGGACCGGGAGGTGCCGATCCTGGTGGAGGCCGGAGATTATATCCGCTTCATCCCCGTGGACGAGGCAGAATATCTGAGACTGAAGGAACTGGCGGACCGGAACGAGTATCAGTGCGTCATCCGGGAAAAGGAGGTGTAGGATGGGGATCCGAATTTTAAAAGGCGGACTTCTGACCACCGTACAGGATCTGGGGCGCAACGGCTATCAGAGCCAGGGCTTCAGCGTTGGCGGCGTGATGGACATCCGATCCTTTAAGATCGCCAATCTTTTGCTGGACAATCCGGAGAATGAAGCGGTGCTGGAATTTACCTTGATCGGACCGGTGCTGGAATTTACCGCGGCGACCATCATCGCCATCACAGGCGGAGACTTCCAGCCCACCCTGAACGGGGATCCGGTGCCGATGTACACGGCGATCTACGTCAACAAAGGCGATATCTTAAAGTTTGGGAGCGCCCGCACCGGAAGCCGGGGCTACGTGGCGTTCTCCAGCTACCTGGACATCCCGGTGGTGATGGGGAGCCGGTGCACCAGCTTAAAGAGCCGCATCGGAGGCTTTAAAGGCCGGGCGCTGGCGGCGGGAGACTATATCGGGTTCCGGATCCAGCGCCGCTACCTGCCGTTCTTCCTTTCCAGGACCCTGGATCTGGATGAGTTCGACCAGGAGGACGCAGTGCTCCGGGTGGTGATGGGGCCTCAGGATGATAAGTTCAGCCGGCAGGGGATCGAGACCTTTTTAAAGAGCGAATATACGGTGACCAGCGATTTTGACCGGATGGGCTGCCGCCTGGAGGGGCCGATCATCGCCCCGAAGACCACCTCGGACATCGTGTCCGACGGCATCGCCTTTGGGTCGGTGCAGGTGCCGTCTCAGGGAAAGCCCATCATCCTGCTGGCAGACCGGCAGACCACCGGCGGCTATGCGAAGATCGCCACCGTGGCGTCTGTGGATATCCCCAAGCTGGTCCAGCGCAAGACAGACCATACCATCCGCTTCAAGGCCATCACGGTCCAGGAAGCGCAGAAGCTCTACCAGATGCAGGAGAAGGAATTCGTCGCCATGCGACAGGCGATCCACCAGCCCTGCAAGGAGGTGCTGGAGTGCCGGCAGGTTGCCAGACGGATGAGACGACTATTTGAAGAAGACTGACGCCAGCAGGGCCGTAAGGCCCGTTAGAAGGGAGTATGACGATGGATTTAGAGAAGATTGAAAAACTGGTGAAGATCATTGAGAATTCTTCCCTTACGGAATTTACGGTGAAGGAGGGGGATCTCCGCATCACCATGAGCAAGCTGACCCATCCGCCGGTGATCGCCGGCGGCGTTCCCGTGGCTCCGGCGGTGGAGGTATCCGCGCCGGCAGAGGAGGAAGGACCGGCTGCAAAAGCCGACGAGTTTGAGCTGATCACATCCCCGATCGTGGGGACGTTCTATTCCGCTCCGGCGCCGGATGTGCCTGCGTTCGTGCGGGTGGGAGACCGGATCAAGAATGGCCAGACCGTATGTATCCTGGAGGCCATGAAGCTGATGAATGAGATCCAGTGCGAGTTCGATTGTGAGATCGAGGCTGTCCTGGTGAGCAATGAACAGAAAGTAGAATATGGTCAGCCGCTGTTCCGTGTAAAAAGACTGTAGCACGGAAAGGAGGTTGGAGCCGTGTTTGAAAAAATCTTAATTGCCAACCGGGGGGAGATCGCCGTGCGCATCATCCGGGCCTGCCGGGACATGGGCATCCGTTCCGTGGCCGTGTATTCCAAGGAGGATGCGAAAAGCATGCACGTCCAGCTGGCGGACCAGCGGGTCTGCATTGGCGAGGGACCTGCCCGGAACAGTTATCTGAATATGGACCGGATCATTACCGCGGCCAGGAACGTGGGCGCGGATGCGATCCATCCGGGATATGGATTTTTATCGGAGAACAGCGACTTTGTGCGGCGGTGTGAGGAGAACGGGATCTCGTTCATCGGCCCGGCTGCCGACGTGATCGACCGCATGGGCAACAAGTCCCAGGCCCGGAAGACGATGATGGATGCCGGCGTGCCGGTGGTGCCAGGGACGAAGGAGCCGGTGTACGACGCTGTGGAGGGAAAGAAGCAGGCGGAACTCATCGGGTATCCGGTGATGATCAAGGCCTCCTCCGGCGGAGGCGGCAAGGGCATGCGGGTGGCCCGGGACGACGGAGAGTTTGAATTCCAGTTCAATATGGCCCAGCGGGAGTCGGCCAATGCCTTCGGCGACGATACCATGTACATCGAGCGTTTTATGGAGAATCCCCGCCATGTGGAGATCCAGATCATGGCGGATTCCCAGGGGCATGTGGTCGCCCTGGGGGAGCGGGACTGCTCCGTCCAGCGGAACCATCAGAAGCTGATCGAGGAATCACCCTCCCCGGCGATCAACGGGGCGACCAGAGAGGAGATGAACCGGTGTGCGGTGCTGGCGGCCAAGACTGTGGGCTACACCAACGCAGGCACCATTGAGTTCATCGTGGACCAGGAGGGGCGGTTCTATTTTATGGAGATGAACACCCGGATCCAGGTGGAGCACGGGGTGACGGAGATGGTGACCGGCACGGACCTGATCGTGGAGCAGATCCGGGTAGCCATGGGAGAGCCCTTAAGCTTTTCCCAAAAGGATATCGGGATCCGGGGCCATGCCATCGAATGCCGGATCAATGCGGAGATCCCCGGCCAGAACTTTATGCCCAGCCCCGGCAAGGTGACCCACCTCCATCTGCCTGCCGGCAACGGCGTGCGGGTGGATACCGGACTGTATACCGGCTATTCCATTCCCTCGGAATACGATTCCATGATCGCCAAGGTGATCGTCCACGCCCCCGACCGGGAAGCGGCGATCCGGAAGATGAACAGCGCGTTAAATGAGATGGTGGTATCCGGGGTGGAGACGAACCTGGATTTTCAGTTCCAGATCATGCACCATCCGGTGTTTGTGAAAGGGAAAGCGGATACGGGATTTATTGAGAAGATCATGGCGGTCCATTAAAACGGAGCGCCGGATCAGGAAAGGAAGGAAAAACGTGGCAAGAATTGATCTAAACTGTGATCTGGGAGAGAGCTTCGGTGCCTATACCATTGGTCTGGATGACCAGGTGATCCCCTTTATCACCTCCGCCAACGTGGCCTGCGGCTATCACGCCGGGGACCCGGTGGTGATGGAAAAGACGGTGGCCCTGTGCAAAGCCAGCCAGGTGCAGGTCGGAGCCCATCCGGGCTTCCCGGATCTGATGGGCTTTGGCCGCCGGAACATGGCGGTAAAGCCGGAGGAGGCCGGTGCTTATGTGAAATACCAGGTAGGTGCGTTAAAGGCGTTCTGTGATGCGGCGGGAGTGCCCCTGCATCACGTAAAGCCCCACGGCGCCCTGTATAATATGGCCGGGAAGGACCATGCCCTGGCTCTGGCGATCGCCAGGGCGGTGCAGTCGGTGGATCCGGAGCTGACCCTGCTGGCCCTCAGCGGAAGCCAGATGGTGGAAGCGGCAAAGGAGATCGGTCTGCCCTATGCCAGCGAGGTCTTTGCGGACCGAGCGTACTTAAGCGACGGCTCTCTGGTGCCCAGGAGCCAGCCCGGCGCCTTGATCGAGGACGAGGACCTGGCGGTGGAGCGGGTGGTCCGGATGGCCCTGGAAGGAAAGGTGACCGCGATCGACGGAACCGATATCGCTATCCAGGCGGATTCCGTCTGCGTTCACGGAGACGGCCCCAAGGCCCTGGCCTTTGTGGAGCGGATCGCACAGACCCTGAGACGGGAAGGCGTGGAGGTGCGGGCGTTCTGACAGCCCATGTCCGTGTCCGGAAAAGGCAGCCGGGAACGCACGGGATCAAACACGTCATACAAAAGAAGGAATAGACCGTCCTGGCAGCTGTGTCTGCCGGGGCGGGATGCGTAGGGAGGATTACGAGTATGCCTTATTGCCCAAAATGTGATATGGAATTTGTAGAGGGGATCACCGTCTGCAGCGACTGCGGCGGCCCTCTGGTGGAATCAAAGGAAGCGGCGGAAACCTTGAAAAAGCAGGAACAAGAGGCGGAACAGGAGCGGAAGCAGGCGGAGCTTCTGGAACTGCAGGCCGCTTATGCCGAGGCCTTGGGCGTGGATCTGGAAGAGCTTGCTGGGTTAAGCCAGCGGGAGCTGGAGGCTAAGGTCCGGGAGCTGGCCAGCCTGGCAGAGGGAGACGGTCTGCCGGACGGGACCCGGCCAGCGGAGCCTTACGGCGCGGTGGACCGGACCAGGGAAGCTATTCAGGCTGGTTCCAGACGGCCAGGCAGCATCCCCAGGACCCGGGTCTATGTGAAAAAGTCAGATAAGTACAGCGACCTGCGCTCCTCGGCCGATGCCTTTTTGCTGGTAGGCGGAGTCCTGACCGCAGCAGCGGTGCTGATCTGGATCGGATTTATCCCGTTCCCCATCCGGGGGATCTCCGGGCTGATCACTCAGATCGTATTGACGGCCATGGGAGTGGGCTCCCTGGTCATTGCCTGGAAGTCCTTCCAGTCGGCCAAACAGGTGAAAGGCCAGGTGGCGGAGGAAGAGAATGCCACAAAAGAGCTGATCCAGTGGTTTGTGGATCACTACACCGGCGAGGAGCTGGACGGACAGCTCCGCAGGGAATCCGGGGAGCTGAGCCCGGAGGAGCTGAGCTTAAAGCGGTTCGACCTGATCCAGGATCTGCTCATCACGAACCACGACCTGGGGGACCAGGCGTATGTGGATCTGCTGGCAGAGGAGATCTATGGGAAGCTTTATGAAGATTAAAGAAGAAATCAGACAGACAGCCGGGCCCCGGAGTTGGATCGAATCGATCC
>DVLJ01000004.1 GCA_018715565.1 Candidatus Ventrimonas merdavium
TGGTCTGGTTGTTGTACGCATTTTTCCTACATAAAATTTTTTTGTAAAATATTCAATTTTCTATTGACTTTTTATTTGCAGGCTTTTCTCATGGTGCTCATACCTTTGATTTCTGGAACCGGAAGGGGATCTGAGCGTCTTTCCGGATCCTGGCCGGACTCTAGATCCGAACCTGGGATCCTGACGTTCTTTTTCCTCTTCTTTTGTTCTATATGTGTTATAACATCCATTCACAAAAATGTCAAGTCTTTCCTCGGATTCTTTTGTGAATCTTTTGTGTCCTCCTCTGCCCTTCTGCCCGACGCTCTGTGCCGCCCGCCGGTCCACCATCGGCCCCCCATCCCAATCAGAGCTCACGCAAAAATAATCCGGGAAAGGACTGTTCCCTTTTCCAAAAATATGGCATAATGCTATTAGAGTTAACAGGCTTTGCCGCCTCAGCGGCAGAAAGGAGACGCGCATCATGAACGAAAAGACCATGTTTCAGCTTACCTACGGACTCTTTGTCCTGACTGCCCGGGAGGGGGAAAAGGACAACGGCTGCATCATCAACACCGCCGGCCAGGTGACCGCCTCCCCCAACCGGATCTCCATCGCGGTCAATAAAGGCAATTACACCCACGACATGATCCTGCGGACGGGACAATTCACCCTCTCCATCTTAAGTGAGGACGCGGATTTTTCCATCTTCCAGCGGTTCGGCTTCCAATCCGGCCGGGATACGGACAAGTTTGCCGGATATCCTGAGGCCAAGCGGGGGACGAACGGTATCCTGTATGTGACGGAAGGGACCAACGGCTATATCTGCGGCAAGGTGGAACAGACCCTGGATCTGGGCACCCACACCCTGTTCATTGCCTCTGTGGAGGATATGGACGTCCTGTCCGGCACGCCCTCCACTACCTACGCTTACTACCACGCCCACATCAAGCCGCAGCCTGCGGCTGCGCCCAGCAGCGCCGAAAAGACCGGCAAGACCGTATGGCGCTGTACCATCTGCGGCTACATCTATGAGGGTGAGGAGCTTCCTGCGGACTTTATCTGTCCCATCTGCAAGCATCCGGCTTCGGATTTTGAGAAGGTGGAGCAATAGCCAGCCTGCTCCCGTGCGCAGAGTGGAGCAATAGCCAGCCCGTTCCCGTACGCAGATAAGAAAAACGGGGTATGCACCTCTTTCTTCGTGCATACCCCGTTCCTCGATCACAGGTTCTATATCATTCTTTCTGCAGTTTTTCCGCGTCTGCTCTCTTCCGCTTTACTCCACATACGCGATCAGCTTCCCGCCGCCTTCCGCCGTATCAATGACGATCGTCTGGCCTTCGCTGATATCGCCCTGAAGGATGATCCGGGCCGCCAGGGTCTCCACGTTCTTCTGCAGATACCGCCGCAGAGGCCGCGCGCCGTAGGCAGGATCATAGCCATTTTCCGTAATGAAATCTTTGGCGCTTTCGGTCAGCTCTACCTTCAGTTCCCGGTCTGCCAGCCGTTTGTTCACGTCGGCGATCATCAGGTCCACGATGTGGCTGATGTTGTCCTTGGTCAGCGGCTTGAACAGAATCGTCTCATCCAGCCGGTTCAAAAACTCAGGACGGAAATGTGCCCGCAGGTCGTGCAGCACCATTTCTTCTGCCTCCGGACGGATCCGCCCGGCATCGTCAATGCCGTCCAGCAGATACTGGGAGCCGATGTTGGAGGTCATGATCAGGATCGTGTTCTTAAAGTCCACGGTCTTGCCGGTGGAATCGGTGATCCGCCCGTCGTCCAGCACCTGCAGAAGCACGTTGAACACATCCGGATGGGCCTTCTCCACCTCATCGAACAGCACCACAGAGTAGGGTTTCCGGCGGACAGCCTCCGTCAGCTGGCCGCCCTCGTCGTAGCCCACATATCCTGGCGGCGCTCCGATCAGCCGGGCCACGGAGTGCTTCTCCATGTACTCGCTCATATCGATCCGCACCATGTTGTTTTCGTCGTCAAACAGGGCCTCCGCCAATGCCTTGGCCAACTCCGTCTTGCCGACACCGGTGGGTCCTAAGAACAGGAAGGAGCCGATGGGCTTGGTAGGATCCTTGATCCCGGCCTTGGACCGGAGGATTGCCTCCGTCACCTTTTCTACGCCTTCATCCTGACCCACTACCCGCTGGTGCAGTACCTCGTCTAAGTGGAGGATCTTGCTGCGCTCGCTCTCATTGAGCTTGCTCACCGGAATGCCGGTCCACCGGGAAATGATTCGGGCGATCTCGTCCTCGGTGACGCTTTCATGGACCAGGCTCAGATCCTGGTTCTTCACCTTTTCTTCCTCGGCGTCCAGCTCCTTCTGCAGCTGAGGCAGGCGGCCGTACTGCAGCTCTGCGGCCTTGTTCAGATCATACTGCTGCTGAGCCGCGGCAATATCCCGGTTCACCTGCTCGATCTCCTCCCGCAGGGCGGACAGCCGGTCCACGGAAGCCTTTTCATTCTCCCACTGGGCCTTCTTGCCTGCGAATTCCTCATGGAGCTCCGCCAGGTTCTTCTGCAGCGTCTCCAGCCGCTCCTGGCTCAAATGGTCGGTCTCCTTTTTCAGGGCCGTTTCCTCGATCTCCATCTGCATGATCTTTCGGGACAGCTCATCCAGCTCCGCCGGCATGGAATCCAGCTCCGTTTTGATCAAGGCGCAGGCCTCATCCACCAGATCGATGGCTTTATCCGGCAGGAACCGGTCGGTAATGTACCGGTCAGACAACACCGCCGCCGCTACCAGGGCCGAGTCGGTAATCTTCACGCCATGGAAAACCTCGTACCGGTCCTTGATGCCCCGCAGGATGGAAATGGTATCCTCCACCGTGGGCTGATCTACCAGCACCGGCTGGAACCGCCGCTCCAGAGCCGCGTCCTTCTCGATGTATTTCCGGTATTCGTCCAGGGTGGTGGCGCCGATACAATGCAGCTCGCCCCGGGCCAGCATGGGCTTTAACAGGTTGCCGGCGTCCATGGAGCCTTCCGTCTTGCCCGCGCCTACGATGGTATGCAGCTCGTCAATGAACAGGATGATCTGTCCGTCGCTTTTCTTCACTTCCTCCAGGACCGCTTTCAGACGCTCCTCAAACTCGCCCCGGTACTTGGCTCCCGCCACCAGCGCGCCCATATCCAGGGCAAACAGCTTCCGGTCCTTCAGCCCTTCCGGCACGTCCCCGCGGACGATCCGCTGGGCCAGGCCCTCTACCACGGCGGTCTTGCCCATGGAAAACCTCGTACCGG
>DVLJ01000055.1 GCA_018715565.1 Candidatus Ventrimonas merdavium
AAGTAAGCCGGAACGGTGATGACCGCCTCGCTTACCTTCTCGCCCAGATATGCCTCTGCGTCTGCTTTCAGCTTCTGCAGGATCATCGCGGAGATCTCCTGGGGAGTATAGCTCTTGCCGTCGATGGTCACCCGGTAATCGGTGCCCATGTGGCGCTTAATGGAAGAGATGGTGCGGTCTGCGTTGGTCACTGCCTGACGCTTTGCCGGCTCGCCGACCAGTCTCTCACCGGTTTTGGTAAATGCTACTACAGACGGCGTGGTCCGGGAACCTTCCTGGTTCGGGATCACTACCGGTTTACCACCCTCCATCACTGCTACGCAGCTGTTGGTAGTACCTAAGTCGATACCAATGATCTTGCTCATAGTTTTTTCCTCCTGAATTTATGCGAAAACATGTTTTTTTGTTCTATATTGAAAGAAGTCCCGGCCGGCTTCCCAGCCGGGGCCAGATTCCGTATCCTGTTGGCTGCCTTTCGATGACTGCCTTTCGTTGGCTGTCTTTAGTTAGCCACCTGTACCATGCTGTGGCGCACCACCGTGCCCCGGTACTTGTAGCCCTTCTGCAGCTCCTGGGAGATCTCGTTCTCCCCGTACTGCTCGTCGTCGATGTGCATCACCGCGTTGTGCAGGTTGGGATCGAACGGCTGTCCCACCGCCTCGATGGCCTCCACCCCGGCGTCCTCTAAGGTCTTGACAAACTGCTTGTAGATCATCTCCACGCCTTCGGCAAAGGAAGAACCCTTCGCATCCTCCGGCACAGCCGCCATGGCCCGTTCAAAGTTATCCAACACCGGCAGGATCTTCTCGATGATGTCCCGGGCGCCGATCTCATACATAGCGGACTTTTCCTTCTCCGTCCGCTTGCGGAAATTGTCAAACTCGGCCATCTGGCGCTTCAGCTTATCCTGAAGGTCTTCGATCTGCGCATCCTTCGGATCCTTCTTCGCTCCTTTAGCCTTGCCGCTTCCGGCTTCCTCGCCGTCTGCTCCGGCGCTGCCGTCTTCCGCCTGGCCGTCTGCTCCGGCACCGGTCTCTCCGGTTCTTTCGGCCCCGGCCGATCCAGCTCTTTCGGTTCCGGCTGCTCCGGTTCCCTGCCCTCCGGCATATCCGGCCGTTTGCTCCGGCTCTGTGCCGCCTGCGGCCTGCGGTCCTCTATCCAGTTCCTGCTCTGCGGCGTCCTCCGCCTGGCAGCAGGTCTCTTTCTTCGCTTCCTGATCCATGGTCTATCACCTTTCCTCATTTTTGTAAGCGGCGTCCAGCTGCTTCATCAGGTTCTTTAGCGTCCCCAGCACCTTTTCATAATCCATGCGCTTGGGTCCGATGATCCCGATGGTGCCCCGGATCCCTTCTCCCAGATCGTAGTTGGCAGTCACCACGCTGCAGTCCTTCATGGTCTGCACCGGGGTCTCGTCTCCAATATAGACCTGGATGCCATTGTCCGCCTCGGTATCGTTCACATCGGAGATCAGCTCCTGGAGCATCTCCTTTTGTTCCAGGGTGCTCAGCAGCTCGCTGGCCCTTGCTCCGTCGCTTAACTCCGGATACTTGAAAATGTTCGTCGCGCCGCTGGTATAGATCTGCAGGTCCTCGTCGTCGGCCCGGATGGCTCTGGCCACTTCGTTGAGCACCAGATCCACCACCTGGCTGTGGGGGCCCGCCTGTTCCTTTAACCGGCTGATCACATCCAGGTTGATCTCCTGGATCGTCAGACCGTTCAGAGCGCTGTTCAGTAAAATGTTGAGATTCAGGATCTCATCCTGGGTTACCGGGACCGGAACGTTCACCACTGCGTTCTTGATCAGGTTCCCTTCCACCACGGTGACCACCAGGAGCTTCAGATCTTCCATCTTCGACAGCTGGATGAACTTTAACTTGTTCCGGTGATACTGGGGGCCGCTGATCATGGCCGCGTAGTTGGTGTTGCTCGCCAGCATCTGGGCCAGCCGCTTTAAGACCAGCTCGACCCGGTCTACCCGCTGGATCATCAGCTCCTTGACTTCCGTGACTTCCTGCTCCTTCTCCTGCATGATCTGGTCTACGTAGAAGCGGTAGCCCTTATCGGAAGGGATCCGGCCGGCTGAGGTATGAGGCTGCAAAATGTATCCCATCTCCTCCAGATCCGACATCTCATTGCGGATGGTCGCGGAACTCAGCTTTAAGTCCGTAAACTTGGAAATGGTCCTGGACCCCACCGGCTCCCCGGTCTCCAGGTACGTCTTGATGATGGCTTTTAATATAGTAACTTTTCGATCATCCAGTTCCATAGCCTGACCTCCGCTTTTTGATTTGTTAGCACTCCTTGTTCGAGAGTGCTAACATTTCTGTGATTACTATACTTTACCTGTTCTCATTTGTCAAGGGGACTTCTCAAAAATTTTTAAATTTCTTGACATTTAACAATTTTGTAATATAATGGACATACATTACCCCGCAAACGTTGGATTTTCATTGAGAGGTATTTTTATTATGAAGAAACGCATGAGAAACTCCGTGATCCGTTTCTGCATCGCGGCCGGGTGCGCGGTCTGGCTGGCATTCCCGGCTATGGCCGAGGAAGGCGCCGCTTCCGGTACGGCGGAGGCCGCCGCAGAAGCTTCCGCTGACAGCGCAGATCCCGGCGCTTCCCGGGTGATCGTGTGCGGCGGAGGCCAGACCGCAGAGGACACTAGCTCCGCCGAAGGTCCGGGACAGGAGGCTTCTTTGGAGGCCGACTCTGCCGCAGACAGCCAGTCAGAAGAGACCGGGACCAAGGGAGAATCCCTGGGGATGTTCACCACCACCGGCTACTGCAGCTGCATCAACTGCTCCGGCGGCCATAACCTGACCTACTCCGGCACGGTGCCCCAGGCCCGCCACACAATCTCCGCAGACATCAACCAGTTCCCCATCGGCACCAAGCTGATGATCGACGATGTGATCTATACCGTGGAGGATATGGGCTCCTCCGTGAAGGGCAACTGGATCGATATCTATTACGCGACCCATGAGGAGGCGGTCGCCCACGGGATGAAGACCCAGGAAGTGTTCCAGGTCATCCAGTAGGATTTCCCTTTTCACCACAATATCTGGAAAGAACGGGTACGACATGTGCGATTCCCGTTCTTTTTTTACGCATTTTCTTGACAAATTGGAAAAAACGTGTAGAATAGGGTCTTGGCGCTCATATATTACAAAACTATTACATATATTTAATTTGTGTGAATCATTTGTTGATGACCCATTACAGGGTTTTACAGAAGTAATTCTTGAGCGAGAAAGGATGAATATCATGTTAAAAACAAAGACCTTATTGGCAACTCTTATCGCGGCGTTCGGCCTGATGCTGGGAAGCACGGTGACCGCCTGGGCCGGGATGCCGGAATACGGATTTTTTGATGAATTTGAAGGGAACACCATCATCGGATGGGGCTGGAACCCCTCCACCCCGAATACCGCCGTCTCCGTTCAGGTTACCGTGACCAACCAGGATACCGGCGAGCAGGTGGCCAGCTTCGAGCCCCTGGCCGGCACCTTCCGCACCGATTTAAAGGAGCACAACATCGGCAACGGGAACCACGGCTTCAAGATCAAGATGGACTGGGATTCCCTGGCAGACGGCACCTACCTGGTGGAAGGCTGGGTGGAAGGCCAGAAGTTTGACAACAGCCGCACCTACTTAAAGGGCGAGGCAGCGATGGCGAAAGCAGCCGAGGAAGCAAAGGCGGAGGAGGCTCCGGCCACTGTTTCCGGGACCCGCTCCCTGGGCGTGTTCCGCACCACCGGTTACTGCCCCTGCTACCAGTGCTCCGAGGGCTGGGGCCGTCACACTTCTACAGGCGCGATCGCCCGTTCCAGCCACACCATCGCCGTAGACCCCAGGGTCATCCCCTATGGCAGCAAGGTCATGATCAACGGCGTGGTCTACACCGCTGAGGACCGTGGCGGCGGCGTGAAGGGCAATCATATCGATATCTTCTTTGACAACCATGCCCAGACCCGGCAGCATGGGTCCCGGATGCAGGAAGTGTTCCTGATCCAGTAAACCGGATATCCAAGACCAGCTATCCTGGTCTTTCCAGCCAAAAAGTGCCGCCCGTTCCTCCTGATGCGAGG
>DVLJ01000056.1 GCA_018715565.1 Candidatus Ventrimonas merdavium
CAAATGCCTTTGCTAACATGGTTTGCACCCCTCCTTTTGCTCAAAATAATAAAAGTAGGGAATTCCCTACTTTTATTATATACAGAAAGACGCAAAAAATCAACGAACGGTTGGGGCTATTTTTTTACCTGTTTTTCAGCTCCCCCGCACGCTCCCGCCGGGAAACTTCCTATGCCTCTCCTTCCTCCTCCTCCACCCGTCTGCAGCTGTCCCGCTCGATCAGATAATGGGGGACGATGATCTTGGTGGCCAGCAGGTTCGGGTTCTCGATGTGGTTGATCATCTGAGAGGCGGCCTCGATCCCCAGCTGGAAGGAATTGATATCGATGGAGGTCAGCTGGGGGGAGGTGAGCCGGGCGAACAGGGAGTTGTTGAAGGAAATGATGGACAGATCCTTTGGGATGGAGAGCCCGGTCTCAATGCAGATCCGCTCCAGGGATACAGCCAGGATATCGTCGCTGACCACGATGGCCGTGGGGCGATCGTCCCGTTCTAAAAGGTCGTGGAGGGCGGTCCGTCCTTCCGGAGCCACGGTAAGGGTCTCCACGCAGTATTCCGGCCGCAGGGGGAGGTCATGGCGCAGCAGCGCCTGCTGGTAACCGGACTTGCGGTCTGCCGAGAACATCAGGGTCTGGTCCACGCCCAGGTAAGCGATGCGCCGGTGGCCCAGGCTGTATAGATATTCCGTGGCTTCCTGTCCGGCCAGGAAATTGTCATTGTCAATATAGATGGTCTGGTTGGCGAACTGGTAGGCCTTCCCCACCAGCACATACAAAAATCCTTCATTATAGAGGAAATCGATGACCGGATCATTCTGGCGGGAGTAGAGGACGATGAAGCCGTCGGCCTGTCCGCTCCGGGTCATGGAACGGACCACCTGGAGCACCTCCTCCTCGCTCTGCCCGGTCACCACGGTGTTGATATACTGATGCTGATTGCAGTATTGGCTGATGCCGCGGATGGCTTCCAGGTAAAAGGCGTTCTCATAGACTTCCCGGGCGGACACCGGCAGGATGATGCCGATGGTCCGGGAGTTCTGGGATGCCAGGTTGCTGGCCTGGAAATTCGGCTCGTATCCTAACCGGGCCATGGCCCGGCGTACTTTTTCCTTCGTCTCGTCGCTGATGGACGGATTGTTTTTACAGGTGCGGGACACGGTGGAGGGGGAGACCCCAGCCAGCGCGGCCACGTCTTTGATCGTTACTGCCATAGACGGCACCTCCTTATGCTCCATATTCTGGTTCTATTGTAAGAAAACGGAGGGGAAAAGTCAATGAAAACGTGCACGAGATTACGCAAAAATCATGCAAAGATTTGCGGAAACGAAAAAGACGTAGGAGAATTGCACAAAGAATGGTGGAAAATCTTGTGAAAAACATAGAATCCATTGAAAAACTGGAAATAATCGTTGCATTCTGCGTGCAAACGCGCTATATTTAATGCAAGCGGTTGCATTAATACAATGCAAATGTAGCATTGCAGCTGTGCAAAATCAAGAAACCAAAACACAGAAAGGATAACAAGGGGGTAACAACATGAGCAGCAAGCAAGAAAGCAGAGCCGTGTGGGAAGTACGGTCGCCATTGACCGGCACGGCAGTCGCACTGGAACAGGTTCCGGATCCGGTGTTCTCGCAGAAGATCATCGGCGACGGAGCGGCCGTGATCCCAACCGACGGGAGGATCGTCAGCCCGGTAGACGGAACGCTGATCTCCGTAGCGGAGACCGGTCATGCATACGGGTTCCGTACCGAGGACGGGCTGGAGCTTTTGATCCACGTAGGTCTGGAGACTGTTTCTCTGAAAGGAGAGTGCTTCAAGATCCACGGCAAGGCAGGAGACAAGGTGAAGGCCGGGGATCTGATCGCGGAAGTGGATCTGGATTTCTTAAAGGAACGTCAGATCAATCCCATCACGCCGGTGCTGGTATGCGGCGGCGCAGAGGGACGGAAGCTGATCGCTAAGGAAGGTCCGGTGAAGGCCGGAGAGACCGTGGTGGTGACCCTGGAGGCTGAGGCAGCGGCCGGAGCGGCCAGCGGCAGTCAGGCAGCAGCCAGAGCGGCAGGAAGCAGTCAGGCGGCAGCCGGAGCGGCCAGCAGTCAGGCAGCGGCCGGAACCGGGGCGGCAGCCGGAGCAGCGAAGAACGGCGGAGCAAGCGCCGGAGCGCAGAAGGCAGCCAGCGACGGCCAGGCGGCAGGCGCAGACACAGGCGCTGCATCCAAGGAGAAGAAAAAGCTGAACATCAACTTTGACTTCCTCCAGAAGCTGGGCAAGGTCCTGATGACGGTGATCGCGGTGATGCCGGCGGCCGGCTTCATGATCAGCTTAGGAAAGCTGGTTCAGATGGGCGGCGGCGATATGTCCATGATCCTCACCATCGGCAGCACCATGGAGAACATCGGATGGGCCGTGATCAACAACCTGCACATCCTGTTCGCTGTAGCCATCGGCGGCTCCTGGGCGAAGGAGCGGGCAGGCGGCGCGTTTGCGGCAGTCATTTCCTTTATCCTGATCAACCAGATCACCGGTTCCATCTTTGGTGTGACTTCGGATATGTTAAGTGACGCGGCGGCTGTGACCCACACCCTGTTTGGCACCGAGATCCCGGTGGACGGATATTTTACCTCCGTGCTGGGAGCCCCGGCTCTGAACATGGGCGTGTTCGTCGGCATCATCTCCGGTTTTGCCGGCGGCATCATCTACAATAAATATTATAATTACCGGAAGCTGCCGGAAGCCCTGGCATTCTTCAACGGCAAACGGTTCGTTCCCATGGTGTGCATCGCCTGGTCGGTGATCATCTCCCTGGTGCTGGCTGTGGTATGGCCGGTGGTACAGTCCGGCATCAATGCCTTCGGCGTGTGGATCGCCAATTCCTCTTCCACCTCGCCGGTGCTGGCTCCGTTCATTTACGGGACCCTGGAGCGTCTGCTCCTGCCGTTCGGTCTGCATCACATGCTGACCATCCCCATGAACTACACCTCCTTCGGCGGCACCTACACCATCGCGACCGGGATCAACGCCGGGGCGCAGGTATTTGGTCAGGACCCGCTGTGGCTGGCATGGGTAACGGATCTGATCAACTTTAAGGACGCCGGAGATATGGCCTCCTACACCAACCTGATGGCTACCGTGACCCCGGCCCGCTTCAAGGTGGGACAGATGATCGGCGCAACGGGCCTGCTGTTAGGCATTGCCCTGGCGATGTACCGCCGGGTGGACGCGGACAAACGGCACAATTACCGTTCCATGTTCTTCTCCACCGTGCTGGCCGTATTCCTGACCGGCGTGACCGAGCCGTTAGAGTTCATGTTCATGTTCTGCGCTCTGCCGCTGTACGTGATCTACGCGGTACTGCAGGGATGCGCCTTTGCCATGGCAGGCATCATCCACCTGCGGCTGCATTCCTTCGGAAACCTGGAATTCATCACCCGGATCCCCATGTCCTTAAAAGCAGGGCTGGCCGGGGACCTGGTAAACTTTGTGATCTGTGTCGTGGCCTTCTTTGTGATCGGCTACGTGGTGGCCTACTTCATGATCGGCAGATTTAAGTTCGCAACGCCGGGACGTCTGGGCAACTACACGGATGAAGGCAGCGAGGAGGACGGCGCGGCGGCAGGCTCTGTGGCTGGAACCTCCGGCGGCAAGGGCGGAAACAGCCAGGCAGAGCGGATCATCGCCCTGTTAGGCGGCCGGGAGAATATCACCTTGGTAGACGCCTGCATGACCCGTCTCCGCGTGACGGTGAAGGATTTGAGCAAGGTGGCCGAGCTGCCGGAGTGGAAGGCAGAGGGCGCTCTGGGCCTGATCAAGAAGGACAACGGCATCCAGGCCGTATACGGACCGAAGGCCGACGTATTAAAATCCGACATCAACGATATCCTGTAACGGATGGATGGGAGTGATACCATGAAGCTAATGACCATCAACACCCACAGCCTGATCGAACCAAACTATGAGCAGAAGCTGGAACAGTTTGCCCAGGTACTCCTTCGGGAGCGGCCGGACGTCCTGGCGATGCAGGAGGTGAACCAGCTGGCAGAAGGCCGGGCGCTGGAGGACGGATCCCTGGAGGGATTCGTCCGCTGCCCGGGATTTGATAAGCCGGTGCGGGAGGGCAACCACGCAGCCAGGCTGGCGGAGCTCCTTCGGGAAAAAGGCGTATCTTATCACTGGACCTGGATCTCGGCGAAGCTGGGATACGACCGGTACGACGAGGGGCTGGCCCTGTTCAGCCTCCGTCCGATCCGGGAAACGGACCAGTTCCTGATCAGCCAGTCGGAGGATTATCAGTATTGGAAGACCAGGAAGGTGCTGGGCATCCAGGCGTCCGGCCTGGAGGACCTTTGGTTCTACACCGTCCATATGGGATGGTGGGACGACGAGGAGGAGCCGTTTTTGACCCAGTGGGAGACTTTGAACGCCAGGCTGGCAGAGAAGGGCCGTATGGAAAAAACGGTCTGGCTGATGGGCGATTTTAACAGTCCGGACACCAGCCACGGGCGGGGCTACACCGCCGTCTGCCAGAGCGGATGGCTGGACAGCTACCAGCTGGCCCTGGAAAAGGACAGCGGCGTTACGGTGGACGAGGTGATCGACGGCTGGCGGGAGCGGACAGACGAGCTGGACAATTCTAAGGAAACGGCCAAGGGCATGCGCCTGGATTATCTGTTCTGCAGCCGCTTTGTGCCGGTAGCCAGCAGCCGGGTCATCTGCAGCGGAGACCCGGATCCGGTGGTGTCCGACCACTATGGAGTGATGATTGAAATTGGAGAGAGGGGAAGTATTTCATGATAAAGAGAACTGCCGGGATCTTGCTCCCGATCACCAGCCTGCCGTCCAAATACGGCATCGGCTGTTTTTCCAAAAGCGCGTATGATTTTGTGGACTGGCTGAAGGAGGCCGGTCAGAGCTACTGGCAGATCCTGCCTCTTGGGCCGACCAGCTATGGGGATTCCCCGTACCAGTCCTTTTCTACCTTTGCGGGCAATCCGTATTTTATCAGTCTGGAGGCCCTGATCCAGGAAGGGGTCCTGACGGAGGAGGAATGTGAGGCCGCAGATTTTGGGAAACGGGCGGACGATATTGATTATGAGAAACAGTATCTGAACCGGTATCCCCTGCTGCGGAAGGCATACGAGCGCAGCAATATTTCAGAAAATCCGGATTATCAGCGCTTTGTGGCGGAGAACGCCTGGTGGCTGTCGGATTACGCCCTGTTCATGGCGGTCAAGGACCGGTTTGAAGGCAAGCCCTGGACGGAATGGGCGGAGGACATCCGCCTGCGGTGGGAGAATGCCATGGATTACTACCGGCGGGAGCTGTATTTTGATATCGAGTTCCAGCAGTATCTGCAGTATCAGTTCTACCGCCAGTGGATGCAGCTGAAGCATTACGCCAACGAAAAGGGGATCCAGTTCATCGGCGATATCCCGATCTATGTGGCCATGGATAGCGCCGACGCCTGGGCTCATCCGGAGCTGTTCCAGCTGGATGAGGATAACCAGCCGACGGCAGTGGCAGGCTGTCCGCCGGACGGATTTTCCGCTACCGGACAGCTGTGGGGCAATCCCCTTTACCGGTGGGATTATCACCGGCAGACCGGATATTCCTGGTGGATCTCCCGTCTGTGGTACTGCTTCCAGCTGTACGACGTGGTGCGGATCGATCATTTCCGAGGGTTTGACGAGTATTTCTCGATCCCGTTCGGAGCCGAGTCAGCGATCGACGGTCATTGGGAAAAGGGACCGGGCATCGAGCTGTTCCGCCGGGTGGAGGAAGCCCTGGGCTGGAAGCAGGTCATCGCCGAGGATCTGGGCTATGTGACGGATTCGGTGCGGGAGCTGGTGCGCCAGAGTGGGTTCCCCGGCATGAAGGTCTTAGAATTCGCCTTTGACTCCCGGGATTCCGGCTGTGCTAACGACTACCTGCCCCACAATTACACGGAAAATGCCGTGGCCTACACCGGGACCCACGACAATGAGACGATCGCAGGCTGGTGGAAGAGCATCACGCCGGAGGAACAGAAGCTGGCCCGGTCCTACCTCTGCGACCAGCATACCCCGGCCAAATACCTGCACAAGTCCTTCATCAGCCTGATCATGCGGAGCCGCGCCAGCCTGTGCGTGATCCCGATCCAGGATTACATGGGACTGGACAACAAATGCCGCATCAACAAGCCCTCTACCGTGGGCATCAACTGGAGATGGAGGCTGACCGAGGATCAGCTGACCAGGGAGCTCCAGGAGGAGATCTATGAGATGGCGCTGCGGTATGGGCGGATGAATTGGTAGGGATGATGAGAAAACGGATCGGATAGACCGCATTAATGGGAGAGGCTCCCTTCCTGAGAGACAGGAGGGGGGCTCCTTTTGTCTGTTCCATTGAATGGCTCATATCTTACGAATGCGGCAATACCGACGCCGATCTTTTCTATCAAGACGAGATACACGGCTCTATCTTGGAACAACTTGATGCGTGAACACGCTTCCTACTGCACCGAAAGACAGAATGATTCGTTAATTGCCTCAATGCCTGATTGAGCAGCTTCTTCCATGCGCTTACGGATTTTGGCAAGTGCTTCTTCTGGAAGCCGCTTCCAATCATCCACTTCCCCGACAATACGTACCGGCTCTTTTGTCCGGTAGGAACGGGAGGGATTACCTGGAAATTTCTTGTCTGTCACATTAGGGTCATCTTCAATCTGCCCTGTTGGTTCCACAATGTACACTCTGCCACGACCTTCTCCGACAGCCAGTTCAGCGGCTAAAGCAGCACCGTCTTTGATCGCGGTCACATATACAAAGTTTGCGATCTTCCTTGCACCATAATTAGATGGATAACCGGGCTTTAGATAATCGCCCACTTTTAAATCAGCTTTTGTACCATGATAAAGCGTTTCTTCTTCCTTCACGTTTTTTCGTATTCCTGTAGGCGTAAATTTTACGAAAGTATTTTCAGGGCACATTTCCCCTTTTGTCGTTAATTTTTCCCACGCCTGATTAAAAGATTTTTCAGAAGTATTCACGGACATATTCCTCCTTGTACGCATATAACATGTATTTGAGTAACCAGTATAGCATTATAAATTCAGAAAAAGAAGTCTATCATTTTCTTTCTGCCTGCGATATAATTTACTTATAGGAAACTTTCTTTTCTTGTAAAAATTCATCTATCGTCGTCATAGTGTTTCCCTCGAATCCCAATTTGTCATTGACTTCATTATAC
>DVLJ01000057.1 GCA_018715565.1 Candidatus Ventrimonas merdavium
TTTCTGTGGTTTTTCTGGTTTCTCCGGTTTCTCCGCTTTTTCCAGCTTCTCCGCCTTCTCCTTTTTCTCCTGCCGCTCCGCTTTCTCGGCGGCCTTGCCGATCTTCTCGCACTCCGCGCCCTTCAGCCGCCGCACCTGGCAGTCTCTCTGCTTCCAGTAGCGGACCACGGCGTCGTAGCCGGTGTCATTGGACACGATCACGTATTCCCGCTTGCCGTCCTGGGACAACAGGCATCCCAGCTCGGTCACCAGCTGGAAATCCAATGCGTTCTGGCCTTCAAAGCACTTGATCCAGCGGACGCTGCCCCGCTTCTGCTCCAGCAGGCGGATGATACGGTCATAGCCCATGTGAGCGCTCTTGTCGGTGTAAAAGACCAGGATCTCGTCCTTGTCCTCCAACGCCTGCAGAAGCTCCACCCACACATCGTTGATGTTCTCACTGTCAATCAAATAGGTTCTTTTCATGTTTTGTTTCTCTCCGTTGCTTTTTCAATCGTTCCGGACATCACAGCCATCAGAAGGGCTTCCAGGCCACAGCAGGGCTCCTGCGCCGTGAAGGCCTCCACGGCGGCCAGGTTCTGATCCGAGTGCTCTACCTCCCGGGAATAGCGGCGGGCCGCTTCCCCAAGATCCGAAAGCCCCGGACCGCCAAGGGACCCTCCCTGGGTCTGCTGAGGCTGCTGGGTCCGCTGCCTCCACACGCCCACGGCCAGCTCTCCGATCAGCAGCGTGCTGACCACCGCCATCTTCATCTTGCCGTAGGCATTGCCATCGTAGACGGCTCCGCAGAAGTAGGTGAACACAAAATACACCATCAGCTGCTCCAGCCAGATCTCCCACTGCTCCCCCGCCAGGCTCCGGCACTGCCGCCGCTGCCGGCTCCAGGCTTCCGGACCGGCGGCATACAAAATCGCCTTCCGTTCCGCCACATAGGCGGGCCAATCGGCCTTTAGCACCTCCAGCCGGCCGAACAGTCCGAACAAAGCCTGCATCTGCTCCATCTGCGTCTTCTCATCCGCCTGGTAACGCTTCAGGCGGATCATCAGCCGGTCCATGGCTCCTGCCCCGGTATACCGGGCCAGCACTGCGTCCGCCTCATACAGCCGGCCTGACGCGATCCTCCGCTGCAGGTCATGGGCCAGAGCCAGCACCGCACCGATCCGCACGCCGATGGGGTAGTTCCGATCCTGCAGGATCCGGAGGATCCCGTCCCGGGCATCTCCCAGCTTCGTGTAGAGGAAGAAGTCGAACGCCTCATACTCCTCCGTGCCCTCCCGTTCTCTGGTCAGGAACCGCACCGGCTCCCGGCAGCCCAGGATCAGGCGGGCCGCCTCCGGGCAGGAAAGAGACAGGGAGATCTCCCGGCATCCCTCAAACTCCTCGATATGGCGGGGATAGTCCCGGCAGGTCCTGCACAGATACGCCTTTCCCGCTTCCCCATAGATGTCACAGAGGCCCGCCTCATTTAAAAACGCGCATCTGCCGTCATACTGCAGAAAGCTGGACTCCTTCCAGTCGATGGAATTGCGCAGCCGGTTCCCAAACGGCCCCTTCATCCGCCGGTAAGAAGCCCTGGTCCTGTCGTCGATCACGATCTGCCACCCGGCGCAGCAGGTGTCCGGACAGGCCCCGGCAATGCAGTGAAAGTCTTTGTAATAATGGGGAAAGGTATACAGCATGTTCGTTCTGCCTCGTCTTCCATGGTTCTGTCATGTCCCGGACGCCGGGCCGCATCCGCGTCCTGGCGTCCATCCCCTATTATAAACGACTGCGCGGAAGAAATCATCCTTTTTTTGCTAAAATTAATACGGGACAGACAGATGGGAGCCGGATCTCTCCGGCTCCCAAGGGAGGCGCCATTCCAAACGCCCATTTTCTTAACCTGTTTTTCCTACTCCAGGGCGAACATCGCCATCGCCTGGAGCACGTCCTCCTCCATGGCCCGAATGGCCGCGTTGGCCAGGTCGTGGAAGTATTTGACCTCCTTCTCCTCCAGGAGCTTTTTGACTCCCTTCACACCTGCGTTGGACATATAGGAGAAATAGTTGATCTTGCGGATGCCGCACCGGATCGCATGCTGGGTATCCTCCACACTGATCCCAGACCCGCCGTGCATCACCAGCGGAACTCCGGTCATCTCCCGGATCTTCTCGATCCGGTCAAAATCCAGCTTGGGCTGGGTGGCGTAAAATCCATGTACCGTTCCCACGGAAGCCGCCAGCGCGTCGATGCCGGTCGCTTTTACAAAATCCGCGGCCAGCTGGGGATCCGTGTAGGCGTCCTCAGCAGACGTTACCTCGAACACCTTTCCCTCATGGCCAGTGACCACACCGATCTCTGCTTCCACGCTGGCTCCATATCCCCTGGCCAGCGCCACTGCCTCCTTGGTCAGCCGGACATTCTCCTCATACGGCTTGGAAGAGCCGTCGATCATCACAGCAGAAAATCCCAGGTCCAGCGCCGTTTTCACATAGTCCAGATCCTCGCCGTGGTCCAGCATCACGCACACGGGCACGCTGGACTCCTTCGCCATATGGACCATGATCGGGCCGATCACGCGGATGGGCATCTCCGGCTCGTGGAGCTGGGCGTGCTGGATGATCACCGGCTCGTTCCGCTTCTCGGCGGCGCTCAGCACCGCCATCAGGATCTCCAGGTTCGGCGTGTCAAAGGCGCCGACGCAGCGCTGCTCCTTCTCCGCGTATTCCAGCACGGAATTCATATTTACTAACATGCCGTCGTCTCCTTACTTTTCTTCATACAGCTCAATGATGGCGTCGTCCCAGATCACAAACGCCAGGCGCACCCCCGGCCCCAGCTCCATAGGCCCGAAGATCACCTGCTGGGCCTGAGCCGCATAATGGTCCAGATCATCTACCTTGTAGGCCACATGAGGCTGCTTGGAGAGGATCTCCGGGAAGGGCGTCCCTTCCTCAAACTTCAGGTACTCGATCTTAAAATCATAATCATCCACATTGCTGACCCAGAACTTCATGGCCTCGTTGTAGGTCATGCCTTCCTTTTTGTTCAGCACCGGGATCCCAATGTGCATATATTCTGCTGCCATCGCTCACTCCTCCTTTTTTCGGACTGTCGTTTCCTCCTGACGGTTCCTGCCCGATGGTCTCTGTCTGACGGTTTCTGCCTGACGTTTCCTTCCTACCGCTTCATATACGGGGTATTGCACGGGGCGTTCCAGTAATGGAGCAGCTCGTCGTCCATCCGCGCCATGAACATCTGGAATCCGGCCTGCTCCTGTACGGTCAGCAGCTCACCCACGTAGTTGGCTGCGATCTCGATGTTCTTCTCCTTTAAGTAGGACACGCACTTGCGGTAAATGATGAACAGCTCCATCAGGGTGGTGGCGCCGCTGCCGTTTAAGATCAGCATCACCTTCTCGCCGGACTTGATATCCAGGTCATTGATCAGGGCGTTCAGCATGATCTCCGCCGTCTCGTCCGCGGTCTTCATCGGCTGGCGTCCGCCGCCTTCCTCTCCGTGCTGGCCCATGCCGATCTCCATCTCGTCGTCTCCCAGCTCTGCCAGCAGGCTTCCGGTGGCCGGATGGGTCGCTCCCCGCACTGCCACGGCCAGGGTCGCCATATTGTCAGCGAAGCGCTGGGCAATGGCCGCTACCTCTTCCAGGCTCTTGCCTTCCGCAGCCGCCGCTCCCGCGATCTTATAGGTGGGGATGCAGCCTACCAGGCCGCGGCGGTCGTCGGAGTTGCTCCGGGGTGCATTGGCAATATCCTCCTGGGTTACCACCTTCACTACGTTCAGGCCCTCTTTGGCGCACTTCTTCATCGTCATATTGCCGGTCAGCATATCGCCTGCATGGTTCAGTACGATGTAGAGCACGCCCTTTCCCTTATCCGCCAGCTTGATGGCGTCCACACATGCCTGCGGTCCGGGGGCCGCAAATACGTCGCCCACCACGGAGATATCTACCATGCCTTCGCCTACGAAGCCGCTGATGGCGGGCTCATGGCCGGATCCGCCCTGGGTCACGATGGTCACCCGGTCCGCGTCCGCCAGCTTGTTGTTGATGATCATGCGCTGGTCGCCTAACGTCACCAGATCAGAATGGGCTGCCGCAAATCCTTCTAACAGCTCCGGGGTCAGATTTTCCGGATCATTGATAAATTTTTTCATCTTCATACTGAAATACCTCTCCTTCTCTGATCGATCAGCCGCGCTCCTTTAAGCCTTCCCACAGTCCCTGGAAAAACAGGGACGTGCTCACAGCTCCCGCGTCGGGCGTGCCAATCGTCTGTTCTTTATAGCTTCTCGCTCTGCCAAACTTGGAAACGAACTCCTCGCTCTTCTTTGCCCCCTGAGCCGCCGCTTCCATGGCTGCCTGCAGGACCTCCGGGATATCTCCCTCTGCCTGGGCCGCCGCCTCCACTGCCGGGATCAGGGCGTCCATCATCGTCTTGTCCCCCACCTTGGCAGTGGTGATGTCCTCCATAGCCTCTAAGCTGGCCGCAAACATCTTCTTCACCGCCCCGGCGTCCAGGCCGCCCTCCGGCGCGGCGCCTGCCAGACCGCCTGCCAGACCGCCGATCATGGTCCCGTAAAGGGGGCCGGCGCTACCTCCGCCGATGGCCATGATGTCGTCCCCCAGATCCTCCAGGAACGTCTCCACGTCGTCATCCTGCCATCCCTCCAGGTTCTGACGGATCCTCGCCGCGATCTTCCCAATGGTCACGCCATGATCCCCATCCCCGAACCGGGAGTCGATCTGGCTGAGCTCGTCCTTATGCTCCGCCCAGATATCCGCCACGCCCTGGAGCATCCGGATGATCTCTGGTTTAAAAAGTAGCATATGTAACCTCCTTTCTTCTTTTTTCTAAAAAGCCTTATGGTAAGACTATCATTTTATGGCTCAAATGTCAATAAATCCATACCATTTTATAGTTTCTTTATCGTTTTTAGACAAAAACGGAGCAGAAAAAGGAATCTCCCCTTTACTTCTGCTCCGTTTTGTTACATATGTAACTTTTACTTTTTTATCAAAGAAGCTGGGCCGCGACCCGCTCCGGCGCGATGAGATGACGGATATAACCGGTCCGCAGGGCGGCGTCCAGCGCCCTGGGGTTGGTATTGGCCGAACAGATCCCCACCACATGGGGCACCCGCTTCAAAAGGTCCAGGGGGATCTGCACCGCATAGTCCGTATCTGACCGAAGCACATGGCCGTCCTCCCCCACAAAATAGTTCAGGATCCGGGCCGCCGCCCGCTCCTGCACCAGCATCTCTCCATAGCGGGCTTTGGATGCAAAATCCGGCACGGACGGGAAATTCCCGATATTGACCAGAGCCACCTCCAGTCGCCGCCAGGAAGCAAGGATCTCCTGATAATTTTCCAGATCCATGGTCCGCATCAGATCCTGCTCCGACGTCATGTAAGCAGGGGTGTAGAGAAATTCCGGCTCCGCCTGGCTGTGCTCTCCGATCACCCGCACCAGCTCGTTGGAGTGGTAATTCTTCAGACCGGCGCCTCCATTGCCGATCAGGGGGCATACGCTTTCTCCCAGCTGTACCGGCTGGCTGCGCTTCTCGATCTGGCTCACCAGTTCCCCTACGATATGGCCCCAGCCGATCCCGAACCGCCTGTGCCCATTCCCCGCCAGCCCCTCCAAAAAGGCGATGCCAGCCTGAGCCACGGCCTGATTGGCCGCCACATCTCCGTCTCCGCTCTTTACCAGCGCCCCGCCGGCAAGACCGTACTTCACCCGGAACCGGGCCAGAAGCGCCTCCGTCTCTTCCTCCGGTCCCTCTCCAGGGACTGCGATCCGGATGGTAACTACGCCCAGCTGCTTCGCCTCCTTCAAAAGCTTGCTCACCATCGGCCGGGAGATCCCGAACATCCCGGCGATCTCATTCTGAGTCCAGTCCTCCTGGTAATATAATCTGGCTACCGCCGCCAGCCGCTCCATCTTCCGTTCTCTGTCCATGCTCTGCTCCCGCTCCTTTCGGCGCGCCATCCTCTCTGCCGGTCCTTCTGCCCCACGGGCCTGCTAACGCTCATTATAACACGTTTCCCGCTCTTTGCGCCACCCGCTGTTTCTTCCTGCGTAACAAAATTTGGAAGTATAAACCGCCTTTATTCCGTGAATGCTGGATTATGTACGGTACGCGGCACTGAATCTGATATGCGGAGGTAAACTATGGCGGGATACAAAGTGGAGATCTGCGGAGTGAATACGGCAAAACTGCCCCTGCTGACAAATGAGGAAAAGGACGCCCTGTTCCAGCGCATCCTGGAAGGCGATATGGACGCCCGGGAACAGTACATCAAAGGGAATCTGCGTCTGGTACTTAGCGTGATCCAGCGCTTCGGAGGGAGCGGGGAGAACGTAGACGATCTGTTCCAGATCGGGTGTATCGGGCTGATCAAAGCCATCGACCATTTTGACGTGACCATGAACGTGCGGTTCTCTACCTACGCCGTGCCCATGATCCTGGGGGAGATCCGGCGGTACATGCGGGACAACAATACGATCCGGGTCAGCCGCTCCCTGCGGGACACGGCCTACAAGGCGATCTACGCCAAGGAAAACCTGATGCGCAAAACCTCCCGGGAGCCGACCCTGATGGAGATCGCCCAGGAGGTGGGCGTCAGCAAGGAAGATCTGACCTACGCCCTGGACGCCATCCAAACGCCTGTCAGCCTTTACGAACCCATCTACACCGACGGCGGCGACCCCCTCTACGTGATGGACCAGCTAAGCGACAAGAAAAACCTGGAGGAAAACTGGGTGGAGGAGATCTCCCTGCGGGAGGCCATGGACCGGCTGCCCCAGCGGGAGCGGCACATCATCGATATGCGCTTCTTTGAAGGAAAGACCCAGACCGAGGTGGCGGAGGAGATCCATATCAGCCAGGCCCAGGTGTCCCGGCTGGAGAAAAATGCGTTAAAGACTATGCGGAACTACTTAAACTGATCTGCGGTATGATCCACAGCGCGCCCCTGCCAGGACAGACAGCTGACTGTCCCGGCAGGAGCGCGCTCCTCATTTCTCTTGGCATTTCTTCTCTCTTGATAGCTCTCCTCTCTTGACATTTCTTTTATTTCTCTTATAATACTCTTTGTAGATAGTTCTATTTTGAACTTTTCATTCCCGAACGATCTGCGGACCACCAGCAGGCGCCTGTTTCTGCGTCTGCCTGGAGCAAGGAGGAGTATATGGCCTGGGCTACCGAATTTCTTCGCGGCGTCCGTCTCATCACAAAACTGCATGACCGCTGTCTCCAGAGTATCTGCCGGGAGTACGGTCTCACCAGGATGGAAGCCACCATCATCACCTTTTTAAAAAATAATCCGGGGCTGGATACGGCGGCGGATCTTGTGGAGCTGCGGATGCTTTCCAAAAGCCATGTATCTCAGGGAGTAGAATCCCTGATCCAGAAGTCTTTGCTGGCCCGGACGGCGGACCCGGCGGACCGCAGACGGGTACACCTGGCTCTGCTGCCGGACAGCGCTCCCATCACCGCCTCCATCGACCAGATCCAGGCCCGGTTTATGGATGAGGTATTCCAGGGATTTACCAGGGAGGAGCAGGCGCTCTTCTTTTCCATGAACCAGAGGATCATGGATAACGTCCGGCAGGCTGCCGCCCGCCGGGAGTCCCCGCCGTAAGCAGCTGCCGGGACAAGCGGACCAGCTGTCCCCCTCCCGTCAGTTCCATCCACATATCACTAGCAGAAAGAAGGACACACTATGACCGGCGAAAAAGATTTTCTCGGAAAAGAGCCAGTGGGCAAGCTGCTGCGGACCCTGGCGATCCCTACGATCACCGCGCAGATCATCAATATGCTCTACAACATCGTAGACCGCATCTATATCGGACACATCCCGGAGGTAGGGGCGCTGGCCCTGACGGGCGTAGGGGTATGCATGCCCCTGATCATGATCGTTTCTGCCTTTGCCGCATTAGTCGGCAACGGCGGCGCTCCCCGCGCCTCCATCTACATGGGCAAGGGGGATTACAAGGAAGCGGAGACCATCCTGGGGAACTGCTTCGTCCTGCAGATCGTGATTTCCGTTATCCTGACCGCCGTTTTGCTGCTCTTTAACCGCAGCTTCCTGCTGGCCTTTGGCGCCAGCGAGAACACCGTGGAATACGGCGTCAGCTACATGAACATTTATGCCCTGGGGACGATCTTCGTCCAGCTGACCCTGGGCATGAACGCCTTTATCACCGCCCAGGGCTTTGCCAAGACCGGCATGCTCTCGGTCCTGATCGGCGCTCTGTCCAACATCATCCTGGACCCGATCCTGATCTTCGGCCTGGGCATGGGCGTGCGGGGAGCCGCCCTGGCCACCGTGATCTCCCAGGCTGCGTCCTGCATCTGGGTGCTGGCGTTCCTCTTTGGCCGGAAGACCCAGCTGAGGCTCCGCCCTCATGGACTGGGCCTGAAGCCGTCGGTGATCCTGCCCTGCGTGGCTCTGGGACTGTCCACCTTCGTAATGCAGTCCAGCGAAAGCGTGATCTCCGTCTGCTTCAATTCCTCCCTGCTCCGGTACGGCGGAGACATCGCGGTGGGAGCCATGACGATCCTTACCAGCGCCATGCAGTTCGCCCTGCTGCCGCTGCAGGGACTGGGCCAGGGAGCCCAGCCGATCATCAGCTTTAACTACGGAGCAGGAAATGCAGGCCGGGTACGAGAGGCCTTCAAGCTGCTGCTAAAGAGCAGCGTCACCTACTCCACCCTGCTGTGGCTGACGATGATGCTGTTCCCCACGGCGTTTGCCTCTCTGTTCACCACGGATCCCCAGCTGCTTGCCTTCACCGGCCACGCCCTGCGGCTGTACATGTGCGTCATCTGCCTGTTCGGCATCCAGACGGCCTGCCAGATGACGTTCACCTCCATCGGCTTTGCCAAGGAGTCGATCCTGGTTGCCGTGACCCGGAAATTCATCCTGCTGCTGCCGATGATCTACCTGATGCCGACCCTCTTCCCCGCAGACAAGACCTCCGCCGTATACGCGGCCGAACCGGTGGCAGACGTGCTCGCCATCCTGTTTACGGTCCTGCTGTTCCGGCGGCAGTTTTCCAAGGCGCTGAACGGCATCTCCCAAAGGAAGCCCGGCGCGGGACCGTCTGCGGGATGATCCCCTCGGCAGCGCCCTCTCCTGAGCAAGGATCCCTTTCTGAGACCCAAAAGCCCCCCCAGGGCTGCCGGCGTTCGCTTGACGCCGGCGCTGCCCTGGAGGGCTTTTTGATGCCGTTTCTTTTTTCATGCCGTCATGGACCAACGGCTCTTTTTCTTATGACCGGTCTGAGCCTTCTGCTTCTCTGTCATTCCCCCGGTCCAGCAGCGGATCGCTGATATGGACCCGGCAAAACTGGATCAGCGGTCCGTTCAAAAATGCGTTGCACAGCGTTCCGATCCCAACGATCATCCAAAGATCCCCCCGGGCCGCCAGGCAGAATACCACTCCTGTGACCACACAGGCAACGTCGCTGAGGACCCTGGCGTACTGGAACCGGATCTTTCCCGCTGTAGCTTTCTCGATGATCAGGGCAACGCTGTCATAGGGAGCGATCCCCATCTCCGCCGTCATATAAAAGGCGACGCCCAGCCCGGCGAACAGACAGCCGATCAAGAGGAAGCAGACCCGCAGGGGAAGACCGGGGACAATCCCCAGCACATCCTGGACCGTCCAGCAGATCAGATCCGCCCCGTATCCTACGCAGACCATGTTCACGATCGTCCCTGCTCCAATACATTTTCTGACCGTGAAGAACACCAGCACCAGGATCGCTGCGTTCATGATCAGCTGCCAGCTGCCAAAGCTCATTCCGATAAACTGGCTGATCCCCAGGTTCATGCAGGTGAACGCATCCACGCCGAATCCACTCAGGCGGTAGCAGCCCACACAGATACAGATAAAGAGGATCCCGATGACCATCATGGCGCTCCGTTTCACAAAATATCCATTGGAAGCGTTCATCTCTGCGCTCCTTCCCCGGCTGCGCTCAGGATATAAAGTCTGGATTCAAAATCCTGGCACATTTTCTCCTCTCCCTCAGCCTGGCCGGAGGAGGTATCCGTCGTGATCAGCCCCAGGTTCATCAGCTCATCCCCGTAGTGGGAGGCCGGGTCTCCCTGGATCTGGTATTCCATATCCGGGTCAAGTCCCTGTAGCCGGATGCGGGTGTAGGGCAGGTTGATGCCGTTTAATGTGCGGTACCAGCCTACGATGGCTTTCTTTTTGTCCTGGCTCACCACCATCCAGGCGGAACTGTTGTGGGTAAAGGGGCTCTGCAGGCGGTAGAACACGCCGAACTGGAACAGGCCGCGGTTCTCCTTCATAAATGCGATCTGCTCTTTTACCTCCGCCTGCTCCTCCTCTGTCAGGGCGTTTAGATCCAGCTCATAGCCAAAGGTGCCAAAGTAGGCCGCGTTCGCTCTTGTGTAAAGGGGCGTGTTCCGGTTGACCTGATGGTTCGGGGTCACGGACACATGGCTCCCCATGCCGCTGATGGGATAGCAGTAGGAGGTTCCGTACTGGATCTTGATCCGCTCCACCGCATCCGAATCATCGCTGGTCCAGCCCTGGGGCGCATAGTACAGCATTCCCGGATCAAACCGCCCGCCGCCGCTGGCGCAGGACTCAAAGAGCACATGGGGGAACTGGCTGGTCAGCCGCTCGTACAGGTCATATACCCCAAGGATATACCGGTGGTAGACCTCCCCCTGCCGGTCCGCCGGAAGCGCTGCGCTGTAGCACTCGGTAATGCTCCGGTTCATATCCCATTTGATATAAGAGACCTTGGCCCCCGAAAGGATCTTTGCCATCATGTCATAAATACGGTCCACTACTTCTTTTCTGGAAAAATCCAGAACGTACTGGAACCTGCCGTGGCAGGCATGGCGCTCCGGCGTCTGGAGGATCCAGTCCGGATGCTCCCGGTAAAGGTCCGAATCCCGGTTGACCATCTCTGGCTCAAACCACAGGCCGAATTTCATCCCCAGAGCCTCGATCCGGTCCGCAAGACCGGTGATGCCATGCTTCAGGCGCTCCGGGTTGGCGATCCAGTCTCCCAATCCCGCATGCTCGCTGCTCCGTTTCCCGAACCAGCCGTCATCCAGGACAAAAAGCTCCACGCCGCTTTCCTGGGCCGTTTTGGCGATCTCCACCAGACGCTCCTCTGTAAAGTCGAAATAGGTAGCCTCCCAGTTATTGATCAGGATGGGCCGGGGCCGGTCGCGCCAGTATCCTCTGGCCAGACGCTTCTGATACAGCCGGTGAAAGGTCTGGCTCAAATGGTTCAGCCCCTGATCGGTATAGACCATAACCGCCTCCGGGGCCTGGAACGTCTCCCCAGGCTCCAGCTTCCACTCAAACGCAGCCGGATGGATCCCCAGCAGCATCCGGGTGGTATCATAGGTATCCACCTCTGCCTGGGCCAGGAAATTGCCGCTGTACACCAGACTGAACCCGATAGCTTCTCCCCGGGACTCATCTGCGCCAGGCCGTTTCAGGATCACAAAGGGATTATGGTTGTGGGAAGAATTTCCCCTTAAGCTGCCCACAGACTGGATCCCCTGCTCCAGCTTCCGCAGCTTGGGATAACGCTCCCTGGCCCACGCGCCGGAAAACTGCATCCACTCATAATCGCTGTCCGGCAGATCCAGGCAAAGGCTCATGGCCGTTGTCAGTTTCAGATCCTTTTTGCCCTCATTGACAAAACGCACGCTCCTTGCCAGGATCCCGCCTTCCGAGAAAATGGTGTAGGAAAGCTCCGCAAGAAGCCCGCTCACCTTGTCCCGGAGCATGATCACCAGCGTCTCCGCTTCTGCGCCGTCCTCCGTGTAAGTGGCCGGGAGACCGGGGAGCTTCGGCTTCCCCGCCTCGATCCGATACCCGTCATAGCAGAGTTCGGAGATCCGGCTGCCGTTTTCCTGGACCACCTCTACCGCCGGCATCCGGTAATCGCTGGTCCCAAAGACCGGGTATTCCTGCCGGAGATGTTCCATAGAAAACCGCTTGTCCGTGTCAAACACACAGGACGACATCGGACGCGCCCGGGTTTCTATCAGATAGGAGAAATCCTCCCTCTCCCGGATCCGTTTCCCGAAATAAAGCTGTCCCAGCTGCCGGTTCGGGAGAACCGCAAAAAGATAGCTGATCTCCCCATTGCAGAGATGAAAGGTTGTTTCTGAGCTATTTACGATGATCGCCATATATTCCTCCTCTGTAGGAATCCCTGGATATTGAACGCTGTGCAGGATCCTCATGCTTTTACTATACAGGAAATCCCATGGCCTGCCAGTCCATCATGTCATCATAAACAGTCAAAATGTACAGTGGTCTCCCTTAATTTCTTCTTTGCCGTCTCCCAGTTCTCCCTGCGGTAGGCAGCGGGCGTTTTCCCGGTTTTCCGCTTGAACAGCTTGGAAAAGACCAGGGGATCTTCATAGCCGCAGGATTGGGCCACTCCGGCGATGGGCAGCTCTGTCAGGGCCAGCAGCTCCGCTGCCCTGGTGATCCGGAAATTGATCAGATAATCCCTGGGCGACTGTCCGATCTCCCGCATAAAGACCGTGTGCAGATACCCCCGGCTCACGCCCACATAATCCGCGATCTCCGCCACGTGAACGCCGTTGGCATAATTATTCTGGATGTATTCCAGCGCCTTCCTTATGTACAGATTTTCCGTATCCTCCTGTTTCATCCCCGTGGCTTCCACACCCCTGGAAAGGACGGAAAAGAAAAAATACAGAAAGCTTTCCCGATCAAACTCATTTTCCACCGAATAGGTATTCCGCTTCAGGATACGGAAGAGCGCCTGCTTTAACTCCTCCGTATGGCCGCACCGGAAGGTCATCCGCCCGCCGCCCAGGCCCACATCCCTCAGATACTCCTTTGCCCGGCTCCCGGAAAATCCGATCCACAGATAGGTCCACGGAGCCTCCTGATCCGCCTGATAAAAGGTCTGGACCTCCGGCTCGATCAAAAAGCCCTCCCCGGCAGAAAGCTCGTACTGCTCCCCTCCCACCAGATACCGGCCCCTGCCCTCCAGCACCAGGTGGATCAGATAGTTCGGCCGCACCGCCGGCCCAAAGCTGTGCAGCGGCTCGCATTTTGCATAGCCGCAGGAGCAAAGATAAAACTCCGAAAATTTCCTGTTTTTCAGCTGCAGCACATACGCATTTTCCATGCCCTTCTCCTTTGCCGCCCAAAGCAGCTCTAAAGCGCCTTCAGGATCTCCTGCCGTTTGGCTTCATATTCTTCTTTCGTGATCGTACCAGCCTGGTAAAGCTCCTCGGCTGCCTGGAGACGGAGTTCGATATCCCGTCTCAGGGCAGCCGGATCCGTTCCCTTAGGTTCCTCCGCGATCTCTTCCGGGCGATCCTCCTCGATCAGGATCTCATAGGAACTGACGCCCCGGTCAGAAAAGGCATTGATGCCGTTCATCACCGTGATCGCCGCCGCCATCCCCGTCCAGAGCACTCCGAACACGCCCATCGTAGGCATCACCAGGAATATCCCGATCCCGCAGAACCCAAGCCCGACCAAAAAACCAAGCATGGACTGCCCCTTTCCCGGCCTTACCCGGATCTTCCTTGCCATAACATCCCCTCCTCTTCATCGCAGAAAACACATACCGATCGCTTCTGCTAATATCATACCACATCCCCTCCGGCAAGACCTTACTGATCTCTTACGATCTGCCCCGTCTTCCGTCGCTCCGCCAGCCGCACCGCCGCCCAGCTGACCAGGCATCCTACCAGAAATCCTCCCAGCACATCGCTGGGATAGTGGACGCCTACATACAGCCGGGACAGGGCGATCACCGCCGCCAGGACAACCGACGCGGCGCCCCAGGGCCTGGGCAGCATCCGCAGGTACACCAGGGAGGCCGCAAAGGACACACAGGTATGGCCGGAGGGGAACGAAAAGTCATGAGGCCGCTCCACCAACGGCTGGATGACCGGATACAGGTCAAAGGGCCGAGGCCGGGCCACCAGGTTTTTCAGCAGCAGGTTGGTGATCAGAAATCCCAGCAGCATGGACACCGCCGCCGTCAGTCCGGCCCTGCGCGTCCTCCCCCACAAAAGCAGCACCGCCGCCGTCAGGATCCAGAACCATCCTCCGTTGGCCAGGGAGGTGACTCCCGTCCAGAATCCGTCCATCCATCCGCTCCGGATGTGCTCCTGGATAAAATACAGGACTGCCGTATCCAGCTGGTCCAATGCGCCAAATGTCATAGGCTTCCACCCGCCTTTCTCCTATTCGTGTATAATACCAGTATATCCTCCATGCCCGGATTCAGCAAGAAGAAGCACAGAATGATCCGCTGGATAATTACAGCCAGGACCGCAGGAGCATCCGCCGGAGAAACCGCCGGAAAAATCGCCGGAAAATCGTCAGAAAGATTGCCGGAAAATCGATACGGCTTGAGAAATTCCCGTGGCAGAACAAAAAAGATTGTGATAGAATGGTTGCAATATGTGTTTTAAGATCCAATACGCACCCGGCCCATACTTCTGCCGGACGCACAACATCTGACAAGGGAGGAACCAGTCATGATCTGCAGCTTTAACAACGATTACAGCGAGGGAGCCCATCCCTCGATCCTTCAGGCTATGTTAGAAAGCAACCTGGAACAGAATGACGGCTACGGCCTGGACGCCCATTCTGAACGGGCCAGGGCCAGCATCTTACGGGAGCTTGACCGGACGGATGCGGACATCCACTTCATCCCCGGCGGGACCCAGACCAACCTGCTAGCTATCGCCGCAGCCCTGCGGCCCCACCAGGCTGTGGTCTGCGCCCAGACCGGCCACATCAATGTCCACGAGACCGGAGCCATCGAAGCCACCGGCCACAAGGTCCTGGGCATGGAAAGCCCGGACGGGAAGCTGACCCCTGCCCTGATACAGGCCGCCCTGGACCGTCACACCGACGAGCATATGGTCCAGCCCAAGATGGTCTACGTCTCCAACTCCACGGAAGTGGGCACCCAGTATACCAAGGCAGAGCTAGAAGCCCTGTCCCGTTTCTGCCGCCTCCACAGTCTGTATCTGTTCCTGGACGGAGCCCGCTTAGGCTCTGCCCTGACCAGCCCGGACAATGACCTGACCATGGCCGACCTTGCCCGGCTGACGGATCTGTTCTACATCGGCGGCACGAAGAACGGCGCCCTCTTCGGAGAGGCCCTGGTGATCCTCCACCCGGATCTAAAGCCGGACTTCCGCTTCCTCATCAAACAGCGGGGAGCCATGATGGCAAAAGGGTGGCTCCTGGGCCTGCAGTTTGAGCACCTGTTCCAGAACGGCCTGTTCTATGCCCTGGCAGCCCACGCCAACGAGATGGCGGCCCGTCTCCGGGCGGGGATCACCGCATGCGGCTATCCGTTCCGCTGGGAGTCTGCCACCAACCAGCTGTTCCCCATCCTGCCCAATCCAGTGATGGAAGCCCTGGCAGAGGACTTTCTGTTCTCCACCCAGGAGATCGTGGACCAGGACCACACCTGCGTCCGCCTGGTAACCTCCTGGGCCACCAAGCCGGAATATGTGGAAGCGTTCCTGGAGGCGCTGAAAAAGCTGGCCTAGCATCCGGCCCGGCGCTTCCCGCCCCTTATCCAGAACTATCCGACCATCCAGCAAATGCCCATGGGGTCTTGCGGCCCTGTGGGCATTTGCTGGGTAAAATATCTCTGGACAGACCTTATTTTTGTGTTTTACACCTTTTTGGGTAATGCCATGATGCCGCTTCCATTAATCTTCCTCCGCAAGAGAATACAGCTTGCGGACAGCTTTTATCACGCTATTCCACTCCAGGTCGGCCGCATAAGAAAACTTTTTCCGATATGCTGCCCAAAGCTGCTGCATTACCGGACTGTCCTCCACCTCGGCAAAGACTTCCTTTGCCTCAGCCAGACGGCTTTCCGTTTCCCTCTTTCGGGCGGTCGCCAACAGCGCATCATGGAGGATCGGTGCGCTCAGTGTATTCCCATGGAGCTGTTCCAGAATATAAATATCGTAGAAATCCCTCATGCGGGTATTGGCCGTTGCCCTGGTAATGATGGTCTCCATTTTCTCAGCCAGCACAGTTTCCAGATTGTACGCCCAAATGTCCATGGAGCGGTCTTCCAGCATCAGCTTGAAGCTGTATCGGACTTCCCTTGGTGTGATGGCATCCCCGGTAGAAATGTCAATCTTCAGGGGCGTCACCACTCCGTCGAAAACCGTAGTCAGACTTACGCGAATCCCCGGATATTCCGCTTCATCCATAATCTCCGAAACCTTATTGACCCGAAAGGTTACGCCGTCATCAATCGGAACCGAAACAATCCCCGCAATCAAATCTGCTACATCATCTACATTCACATTAATCCCTTTGACCGTTGCATCCAGGTCCATGGTGGAACGGGCATCCAGACCGACCATCGCTGCTACCAGCATCCCACCCTTCAAAATAAACTTGTCCCGGTACTCTGAGAGGGAAATTCGCTCCAGAAAGCGCTCCATCATGTAGTTCCGCATCAAAATCTGTGCATC
>DVLJ01000058.1 GCA_018715565.1 Candidatus Ventrimonas merdavium
CGGCCGTCTGATCTATCAGCTTCCCCTGCCCTTATGCCGGATGTTCATCAAGGAGATCTTCGACGGCAAGTCTCCCGACGAGTTTGACGAGGAGACCCTGACCACGATCAACAAGTTCTTTGAGAACAGCCTGAACGTGTCCGAGACCTCCAGACAGCTTTACATCCACCGGAATACCCTGGTATACCGCCTGGACAAGCTGCAGAAGAGCACAGGTCTGGACCTGCGGGTATTTGAGGACGCCATCACCTTCAAGATCGCTCTGATGGTGGTGAAGTATATGAAGTACATGGAGAGTCTGGATTATTAATTATGATTGAGATCGTAGATATCAACAAGACATATGAAACCGGGAACAAGGCTCTGCGGGATATCAGCATCCAGATCGACGACGGGGAGTTCGTATTTATCATGGGCAAAAGCGGCTCTGGCAAATCGACCCTGTTAAAGCTGCTGCTGAAGGAGGCGGAGCCGACCTCCGGCTATATCGTGGTCAATGATATGAACCTGCAGAAGATGCCCCGCCGCTATGTGCCCAAGTACCGCAGGCGGCTGGGTGTGGTGTTCCAGGATTTCCGGCTGCTGAAGGACCGGAGCGTCTTTGAGAACGTGGCCTTTGCCCAGCGGGTGATCGGCGCCTCTCCCCGGACGATCCGGGAGTCGGTGCCGGAGATGCTAAAGCTGGTGGGCCTTTCTTCCAAGTATAAGATGCTCCCGCGGCAGCTGTCCGGTGGGGAGCAGCAGCGGGTCGCCATTGCCCGGGCGCTGATCAACCGGCCGGAGGTGCTGCTGGCCGACGAGCCCACGGGGAACTTAGACCATGAGAACGCCATCGAGATCATGAAGCTGTTAGAGGAGATCAACCGGGGCGGCACCACGGTGGTGGTGGTCACCCACAGCCAGGAGATCGTGGATCAGATGGGCAAGCGGGTCATCACCCTGGAGCGGGGGCGGCTGATCGGAGATGAAGGGAAGGGCGGTCATATGGATGAGAGTTAGTACATTTTGGTATTGCCTGAAACAGGGCCTAAAAAATATATGCAGAAATATCTGGTTCTCCCTGGCGTCAGTGGCGACGATTTCTGCGTGTATTTTTTTATTTTGTTTGTTTTTCTCCATTATCGGGAATATCCATTCCATGGTGGAGCATGTGGAGAGCAGCATGGGGATCACGGTGCTGTTTGACGAAAGCCTGAGCGAGGACGAGATCCTGGCCCGGGGGGAGCTGATCGGCGGACGGCCGGAGATCCGAAAGATGGAGTACGTCTCTGCCGAGGAGGCCTGGGAGAGCTTCAAGCAAGAGTATTTTGCCGGACATGAGGCGCTGGCGGAGGGCTTTGCCGACGACAACCCGCTGGCCGGATCCGCGTCGTTCGTCCTGTATCTGAAGGATATCGAACAGCAGGATGAGCTGGTGGCGTATCTGGAGAGCCTGGACGGCGTCCGGCAGGTGAACTATTCCCATACTACAGCGGCAGGATTTTCCAGCTTTAACCGGATGCTGAGCCTGCTTTCCCTGGTGATCATCGGCGTGCTGCTGGCGGTGGCGGTATTCCTGATCAATAACACGATCTCCGTGGCCGCGGCCTTCCGGAAGCAGGAGAGCCAGATCATGCGGCTGATCGGCGCGACCAATTTTATGATCCGGGCGCCGTTCATCGTGGAGGGGGTTCTGATCGGGCTGATCGGGGCGGTCATCCCGCTGGCGGGGATGTACGTTCTGTATACCCGGACGGTGGTCTATCTGATGGAGCGGTTCCACATCCTGTCCAATATGCTGTATTTCATCCCCATCGGGGAGATCTATCCCCTGATGGTGCTGGTGGCGTTGGTACTGGGAGTGGGCATCGGCTTTTTCGGGAGCTTTTTCACCATCCGCAGATATCTGAAAGTGTAGGTGGCCTATGAGACGGAAGAGGAAAAAACGGGCGCTGGCCTTTGGGCTGGCCATGGGGCTGGCGGCCCTGGCAATCCATCCCGTGTACGCTACCAAGCAGGAGGTGGAGGCGGCCAAGGATAAGGTCAGCTCCATTGAAGAAGAAAAGGCGAAGGTAGAGCAGACCCTGTCGGAGCTGGAGAGCCTGAAAAATGACGCGGCAGCCTATGTAAAGAAGCTGGACGAGGAGATGGGCGCCCTGGACCGGGAGCTGGAGACCCTGGCAGGGCAGATCACGGACAAGGAGGCTCAGATCGCTCAGACGAACGAGCAGCTGGAGCAGGCGAAGGTGACGGAAGCCAGCCAGTATGCGGACATGAAGCTGCGCATCAAGTATATGTATGAGCAGGGAGATACCAGCTATGTGGAGCTCCTCCTCCAATCCGACGATATGGCCCAGTTCATGAACCGGGCGGAGTATATCCGGAAGATCTCCGAGTATGACCGGGGGAAGCTGGAGGAGTACGCGGCCACGAAGGAGGCCATCGCGGCTTATGAGACCCAGCTGCATGGGGAGCATGAGGAGCTTTTGGGCCTGCAGGAGGAGACGGAGGCCAAGCAGCAGTCGGTGGAGACCCTGCTGGCGAAAAAGAACCAGGAGCTGAAGAACTACGAAGGGCAGATCACCGCAGCCGAGGGCCAGATCAGCGAATATGAGAAGGATCTGAAGGCTCAGGAGGAGAAGATCCGGCAGCTGGAGGCGGAGATCAAGCGCAAGGAGGAAGAGGCGAGAAAAGCGGCGGAGGCGGCTGGAAAGACGTATAATACGGTCAGCCTGGGGAATATTAATTTTATATGGCCCTGTCCGTCCAGCAGCCGGATCACGTCCTATTTCGGCGGTCGGGAATCTCCCACGGAGGGAGCGTCCTCGAACCATCAGGGCATTGATATCGGCGCCAGCACAGGCTCCTCGATCCTGGCGGCGGCGGCCGGAACGGTAGTCGTCTCTACATACAGCTATTCGGCGGGCAATTACATCATGCTCAGCCACGGCGGAGGCGTGTATACGGTATATATGCACTGCTCCCAGCTGCTGGTGTCGGAAGGCGAGACCGTTTCCCAGGGGCAGACGATCGCCAAGGTGGGATCCACCGGATATTCTACCGGACCCCATCTCCATTTTGGAGTCCGGTCCGGCGGCCAGTATCTGAACCCGCTGGCTTATGTAAGCCCGTAAGAACCGGGAGAGAAATTGACGGAAAGACAGGTGACAGCGTTTGGAAAACGAGAATAGAACAAAGAATAAATTCTGGAAGGGCGTGCTGGTCGGCGTGCTGCTGACCGCCTTTGCCGGCCTGTTCGTGGTGGGACTGGCCACGGGCCTGCGCCTGGTGGGAGGAGCGGTCATGGACCGGAGCGAGCAGCCCCAGACCGTAGAGAGCTCCGGCGGCGCCACGGCGGCCCAGGGACTGGATCTGGACCGGATCGGCCGGAAGGTGGAGCTTTTGGAGCAGGTGGTGGATAACTCCTTCCTGTTTGAGGAAAATGTGGATTCGGAGCAGATGGAAGCGGGCATCTACAAAGGGATGCTGGCCGGATTGGACGATCCATACACCACGTATTATACGGAGGAGGAGTACACCTCCCTGACGGAGGATACGGAAGGGGTGTACTGCGGGATCGGCGTGCTGGTGAGCCAGCGCTATGATACCGGCGTGATCACGATCCTCCGGGTATTCCCCGGCTCTCCGGCAGAGGAGGCGGGGATCCGCAAAGGAGACCTGCTCTATAAGGTGGGAGACATCGAGGCCTTTGATGCGGAGCTGGATGTGCTGGTGGACCAGAACATCCGTGGCGAGGAAGGCACCTTTGTGGATCTGACCCTGCTGCGGGATGGGGAAGAGATCCCCGTCCATGTGGAGCGGCGCATGGTGGAGAACGCCACTGTGGAATATCAGATGCTGGAGGACAACACCGGCTACGTGCTGGTCACCCAGTTTGATCTGGTGACGGCCGATCAGTTCATCGAGGCTGTGGAAGATCTGGAGAGCCAGGGCATGGAGCGCCTGGTGATCGACCTGCGGGATAATCCCGGCGGCGTGGTGGATGTGTGCGTGGAGATGGCGGCGTACATCCTGCCGGACGATCAGTTCGACGGGGTGATCCTGTCTACGGCGGATAAGAACGGCCAGGCGGAGCGGTATTACAGCCAGGATGGCAAGATCTGCCATGAGATGTACGGCAGCCCGGTGGAGAACCAGCTGTACCCCATGGACGACGGCCATGAGCTGGATCTGCCGATCGCGGTGCTGTTAAACGGCATGTCGGCCAGCGCGTCGGAGGTATTCGCGGGAGCGCTGCAGGATTACGGCTTGGCGACCCTGGTGGGGACCCAGTCCTACGGCAAGGGCATCGTACAGAGCCTGTTGCCCTTAGGCGACGGTTCTGCGGTGAAGATCACCATCGCCCACTATTATACCCCGGCTGGAAACGACCTGCATGAGAAGGGGCTGACCCCGGATGTGGAGGCAGAGCTGGAACTGGATGAGGAACTGATGGAGGAGTATCTAAGCCAGTATGAGATTCCGCTGGAGAAGGACAGCCAGGTGCAGAAGGCGATCGAGACGCTGATGGAGCAGGAGGAGACTGGAGAGTAGCGTGGAGCAGACTGCAAAGCAGGCAGTGATGAGGACCGTGCGGCTAAAATTTTGCGGCCGCACGGTCCTTTTCTGTTAGTATCGTTTTTCTAACCATTTCATGATGATATGGGATAAAATGACTTCGGATAAGAAAAGAAGCACGAAATAGATAATAAATATCCGGGTGCCCTCTATTACAATTAATTTATCAAGAATATCAAATATCACAATGGAGATCCCAATCGCCAGGAGGGTATAAGCGTATAAATAGCGGGCGGTTTTTCCACGCAGCATTTCTTTCCGTTCGTCATGCATTTCTATTGTTTCTGTTTCTAGCTTTTCAGAATATTTTGCCTGGTGGTTTGGATGAGACCAATAAACCTGAATTATTCACGACTTTGCCACGAATGTGGCTGA
>DVLJ01000059.1 GCA_018715565.1 Candidatus Ventrimonas merdavium
ACTATGATAAAAGGAGAGTGATTTTATGGCGAAGAAAGCCAATGAATTAGCACATACGAAATGGATGTGCAAGTATCATATCGTCTTCACACCTAAGTATAGACGAAAAATGATATACAATCAATACAGAGAAGATTTGCGGGATATCTTAAAACAGCTATGTAACTATAAAGGGGTCCAGATTATAGAGGGACACTTAATGGCGGATCATGTTCATATGCTGGTCAGTATTCCGCCCAAAATCAGTATATCCAGTTTTATGGGCTATTTGAAGGGAAAGTCGGCTCTGATGATGTTTGACCGTCATGCCAACTTAAAGTATAAGTTCGGGAACAGACACTTCTGGTCGGAAGGATATTATGTGAGCACAGTAGGGCTGAATGAAGACACCATCCGAAAATATATAAAAGACCAGGAGAAGGCAGATATCATGCTGGATAAATTAAGTGTGAAAGAATACGAGGACCCCTTTAGGGGGTAGTCGGTATTCAGATTGCCCCTTGAAGGGGCGGCAACAGAGGGAAAAGCACAGAGTGGCTTGAACGAAGTGAAAGCCAGCGCCTTGAGACGCTGGCCTAGTAACAAAGGCTTATAGCCGAAGCGCGAGCCACCCGTTTGACGGGTGGCAGCGACTTGTTCTTCTGGTTGTCAGGGCCTGATCTGTGTGATAACTTAAAAGTTACCGTTTTGATATGCCGCAATCATTTTCCCATTCGGCAAGGGGAAATGATACATTCATGATAGATCAAATGAGAGGAGGCTGCATATGAAGATTTTAGCCATCACAGCGTGTACGACGGGCATCGCCCATACCTACATCGCAAAGGAGAAGCTGGAAAACGCGGCGAAGGAGCTGGGAGACAGCATCAAGGTGGAGACCCAGGGGTCCATTGGGGTAGAGAACGAGCTGACACCGGAGGAGATCCGGGATGCGGACGTGATCCTGATCTCCGCGGATATCCGGGTGAACAAGGACCGGTTCAAGGGCAAACCGGTGGTGGAGATCCCGATCAGCATGGTGATGAAGTCACCCAAGGGAGTCATCAGTAAGATCCACGAAAAACTTGGGAAATAGCAGGGCGCAGGTCCAATAGCAAAAGATGGGGGTATTCAAAATGGCAAAAAAGCAGAAATTTATGAAACATATCCTGACCGGTATCTCCTACATGATACCGATCGTTGTAGCAGGCGGGATCCTGGGAGCGCTGGCGAAGGCGTTTGGCGGATGGGATATCGGAGACGCGGTGGCGGCGGGCGCTACCCCGTTTTCCAATCTGAATCCCTTTACCTGGACCGGTTTCTGGTGGGGCGTCAATAAGCTGAGCTCCTACGCCATGGATTTTGCCGTGGCAGTGATGACGGCGGGAGCGGCCTACTCCATGGCGGGAAGACCGGGCATCGTTCCCGGCCTGATCATCGGCTACTGTTCGTCTCAGTCCAAGGCCGGATTCTTAGGCGGACTTCTGATGGCGTTCATCATCGGGAACTTTGTAAACTGGATGAAGACTTGGAAGCTGCCCAAATGGTGTGAAGGCCTGATGCCGGTCATGTTCATCCCGGTGGTCTCCACCTTTGTCTGCGGCATGATCTTCCTGTGCGTGTTCTCTATCCCGCTGGCGTGGATCATGGACGTGTTCCAGCAGTGGATCATCTCCCTGAACGGCGGAGCGAAATCCGTGATCGGCGCGGTGATCGGCGCCTGCATGGGCTTTGATATGGGCGGTCCGGTCAACAAGACGGCGTCCATGGCGGCCAACGCGCTGGGCGCAGACGGGATCAACGGACCTATGTGCGCCAAGATCATCGGCGGCATGACCCCGCCGATCGGCCTGTTCATCGCCACCCTGATCAAGAAGAACAAATTTACCAGAACGGAGCTGGAAACGGCTAAGACCGCCCTTCCCATGGGCCTCTGCTTCATCACCGAGGGCGTCCTTCCCTTTGCGGCGGCGGACCCGGCCCGCTTTATCCCCTCCAGCATGATCGGCTCAGCGGTTGCAGGAGCCATCGCCGTAGGCATGGGCTGTGAATCGGTTGCAGGCCATGGCGGGATCTTTGTAGTCCCCATGATGACGAATCCGATCTGGTTTTTGATCGCCCTGGCCATCGGCTCTGCCGTGACTGGCGTGATCTATGCGGTCATCAAGAAGCCGTCCGCAGAGGAGAGCGCGGCGGAGGAAGAGGATCTGGACATCGACCTGGATATCCGGATCGAGTGATCCTGGAAGGACGGATGATCCTGGAAGGAATGGAAAAACAGCGGAAGACAAAGACAGCAGAAAGGATAGAACAGTATGTTAGTTTCCATGAAAGCGATCCTTGCGGACGCAAATGAGCATAATTATGGTGTCATGGCCATGAACAGCATCAACATCGAGATGGCCCGGGCAGGCATCCTGGCGGCGGAGGAGGAGCATTCCCCCATCATCATCCAGTTTGGGCCGGGCCAGATGAAAAACCATGCCCATATGGAGGAGATGGTCCCGGTAGTCAAGGAGCTGGCGGCAAGAGTCCATGTGCCGGTCGCCTTAAACCTGGACCACGGCAGTGATTTCCACATCATCGCCGACTGCATCAACGCAGGCTTTACCAACGTTATGTTTGACGGCTCCTCTCTGGAGTATGAGGAGAACGTAAAACGGACGGCCATCATCAGCGCCCTGGCCCATGGCATGGGCTGCTCCGTGGAGGGGGAGCTGGGCCATGTGGGGCAGGCGGCGGACGCAGACGACGACAATCTGGATCTTTATACGAATCCGGACCAGGCTCTGGATTTTGTCAGCAGGACCGGAGTGGACGCCCTGGCGGTGGCCATCGGAACCGCTCACGGGGCGTATCCCAAGGGAAAGATCCCCAGGCTGGATTTTGAACGGCTCCACCTGCTGAAGGAGACGCTGAAGATGCCTCTGGTGCTCCACGGCGGCTCCGGCTCCGGGGAAGAGAACTTAAAGAAGGCGGTCGCCGGCGGGATCAACAAGATCAATGTGTGCACCGACGCCTGGCAGGCTGGAAAGGACGCTATGCTGAAGGCTCTGGAAGAAAAGCCGGAGACCGACTATATGCACCTTTGCATGGCGGCAGAGGAAGGGATCAAGCAGTTTGTAAAGGATTACATGAAAGTGATCGGTTCCAGCGGACGTTATATCTACGGAGAGTCCGTAAGCGGAAGCCGGGAATGATCACGGAAGGACAGGGAGAACTGGATTGAGAGCAGAGAAGAAGGCAGCAGAAAACAAGCGGATCATGAGGAGCCTTCTGAATGGAGAACATCTTACCGTCCTCCAGATCGCGGAGCGGGTCGGTCTGTCGGAGAAGACCGTGCGCACCAAGCTGGATCAGTTAAACGACTGGCTGACAGAACGGGATCTGGGCAGGATCATGCGCAAGCAGGGGAAGGGGATCTGGCTGGCGGCCGATGAAAGTCAGAAAAAGAGCCTGAAGGAATGGCTCCTGGCGGAATCGGATTGCCAGCCCTCCAACCTGGAGGATAGCCGGGGCAGACAGCTGATCGGAAAGCTGCTGAAACTGAAGCCGGGAGAGACCACCACCCTGCGGCAGCTGGCTGACAGCCTGTATCTGAGCCCGCCTACCGTAGGCGGGCTTTTGAAGGAGGTGTCCGGCTGGTTTGAGGAGCGGGGGCTTTCCGTGGTCTCCATGCGGAGCAAGGGCGTGGCCCTGGCGGGAGAGGAATACCAGTTCCGGGTCGCGATCCGGGATTACATGATGGACCTGATGCCGGAGGTGATGGAAGCCCTTCTCGGGACCTTTGCGCCGGGGGTTGATACGACCCAGATCCGGAACATCATCGTAGAGGCGGAGAATGCCTGGAGGATCGAGCTGGCGGACCGCTCCTTTAAGATGGTCTGGATCATGACCTGTCTGTCCCTGGCCAGACACAGGAAGGGCGGGACGTTCCAACAGGCGATGGAAGAGAATATCCAGAATTACAACGAATATGCTTTTTCCGAATCCATCTATCAAAGGATCGAGAAGAGATACCAGCGCCGCACGTCCCAGGACGACGTGATGTTCCTGGCTCTGATGCTCCTGACTGCCAAGAAGATGAAAAACTTCACCAACCTCCAGGGGGACGATTACGCCAGAGTCTACGACCGGACGCTGGAGCGGTTTGTGAGATTGATCATCGATACCATCGACTCCGTGCTGGATATCGACCTTTCCGGCGATGAGCTGCTCTATCAGAGCCTGGTGCTCCACATGCGCTCCGCCATTTTCCGGATGAAATACTCTACGGCGACGGGGGATCATATCAGCCAGTATGTGAAGCAGGAATACAAGCAGACGTTCCTGGCCACCTGGTCCACCAGCAGCCTGTTTGAGGAATATTACGACGTTCAGGTAACGGAGGATGAGCTGGCAGGGATCGCGCTCTACATCCAGGCGGCGATCATAAGGAAGAAAAAGGGCCGTCCCATCCGGGCGCTGCTGGTCAGCGGAAGCGGGATGGCGGCCAGCCAGCTGACCAGCGAGATGCTGAAATACAGCATCCCGGAGATCACGGAGATCGAGACGGTCAGCTGTCACGATTTCCGTCTCTCCCATTATCCCCAGGCAGATGTGATCATCAATACGTCCGGGACAGAGATCCGGGACGACCGGGCCGTTACCCTGGAGGCGCCGCTGGGAGAGCCGGATATCGAAACGGTCCGTCAGAAGGTCAATCAGATCTTCTATTTCCGGAAACGGGAGGAGTTCCATTTTGACAGTCTGTGCCATCAGCTGTTCGAGGTGGATCTGTTCCTGATCCGGCCGCAGGTGGAGCATAAGGATCAGCTGATCGCCATGATGGTGGAGAATCTGGTGAAAAAGGGAGACGTGACGGCCAATTATCTGGAAAGTGTATTTGACCGGGAGCGGGCCACCACCACCAGCATCGGACACGGGGTTGCCATCCCTCACGGAAATATGATGGAGGTGAACGAATCCAGGATCGTAGTGGCGATCCTGGATCAGCCGATCGACTGGCACGGCGATCCGGTGGACGTGGTATTCTTGCTGGCGGTAAAGATGAACTCAAAATTTGAGATCAAAAGGACCAAGCAGTTTTATAAGGATTTTCTCCAGCTGACAGACAGCGATGAGAAGATGGAGGCCATAAAAAACATGAAGTCCGCGTTGGACATTTATCAGTATTTTATCAAATAGAGGGGAGATTTGGGAGCATGGCGGTAAAAGAGATTCTGGACGACCGGGTGATCGACCTGGATATGGATGCAAAAAACAAGGATGAGGTGATCCGGCATCTGGCGGGCCTGTTAAAGGACGCCGGGTATATTGAGGACCTGGAGGGCTATGTAAGCGACGTATATGCCAGGGAGCAGGAAGGGATCACAGGGATTGGCGGCCATGTGGCGATCCCTCACGGGAAGTCGGATCATGTGGAGCACGTAGGGATCGCCGTAGGGCGTACCCGGAGCATGATCGACTGGGAGTCCTATGACGGGGAACCCTCCCAGCTGTTCTTCCTGTTCGCCGTCCCCTCAGACAGCCAGGGGGCCAAGGAGCATCTGCGCCTGATCGCAGAGCTGGCGGGAAAGCTGGGAAATGACACGACGATGGAGCGTCTGCAGACCGCGTCCTCTTATCAGGACCTGGTGGAAGCATTCGCATAGAGATCCGCATAGAGGAGGGAAACGGGATGGCAGATAGATTTCTTGCGCCGGGGATGGTGATCAGCGGCGCGAAGGCCCTGGAGCAGGCGGCAGGTCCGATCGCCAGGATGGGAAAAAAGGCCCTGATCGTAACGGATGGAGCCATGGAGCGGCTGGGGAACCGGAAAAAGGTGACGGATCTGCTGGAGCAGGCGGGGATCGCCTATGCCGTGTTCCAGGGGATCAGCGGAGAGCCGGACGACGGGATGATCGGAGCGGGGGCGGCCTGCTACCGGGAGGAAGGCTGTGATTTTCTGGTGGGCCTGGGAGGCGGCAGCGTGCTGGACTCCATGAAGGCCATCGCCATGATCGGGACATGGGGAGGGACACCTGCGGACTATCTGGGCAGAACGGTGGAAGAAAAGCCGGCGCCCATGGCGGCGGTCCCCACCACTGCAGGGACTGGCTCGGAGGTGACAGAATTCGCCATTATCACGGACCGGGCGACCCAGGTGAAGATGCTGCTGAAGGGGCCGGGGCTGATCCCGGAGCTGGCCATCGTGGACCCGGCCTTTACCATGACCGCGCCCAAGGGGATCACCGCGTCTACCGGCATCGATGCCCTGACCCACGCCATAGAGGCCTATACCTCCAAGCGGGCGCAGCCGCTCAGCGATACCTTTGCCCTCTCTGCCTGCCGGCGGATCTTCGCGGCTCTGGAGCGGGTATGGGCTCAGGGGGACGATGAGGAAGGGCGGACCCAGATGGCCCTGGCGGCCCTGGAGGCAGGGCTGGCCTTCAGCAATGCCTCCGTCACGCTGGTCCACGGGATGAGCCGCCCCATCGGCGCCCTGTTCCATGTGCCCCACGGCATCTCCAACGCCATGCTGCTGGGCGTATGCCTGGAATACATCAAGGAGGGCGCGCTGGATCGGATGGCCCAGATCGCCCGGCACTGCGGCCTGGCAGGATTAAAGACAGAGGACCGGGCGGCGGCGGACCGGCTGACGGAGGAGGTGGAGCGGCTGCTTGGAGCGATCCAGATCCCCACGCTGGAGGAGTATGGGATCCCCAGAGCGGCATTTTTCCAGGCGATCCCCAAGATGGCCGGGGACGCCATGGCCTCCGGCAGCCCGTCCAACACCCGCAGGCCGGTGGATCAGGAGACGGTGGAGCAGCTTTACCGGCGGCTTTGGAGAAAGGAGGAGACCGAGGGATGAACAGAGATTTCTTTGACCAGGAAAGAGCCTATGATCTGATCCTGCTGGGCAGAATCGCCATCGATCTGAATCCGCTGGATTACTATAAGACCCTGGCGGAGAGCGAGACGTTCCGCAAATACGTAGGCGGATCCCCGGCCAACATCGCCGTGGGCTTATCCCGGCTGGGCAAACGGTGCGGCTTTTTCGCACGGATATCCGACGACCGTTTTGGTGAATATGTGACTCAGGTGTTCCAAAAGGAAGGGATCGACATCTCCCATATCCGGCCCTGCACGAACGGGGAAAGCCTGGGGCTGACCTTTACGGAGATCCTAAGCCCGAGCGATAGCAGCATCCTGATGTACCGGAACGGCGCGGCGGATCTGTCCCTGTGTCCGGAGGATATTGACGAGGGATATCTAAAGGAGGCCAAGGCCCTCCTGATCTCGGGGACGGCTCTGGCGGCCAGCCCGTCCAGGGAGGCGGCCTTAAAAGCCGTGGCCCTGGCGAAGAAGCATGGGGTGCGGATCATCTTTGACATGGATTACCGTCCCTACAGCTGGAAGAGCTTGGAGGAGACCGCCCTGTACTGCGGGATCGTGGCCAGGGACAGCGATGTGATCCTGGGGTCCCGGGAGGAGTACGATCTGACGGAGCGGTTCCTGGGACTGGACGGGAGCGACCAGGCGTCTGCCGCCTGGTGGACCGGACAGCAGGCGGAGGTGGCGGTCATCAAGCACGGCAAGGAGGGCTCCACCGCCTACACCAAGGATGGGAATTCCTATTCCATCCGGCCGTTCCCCGTATCGGCCTTAAAGGGCTTCGGGGGTGGAGACGGGTATGCTTCCAGCTTCCTGTATGGGCTGCTGGAGGGCATGGATCTGCCGGACTGCTTAGAGCTGGGCTCCGCGTCGGCGGCCATGCTGGTGGCTTCCCATGGATGCAGCGCCGACATGCCTACCCTGGAAGCGCTGGAGCAGTTTATCAGACAGGAAAAAGAACAATACGGCGAAATGGTCGCCAGAGTGGAGTGATGCATATGGAGCAGCGGATGATAGGAGCTTCCGGGATCCAGGTCAGCGGCCTGGGTCTGGGCTGCTGGGCCATCGGAGGCGGCCTCTGGTGGGGCGACAATGATGACCGGGTATCGGTGGAAACCATCCATCGGGCCGTGGAGCTGGGGGTGAACTGGATCGATACCGCCAGAGTGTACGGGTTCGGCCACAGCGAGGAGGTGGTAGGGAAGGCATTGAAGACCATCCCCCGCCATCAGGTGATCCTTTCCACCAAATGCGGGATCCAGTGGTACGACGGCGGAGGAGAGCTGCATTTTGTAAGAGAGGGACATGAGGTCCGCCGGGACTTAAGCCCCCGTGCCATCCGGCGGGATCTGGAGAAAAGCCTGATGGCCATGGGGACGGACTACATTGACGTATATTATACCCACTGGCAGTGTAAGACCTACGGCCTGGTGCCGGTGGCGGAGACCATGGGCGAGCTGCTGAAGATGAAGGAGGAGGGGAAGATCCGGGCCATCGGCGCTTCCAATGTGGATCTGCAGATCTTAAAGGAGTATACCCAGGCCGGGCAGCTGGACGTGATCCAGGAAAAGCTCAGCATCCTGGACCGGAAGCCGGAAGCGGAGCTCTTGCCCTTCTGCCGGGAACACCGGATCATGCTCCAGACCTATTCCCCCATCGAGCAGGGACTGTTGGCGGGCAAGGCGTCGGAGGACTATGTGCCTTCGCCGGGGAATGTGCGGGAGGGGAAGACCTGGTGGACGCGGGAGAACATCGCCGCGGTGAACCGGATGCTGGCAGGCTGGAAGGACCTGACGGAGAAATACAGCTGCTCTCTGGCCAATCTGTGCATCAAGTGGAATTCCATGCTGTCCTCGGAGATCCAGGTGCTCTGCGGAGGCAGGACCCCAGCCCAGATCGAGGACAGCGCCCGTTCTTTGGATATCCCCATGACGGAGGCGGATTTCCTGCGGATGAAACGGGACGCGGACCAGATCATCGCTCTGGCGGAAGCGGGAAAAGAAAACGAGAAGAAAAGAGGATAAGACTATGAAGATCGCATTATTAAATGAATTCAGCCAGGCACCGAAGAATCCGATCATCTTAAAGGAGCTGAAAGCGGTGACGGAGCCGATGGGGCATGAGGTATGGAACGCGGCTATGGAGGCGCCCCTGACCGACCAGGACGTGCCGGAAGCCTACACAAAGGAGAATCCCAGACTGACCTATCTGCATCTGGGGATCATGTCCGCCCTGCTGTTAAATTCCGGAGCTGTGGATTTTGTGGTGACCGGATGCGGGACCGGCCAGGGGGCCCTGATGTCGTTAAACATGTATCCAGGCGTGGTCTGCGGCTACTGCGTGGAGCCTACGGACGCCTATCTGTTCCTGCAGATCAATAACGGAAATGCTCTGTCCATCCCGTTTGCCAAGGGCTTCGGCTGGGGCGGGGAGATCAATCTGAACAACATCTTTGTGAAAGCCTTTGGCTCGCCGAAGGGGATGGGCTATCCCGATGGGCGCAAGGAGGCCCAGAACCGCAACGCGGCGCTGCTGTTTGAGGTAAAGAGCCAGGTGGCCAAGCCCCTTCTGGAGGCATTGAGGGCTCTGGATCCGGAGCTGGTGAAGGGCTGTATGATCCCCCGGTTCCTGGACTGCTTCTACGCCGGCTGTCAGGATCCGGAGATCCGGGCGTTTGTGGAGGAGATCGCGGGAGGAGACCGCGAAAGGGATTAACCGGAGGAAAATCCGGCCATACTGAGAAAAAAGGCTGCCCAGGAAGGAACGCTCGGAAGGAGCGTCCAGAAGATACATTCGGAAAGCGTATCCGGAAGGAACGTCCGGGGCGGCCGGGAAAGAAGGAGATCAGTATGCGCCATAAGGATTTTGTCAGCCGGTATTTGAGTGAGGTAACGCCTACCGCTTTTGAGCTGGAGGCAGGGGAGGAGTTCCATGTGATCGGGGCAGGGCCGGCCCAGTTTCGGGTGACCCTTCACAAGCCCCTGTCCAGACGGGAGCTCCTCCGTTCTACGTCTCTGGCCCTGGGGGAAGCCTATATGCGGGGAGACCTGGAGGTGGACCGAGACCTTTATGAGGTGCTGGACCAGTTCCTGGGAGATATGGAGCGGTTCCGCACGGACCGCCGGGCCCTCCGCAGCCTGCTCCACACCTCCTTAAGCCCCAAGGACCAGAGGCAGGAGGTGACCTCCCACTATGACATCGGCAACGATTTTTACCAGCTGTGGCTGGACGAGACCATGAGCTACTCCTGCGGGTATTTCCCCAGGGAGGATACGACCTTGTTTGAGGCTCAGGTGGGAAAGGTGGACCACATCCTGCGGAAACTGGCCCTGAAGCCTGGCATGACGATCCTGGATATCGGGTGCGGGTGGGGATTTTTGATCAAACGGGCGGTCCTCCACTATGGTGTCCATGCGGTGGGGATCACCCTGAGCCAGGAGCAGCACCGGAAGGTGACCCAGGAGATCCAGGAGGAGCATCTGGAAGGCCGGATGGCGGTGAAGCTGATGGATTACCGGGAGTTAAAGACCTGCGGCATGGAGTTTGACCGGGTGGTCAGCGTGGGCATGATCGAGCATGTGGGCCGGGGCAATTACGGAGCCTTCCTGGACTGTGTTTCCTCTGTCCTGAAGCCGGGGGGACTGTTCCTCCTGCATTTTATCAGCGGGCAGGAGGAGCATGAGGGCGATCCCTGGATCCGGAAATATATCTTCCCGGGAGGCGTGATCCCCAGCCTGCGGGAGATCATGGACCTGCTGCCCCGGCGCAGGTTCCGCACCCTGGACGTGGAGAGCCTGCGCCGCCATTACACCAGGACCCTTCTTTGCTGGAAGGAGAACTTCCAGAAGCACCGGGCCACGATCCGGCAGCGGTACGGCGACGAGTTCGCCCGGATGTGGGAGCTTTACCTGGCCTCCTGCGCCGCCGCCTTCCACAACGGCGTGGTGGATCTGCACCAGCTTCTGCTGTCCAAAGGCGTGAACAATGACCTTCCTATGACACGGGTGGTCTGAGGGCCGTCTGGGCGGGGAGAATGGGGATAAGAGAAGTTTTAGAAAAACTTCACAATTGGTTCCTTGCTTTTCTAAGACGCTGTTTTATAATATTAAGAAAGAGACCGGGGCAGGAGCCTGAGCGCCTCGGGTCTCCAAGAAAAGCATGTACGGAAGGTGATCATATGAGAAGGATCGGACGGCGGCTGGCAGCGGCGGCCTGCGCGGCAGTCCTGACCGCGGCCTGGGCAGTCCCTGCCTGGGCGGGAACGTGGCAGCAGGATGAGGACGGCGGATGGAGATATGAGGAAGATGGCGTCTGGCAGACAGGATGGGTCCAGGTGGACGGCATCTGGTATGATCTGGATGCAGAGACTGGTGTTTGGATCCAGCGGCCGCCGGTGAACCGGGACACGGTCTGCTATCTGGTAGAGAACGCGGTGACCCGGGCCGGGTGGTACGAGCATGAGGACCGGGAGATGGTCTATCAGGTGGAGAGCGTGGAGAAGAACCGGATCACAGTAGCGCTGAAGATGGAGACCGCGCCGTTCGAGTTTACGGAGACGGCTCAGGTGTTTGAAGTCAGCCTGCGGGACAAGACCGCCAAGGCGGTGACTACGAAGCTGGTATTGGATCTGTATGGATGAACGGAGATGATGCGGACGTCATAAGAGGAGGTCCGCCGCCGCAGGGACGGCGTCATGGCTGGAAGGAAAGCCATGGCGCCGTTTTTGGTGTAATAGGAAACTGCGTTCCTGTCCGATCAAAAAGCTCTTGACAAAACCACAGACCAGCTGTATCATTGTATTAATCACTTAATACAATGATACAAAGGAGTGAGGCGATGAACTGGAAATTCACAGAAGACCGCCCGATCTGGGTCCAGCTTTCAGAACAGCTGTCGGCACAGATCACGGCGGGGGTGTATGGGCCGGGAGAGCGGCTTCCGTCGGTGCGGGAGTTTGCCGCCCAGGCAGGGGTCAACCCCAACACCATGCAGCGGGCCTTGGCCAATCTGGAGAGTCAGGGACTGCTTGTGACGAATCGGACAGCAGGAAGGAGCGTGACCCAGGATATGGAACGGATTCGGACGCTGCGGGCCGATCAGGCCCGGGCGCAGGTGGCACAGTTTTTGGAGACGATGGACAGCATGGGCTTCAGCCGTCAGGAGATCATGGCGGTGCTGGAGGAAGCCATAAAGGAGGAAGCATGAGCGAGATTTTGATGACCTGCCGGGGTCTGACCAAGCGGTTTGGGAAGAAGGAGGCGCTGAGCGGAGTGGACCTTGAGCTGGAGGCAGGAAGGATCGTAGGCCTTTTAGGCCCCAACGGATCGGGAAAGACCACCCTGATCAAGCTGGCGAACGGGCTTCTGAGCCCGGATGGCGGTGAGATCCGCATCGGCGGGGAGCGGCCTGGCGTACACAGCAAAGCAATGATCTCCTATCTGCCGGACCAGATGTATGTGGCGGATTGGATGAAGGTGCGGGATCTGTTGGCCATGTTCCAGGATTTCTATGCCGATTTCCGGCCTGAGGTGGCCAGGGAGCTTTTACGGTCGCTGGACATCTTGCCGGACGAGCGGATGAAGCATCTTTCCAAGGGGACCAAGGAGAAGGTCCAGCTGACCCTGGTGATGAGCCGGGCGGCGCGGCTGTATCTGCTGGATGAGCCCATCGGGGGTGTAGACCCGGCGGCCCGGGATTTTATCCTGCGGACCATCCTGACCAATTATTCGGAGGACGCCACTGTGCTGATCTCCACCCATCTGATCTCTGATGTGGAGCAGGTGCTGGATGAGGCAGTCTTTTTAAAGGAAGGCCGCGTGGTGCGCCATGACAGCGTGGACGATATCCGGGAGCAGGAAGGCAAGTCGGTGGACCAGCTGTTCCGGGAGGTCTTTGCAGTGGGGCTGCCGGGCAGAGCGGAAGAGGAGAAAGGAGTGCGTGGATGATGTTCGGGAAATTATGGAAATATGAGTGGATGGCGATGATGCGCAAGATGTGCCCAGTATATGGAGCGGTGCTGGTCATTTCTCTGGTGAACGGCCTGGGGATCTTCTCCCATACGGCTCTTCCGGCAGATTTTTTGGAAGGGCTGCTGGCGCTGCTGTATGTGGTCGCACTGGTCGTCCTGTGTGTGATCACCGTGCTGGCGGTGATCGAGCGGTTCTATGACGGGCTGTTCAAGCAGGAAGGCTATCTGATGTTCACTCTGCCGGTGAAGGTACGGCAGATCGTCGCTTCTAAGGCGTGTGTGGCGGTGCTGATGGTGTGGGTGTCAGTCCTGGCCGCCTTCTGTTCCATCATCCTGCTGGATACCAGCATGGTGCATGGGATCGCGGAGGGGTTCCGAGGATTTTTCGTGGAGTTTATGGAGGCCTTCCATGCAAGCCCCGCTGAGACCGCGCATATGGCTCTGTTCTTGACCGAGCTGATGATCGCGGGGATCCTCTGGTGCTTTATGGCAGCCTATCATTTTTACGTGGCCATGGCTCTGGGGCATCTGTCCAGGAACCATCGGGGCGGTCTTTCCGTGCTCTGGTATGTGGTGATCTATGTTGCGGGATGCTTCGTCAACTACGCCGTGTGGTCCCTTGTCAGATGGCTGCCGGCTATAGGGGAACTGTTTTCCGGGGTACCGGGCATCCATATCCTGGGGATCGGGCTGATCCTGTATCATGGAGCAAAATTGGCCCTGTATGCCTTTGGCACCGAGTATATCCTGACCCACCGGCTGAACCTGGAGTAGCCCTGGGGCGGGCAGGAGCTTTGCAGGAGGGGGTTTCCCCTCATCCGGCTCTCTGCGGCCGGGCCAGATGGTATGCCAGCAGCAGTCCCCCATACCAGGCGGCGAAGTGGAGGATGCGGACGGCTGTATCCAGGAACGGCGGCAGCCAGCCGATGACCGGCACCAGTCCGCAGAAGAAAAGGTGGATCCCAACGGCGGCCAGTAAAAAGGCCGCCGGTTTTGCGATCATATCCCAGGCGTTCCAGAGGATGGGGACCCGGCGGGAGAGGGACCATAGGTGCAGAAGGGCCAGGAACAGTTCGCTGGCCAGCATCCCCCACAGATAGGCGGTGATGCCGAACCGGGGCACGAACAGCAGGACAAAGCTGATGCGCAGGAGCAGGGCGGAGGTGTTCTGCAGGAACGTGGTCCGGGTGAGGCCCAGGCCATTTAAGATACTGCCCAGGGTCGTCGATAGGTAAAGGAACGGGCAGAGCCAGGCCAGGATCTGGATGAAGCGTCCCGCCTCCGGTTCGTGGAAGACGCTGGCGCCTAGAGCGCCGCCGAACAGGACGAAGACCCCGATGCAGAGGATGCCCATGTAAAGGCTATAGCGCAGAGAGAGGGCGATATAGGAGGAGATGCTCCGTTCCTGGGCCTGGGCCTGGGCCTCCGCCACGCTGGGAAGGAGCAGGACCGCCATGGAGTTGGTGATGGCAGAGGGGAACAGGATGAACGGCATGGCCATGCCAGTCAGGACCCCGTATACGGAAAATGCTTCCGCCCCCGACATTCCCGTCGCCTGCAGGCAGCTGGGAAGCCAGACAGCCTCCGCGCTGGAGAGCAGGTTTAATACCAGGCGGCTGGCCATGAGCGGAAGGGCCAGGCCCATCAGCGCGCGGGCGTCCGCGCCGGAACCAGGAGCAGAAGCGGAGCCAGGAGCAGAAGCGGAGCCAGGAGCGGAGGCAGAGCCCTCTGCCGGCTTCGGCGGGATCAGGAACAGGCAGATCAGGGTGAACGCCGCGGACGCGATCTCCCCCAGCAGGTGGCCCAGCACAGCCAGGAGCACGGTGATCTCCCGGCCTCTGGCCATCCAGGAGCTGGCGATGAGAAAGACCAGGGTCATGCGCAGCACCTGCTCCGCCACCTGGGAGAAGGCCGGCACCCGGGACCGCTGCATCCCGTAATAGTATCCGTTGATGCAGGCGTGGAGGGCGGCAAAGGGCACGGAGACGGCGATGAGCGGAAGGTATCCGGCGCAGGAGGGCGCCAGCAGCACAGCTTCCGCCAGGAACGTGGAAAAACGGCAGATCAGTCCTGCCAGCGTCAGGGAGATCCCCATGGAGATAAGAAGCCCCGTATGGAAGATACGGCGGCTTTTCTGCGTGTTGGCGGCAATATACTGGGAGAGGGCGGTCTGGATCGACCCGGCGCACAGGCCGAAGCAGATGCCGAAGACCGGATGCATCATCTGATAGACCCCAAGCCCCTCCGCCCCAATGGTCCGGGAGAGGAAGATGCGGTAGAAAAATCCCAGGACCCGGCAGGTAAATCCGGTGGCGGTCAGGAGCAGGGTGCTGGCAAGGAAAGCCATGCGTTTGGGAGACAGGTTCAGCGGCGGGTTCATAGGCCCTCCCGGACAGATAGATTGCTACAGCGTATGTTCCGGTCCCGGAGTTTATACGGAAAACCATAAAGAAACCATAAACAAATCATAAAGCAAATATAAACATCAT
>DVLJ01000060.1 GCA_018715565.1 Candidatus Ventrimonas merdavium
ATAACGATCAATACTGATTAGCAGGGCGGAGCCTCCTCTCTGTCCTGCTGGTCTCTAAAGCTGTCCGCTTAATATGGCCCGGATTGTCCGGGAAATGCGGCCCTGCTGTCCGCAGAAAGTGGCTATTTGCAGCATCATTTTTATCACCCACGATCTGGGGGTGGTGGCAGAGCTGTGCGACCGGGTGGTGGTGCTATACGGCGGCCTGGTGATGGAGGAGGCCGGGATCGATCAGATTTTTGAAGATCCGAAGCACCCCTATACCCTGGGGCTTTTGGCCTCCATCCCGTCGGTGGATCAGGATAAGAGCCGCAGGCTCCAGCCGATCCCCGGTTCGCCGCCGGATATGACGAAGCCGCCCAAGGGCTGCCCCTTTGCGCCCCGCTGCCAGTATGCCCGGCGCATCTGCGCAGAGGAGCTGCCGGAGATGACCCAGGTGGCCCAGGGACACCGTTCCCGGTGCTGGCTCCTGGATCCGGAGGCGCCGGCGGAGCAGAATCCGTTTAAGCAGGAGACATCAAAGCGGCACAGAGAGGAGGGAGCGTCATGAGCGGGACTCCCATGCTGGAAGTCAGGAATCTGACCAAGCATTTTAAAGCGGGACGAGGTCAGGTGGTCCATGCGGTGGATAACGTGAGCTTCACTCTGGAAAAGGGAAGGACCCTGGGACTGGTGGGCGAGTCGGGCTGCGGAAAGTCCAGCTGCGCCAGGACGGTGATCCGCATCTACGACCCCACAGACGGGACGATCCTTCTGGACGGCCAGGACATCAGCCATATGTCCCAGCGGGAATTAAAGCCGCTGCGGAGGAAGATGCAGATGATCTTCCAGGATCCCTATGCCTCCCTCAATGCCCGGATGACCGTGCGGGATATCATCGCAGAGCCGCTCCTGGCCCACGGGATCGTGAAGCGCAAGGACCAGGCCAACGAGCTGGTCTATCCCATGCTGGAGCGGGTGGGCTTGACCAAGGAGCACGCCAACCGCTACGCCCATGAATTCTCCGGCGGACAACGGCAGCGGGTGGGCATTGCCCGGGCGCTGATCCTCCAGCCGGACCTGGTGATCTGCGACGAGCCGATCTCGGCCCTGGACGTATCCATCCAGGCCCAGGTCATCAACCTGTTAAAGGATTTCCAGGAGGAAAAGGGCGTCTCCTATCTGTTCATCGCTCACGATCTTTCCATGGTGCGGTACGTATCCGATGATGTGGGCGTGATGTATCTGGGACAGCTGGTGGAGGTCTGCGAGTCCGGGGAGATCTACCGGGATCCCCTGCATCCCTACACCAAGGGCCTTCTGGGGAGCATCCCCATTGCCGATCCCAAGCTGGCCCGGACCAAGGAAAAGAGCAGCATCGAGGGAGATATCCCCAGCCCCATCGCTCCGCCCTCCGGATGCCGGTTCCATACCCGGTGTCCTTATGCGAAGCCGGCCTGCGCCGAGCGTGCCCCGGAGATGAAGGATGTGGGCGGCGGACATCTGGTGGCCTGCCATCTGTATGAGTAAGATTGAACCGGCGGGATTCCTTCCAACCCCTAAAAGATAGTTAAAAGATAGCAGGAAAGGGGAGGAGCATCCGCCGCGACAATAAAAACCCAGCCGCCCGTGCATCCTGTACGGCGGCGAGGAAAAGAAAAAGGAGGAGTTTCATTATGAAAAAGACACTGACCAGTATGGCAGCTCTTGGCATGGCCTGCGTCATGGTCCTGACCGGCTGCGGCGGCGGAAACACCGCCGAGACCGAGCCTCAGACCATCGGCGCCCCCACCACGGAAGCGCCCGCGGAGACGGAGGCGGAGACAGAGAATGCCGAGCCAACCGGCGCCCAGGAGCTGACCTTTGTGCTCAACAATGAGCCGGACAGCTTAGATCCGTCCTACACCAACAATTCCTTTGCATCCCCGTTTTTGACCAATCTCTTCGAGGGACTGGTGACCTATGACGAGAACGGCGAGCTGGCTCCCGGCAATGCGGAGTCCTGGGAATCCAATGAGGACATGACGGTGTACACCTTCCATCTGCGGGATGGATTAAAGTGGAGCGACGGCAGCCCTCTGACGGCATCGGATTATGTGTATTCCGCCCTGCACGTCATGACCCCGGCCACCACCTCTCAGTACGTGAACATGATGACCGACTACATCGTCAACGGCCAGGAATACTACGACGGCACGGCGACGGCTGAGGAAGTAGGCGTAAAGGCGTTAGACGACACCACCATCGAGTACACCTTAAAGCAGCCCACCCCGTTCTTCGCAGACGTGGCCAGCATGTGGGTATACGCTCCGGTGCAGGAAGCCACGGTAGAGGCCAACGGCGACAAGTGGTCCACGGCAGCGGACACCTATGTGTGCAACGGTCCGTTCAAGGTATCCGAGATCAACATGGGCGAGAGCGTGGTCCTGACTAAGAATGAGAACTACTGGAACGCGGAAAATGTGACTCTGGAGAAGCTGACCTTCCGCTACATCCTGGATCTCTCCACCGCCCTGACCGCTTATGAGAATGGCGAGGTAGACGGCGTGAGAAATATCCCGGCCGGCGATATCGCCCGCCTGAAAGCAGAGAATGCAGGCACCCATACTGCCAATGTTTACGGCACCGTTTATTACAACATCAACTGCCAGGCAGAGCCGTACACCGATCCTCTGGTGCGCAAGGCCCTGAACCTGGCCATTGACCGGGAATCCCTGATCAACAACGTGGCTCAGTTAGATGCCCAGCCGGCTTACAGCATCCTGGCTCCCGGCTATGTGGTCGACGGCAAGGATATCTTAGAGGGCCGTTCGGAATTTGAGATGAGCCCCAACGCCAACGTAGAGGCGGCCCAGGCAGCTCTGGCTGAGGCCGGCTATCCCGGCGGCGAAGGCTTCCCCACCTTAAAGCTGTCCTTCTACTCTGACGATACGGTGAAGAAAGTAGCCGAGGCATTAAAGGAAATGTGGGAGACCAACTTAGGCATCACCGTAGAGGTGACCTCCGCAGAGTGGGCCGTATTCTACAGCGAGGTGCAGAGCGGCAACTATGAGGTTGCGGCCATGGGCTGGAGCGCGGACTATGTAAACCCGATGAGCTTCCTGCCGCTTCTGGTGACCGGCGACGTGACCAACACCTCCTTCTACAGCAACAGCGAGTATGACGCCATGGTAGAGCAGGTGAAGGTAGAGAGCGATCCGGCCAAGTTCGGGGAACTGGTGAAGGCGGCGGACGACTTAGCGTCCAGCGAGTATCCGGTGATCCCGCTGTACTACAAGGCAGACACCTATCTGCTGAAGGATTATGTAAGCGGCGTTTACATGGATTCCTCCACTCACCTGTTCTTCAAGAACGCCAAGGTGAACAAATAAGCGATCGGATGGGATCGAAGAACGGAGCAGACAGAACCGGCATGAAATGTGTGATAAAGACCAAAGGCTTTGGGGACATGGTATTTACCCTGTTCCCTGAGCTGGCTCCGATCACCACGGAGAATTTTGTGAAGACCGCGGAAAGCGGCTTCTATGACGGCCTGGCCTGGTGCCGGATCGTGAAGGATTATGTGATCCAGGGCGGCTCGCCGGACAATGATATCATGACCGACAGCGACTGGCACATCAAGGGGGAATTTGCGGAAAACGGCATTCCCAACCCCATCCCCCACAAGCGGGGAGCCCTGTCCATGGCCCGGGATGACGGGTATGACACGGCAGGCACCCAGTTTTTTGTGGTGCACCAGGACGCCCACAAGCTGGACGGCCGCTATGCGGCGTTCGGCCAGCTGACGGAAGGGTTCCAGGTGCTGGACCAGATCGCCGCAGTGCCCACCTACGGGCCGGAGACCTGGAATAAGCCGGTAGAGATGCCGGTGATCGAGAAGATCATGATCTTGCGGGAGGGATAACCTTCCGGAGAGGAGCATGGTTTGTGCGCGAGAGAATGAAGCGGCGCGGACCATGCTCCTTTTTTGCTGTTTAGTAGTGCCGCACCTCCTCCGCCCCCCGGATCCGTTCCAGCACCGGCTCCGCCTCCGGGCTGCGGAAATAATCCAGAGTAGAAGCGGGCACCAGCCGTTCCAGCCGGTCGAACTGTCCCGTCTTCAGATACTCCCGCACCGCGGATGCGCTGATGGGAGTTCCGTCCGCCTCCCGGCGGGGAACGATCCGGCACTGGATCCCGGCCTGGGGCAGCCGCTGGGCCATCACCTGATTATAGATGCCGGTCACCTGGCTGAAGGGCTCCTCCCCTACGAACCGGCAGGAGATGGAAAGGGCTTCGGCGATCCGGACAAATACCGCCAGGTCCAGCATGGCGTGGCTGGTGATCACGTCCTCCGCGTCCTTTAAAAAGTAGCTGGGAAAGGTGGCGCTGCTGATGATATAGGGGCCGCTGTCGTGGCAGATCACGTTGGGCAGATGAGCCACCCCGTCTAGCACCAGCCGTTTCCGCACGGGAAAGGGCACCAGGCTGGCCTCCTCGCTGACGATAAACAGGTGAAGGGTATCGCACTGGGCGGCAGCGGTCTCCGCCAGGTACTGGTGGCCCAGGGTAAAGGGGTTGGCGTTCATGACCAGAGCGCCGTTGATCCCGTCGGTCCTGGACCTGGACAGGCGGGCCAGGTAGTCGGAGAAGCCGTTCCTCCGGTTCTCCATGAACACCAGCTTGTCCTCCACCCGGGCGATCTCATAGAAGCCCAGGTCCCGGAAAAATTTGGCGGTGCTGATCTTGGTGTAGAGGAACAGGTGGGAATTGCCCCGGCCGTACTGCACCTCCATCAGGTGGGTGATCACCTGGTTTAGCAGGCCCTCTCCCTGGTGGGCCTGATCCACGGCAAAGCACCGCAGGGTATTGGCAAAGCAGCTCCCCGTAGCGATCACCTGGTAATCCTCGTCGAACATGGCGCAGATGTAATCCAGGTTCCGATCCCGCCGGATGCCCTCCTGCTCCAGCAGCGCTTCAATCTGAGCCAGGGCCCGTTTATCCGACGGGTATACCTGGGAAATGACGTATTCAGACATCCGGTTCCCCCTCCTTTTCCAGAAAATACAAAAGATAGCACACCGCCAGCAGATCCGCGCTCCCTCCTGGAGACAGATTCCGGGTGATGAATTCCTGGTCGATCCGTTCGATCGTCTCCAGGCTGGGATAGGGATCCTCCTGGAGCAGAGTCCGGATGCGGCCCGCCACCTCCTGCTGGGTCTTGAGGTCGCTCCTGGCCACCAGGTTGGTATCCAGTGTATCCGCCAGGATGGCTAACAGGGTGGCGCAGCCGGCGTCATTCAGGCCCAGCCCCCGTCTGATTCCCTCTTTCAAAACGGGAAGCCCGGTCCGGGATACGGCGGGGAAACCGGCCTCCACCTGCCCCCGGATGCCGGAGATCCCGTGATGGAGATACAGCTTTTGTCCCACGGTGCGGGCGGTCTCCTCCGTCAGTCCGGCCAGATCCCGTTCCACCAATCCGGCCGTCATGGAGGCGCATTCCTGAAGGATCCGTTCTCCATCCCTCCAATCCCTCCGGGAGAGGCGTCCCAGGGCCGCGCACACAACACCCATGGAGAAAATGACGCCCTTATGGGTGTTCACTCCGCTGGTGGCAGCCAGCATATCTGCCTCTGCCTGCCGTCCAAGAGCGCGGAGCCGGGCAAAGGTGTCCGGGGCGGGAAGACCGGCGGTGGACCGCCCGGTGCGGGCACAGGCTTCCAGGTAGGGCCACAGGGCGCTGGCACTGTTGAAAAAGGTAAAGACGTCCATGTCCCGGTGGCTTCCGCTGTTGTTCCGGTCCACCAGTCCCGGCTTGGGGGTGGTCCCCACCTCATAGAGCAAAGCCTGACAGGCCAGCCGGGCGGCGTCTCTGGCGTCCGCCTGATCGATCCCGTCCCGCAGGATCTGTGTGGTAGCCGTCTGCAGCTCCTCTACAGAATGGGTCCGGCTGCGGGCGCATTCCCGGGCCGGTTTTCCGCAGATCAGGCAGGTCCGGGGCGGCAGGCCAAAAGCAGTCCGGTCCGCCTTTTCCCCATTTGCATCCAGCACATCCAGATCGAATAATCGTCCTATGGGGGAACCGTCCTCTAAATCGCAGGTCAGCTGCTTGAGGAGACCGACCGGGGCGTCCACGGCGAAAAAGCCTTCGTTTCCCGCCCGGTCGGAAACGATCTCCCTGTATAAAGGCGTCAGCCGGGCGGCATCCAGCCGTTCCTTTAACCGGCGGCAGCCCAGGGCAAAGCCCTGGCGGATCAGCGGGCTGTTCTTGACAGGACCCGCGATGTTCATGGTGAAGCAGATCAGGGGAACGGGATATTCCTTCTGCAGCGCCTGCTGGCGGAACGCCCGCCGTTCCCGGGCTTCAAGCATTTCTTGCAATGTGATCGGTTGTTCCATTGTAACCTCCCTGACGATATTGTTTTAACAGTTCCATAAAGGTATGTACCTGAGGCAGGGCCATGGCCTCCTGCTGGCAGAAGATGGAGGTGCGCCGAGTGAAGGGCTCCCCGTTCTGGAAGGTGCAGGGCCGGATGATCCCGTCAAAATCTCCCAGGGCGATCTCCGGCAGAAGGGCCCAGCCCAGTCCCCGCTTCACCATTTCCATGCAGGTGGTGATGTTGTCCACGCAGAGACCGTCGGCTCTGGGATTTAAGTCCTGCTCATGGAGCCACCGGCTGATGAGCGCCGTCTGGACCGAGTCAGTCCGGTGGCTGATGTACAGGTAATCGGAAAGAGGGGTGTCCCGGAATTCTTCCCGGCAGATAAGGCAGATATTTTCCTGAGACAGGAGAAACTGGGTCTCATCCCAGGGATAATCCCCCCGCAGGACGGCGATGTCTAAGGTGCCGTCGGCCATCTGCCGGTACAGGTGCCGGCTTTGCCCGGTCGTAATATGCAGATGAACCTTTGGATAGCGCCGGTGGTATTCTGCCAGGATATCCGGGAGCCGGTATTGGGCAAAATTCATGGAAATCCCGGCGTGGAGGGTGCCGCAGACCTCGTCCTGCATGGAGTCCAGCCGTTGGCGCATCCGCTCCATCTCCTCCGCTGCCGCAGTGCAGCTTTCCAGGACCAGTTCCCCTGCCGGAGTAAAACGGACGCCCTGCCGGGACCGGATGATGATCGTCTGGTCCAGCTCCTTTTCGATGGCCTTGATCCGCTTGGATAAGGCGGACTGGGTCATGTACAGCTGTTCCGCAGCCCGGGTGATATTCCGGGTGGCATTCAGCACATGCAGCATCTCAAAATCTTTTTCGTCCATTTCTTCCTCCTTCTTTTAAGAATATCATTCATTTTTTTCATCATACACCAAAAACAGGCGATTGAAAAG
>DVLJ01000061.1 GCA_018715565.1 Candidatus Ventrimonas merdavium
TAGACGCCAACCACTCCAACTCCAACAAGCAGTACTTAGAGCAGATCCGCATCGTCAAGGAAGTGCTCCACAGCCGCCGCCACTCCGACGTGCTGAACTCCTTCATCAAGGGCGTGATGATCGAAAGCTACATCGAAGGCGGCGCTCAGAAGATCGGCGAGCACTGCTACGGCAAGTCCATCACCGACCCGTGCCTGGGCTGGGAGGATTCTGCACGGCTGGTGTACGAGATCGCAGAAGGGCTGTAAATAGGCCCCTGATCCCGATGGAGTCTGAGAGACACCCCAGAGCGGCCAGAAAGAACCTGCCAAATGATACAGGAATGATAACTCGTTCCAGACAGGGAGCGGAGTGACTTGAAAAAGCCACTCCGCTCCCTCTCGTTCATCCCCAAAACAGATGGGGAAACCTATCATGTACAATAACGGGAGAGCGATCAGACTCGCCCTGTTACCGGCTCCAGCACCGCTTCCGGTCCTCCTCCGTGATCGCCCGGATCACCCGGCAGGGATTCCCCACGGCCACAGAATGATCCGGGATATCCTTCACCACCACGCTGCCGCCGCCGATCACCACATCGCTGCCGATGGTCACCCCCGGCATCACCTGGACGCCGGCTCCGATCCACACGTTGTCGCCTACGGTGATGGGGTAGGCATATTCCAATCCCTGATTTCTTCTCTCCGCATCAATGGGATGACCCGCCGTGTGGAACCCGCAGTTGGGGGCAATAAACACATGGTCTCCGAAGGTCACCTTGCCCCCGTCCAGGATCACCAGGTTGTGGTTGGCAAAAAAACCCTTCCCGATCTCGATATTATACCCATAGTCGCACCAGAACGGAGCAACAATGCAGAATTCCCCGTCGGTCTTCCCCAGCAGCTGCTTTAAGATCCTTTTCTGATTTTCCGTATCGGAGGGACGGAGCTGGTTAAAATCATAGCACAGGTCCTTCGCCCTGGTCCGTTCCGCCAGCAGCTCCTGGTCATAATTGGCATCATACATCTGCTGCGCCAGCATTTTCTCTTTTTCTGTCATGGATCCTTCTCCCCTTTTCCTGTCATATGGTCCGCATGATCCTCTGGGATCATTTCTACGGACAACATACATGATAGATCCCGCTTTGTCAACCCAGGGCCACAGGATCCAGGGATGTGCTCCATGGCGCTCTACGGCGCTCCATGGATCCCTCCGTCACTCAGACGCGGTCCCGTCTCCCTGGAGCTCATATTGGACCACATCCATGCGGACCTCCCCGTCCGCGAAGAACGAGATCCCGTCTGCCTCCTGCTCCGTATAGATGACCGCTGTCATAACCTGCTCCCCATCATTGACAAATACCTCCGCGCTGAACCGGTCTAAGATCAGGCGCAGCTTTATGGCCCCGTTTTTGCTGGTCACCTGGATCCTCCGCTGATGGATCACGGCCCTTCTGGATCCGGAAAAGCTCCGATCCAGCTGCAGCACTGAGCTGGCGGGGCAGAACTCCAGCGACGTCCGGTACTGGCTGTTCTGTGCAAAGCAAAGGACAAATCTCTGGCAGCGCGCTCCCCCTTCCTCCGGATACAGCGTCACCTCCAGATCCAGCTGTCTTCCCCGGATCCCCTCCAGGACCTTCGTTCCGGAAACGGAAACGCCGTGATATACCACCCTGCCGGTCCGCAGCTGCTCCAGTTCCCGGACTGGCTGCTGGATCAGACGGCCGTTCCGGATAGACAGCTCCCTCGGCAGGCTCATCTGTCCGAACCAGGGCATCTCTGTTTTTTCCAGTCTGCAGGTATCCCAGTTCTGCATCCACCCGATCATGATCCGGCGGCCATCCGGCGTCAAGACGGTCTGGGGCGCATAGAAATCGATTCCATGATCCACCGCCTGATCCGTCCGCTCGGTAAACTGTCCGGTTTTCTCCTCAAAATCCCCGGTCAGGCACAACGTCCCATTTCCATTGATGTACTCCATTCCCTGGGGGAGCATGTCCTGGGGACTGGTCAAAAGGACCCAGGAGCCGTCCAGTTCAAAAAAATCCGGGCATTCCCACATTTTCCCAAAACGGCCGTTATTTTTCGCCAGGGTCGTCTCATACTCCCAGCGGAACCCATCCCGGCTGGAATACAGCAGGATCTGTCCATCCTTGTCCTCCGTGCAGCTGCCGATGACACAGGCGTAAGAACCATCCGACCTCCTCCACAGCTTGGGATCGCGGAAATCATAACGGCTGCATCCCTCCGGCAGATCCGCGCTTCCGATCACCGGATTGGTCAAAGCCTTCTCATAATCCAGCCCGTCGCCCACTGCGATGCACTGAGTCTGTGCCTGGGGGCCGCCATCCTCCTGGCATGTCTCTGCAACGCCGGTATACATGAGAAGCTGCCTCCCATCCGGGAGCTCTAAGGCGCTGCCGGAAAAGCACCCGCCCCGGTCATAGGCTTCATCCGGGGCCAGAGCCGCCGGACGGTATCTCCAGTGCAGAAGATCGCTGCTGACCGCATGTCCCCAGAACATCGGCCCCCACTTCGTTTCATAGGGATGGTACTGATAAAACAAATGGTATTCCCCCTGATAATAGGAAAACCCGTTGGGATCATTCATCCACCCTGTCCGGGCCGTCAGGTGGAACGCCGGACGGTCCTCCGGTCTGATCCTGGTTTCTGAGAGTTCTTCGTATTTCCTCGCGTCACGCAATGTCTGGCTCATCTTATCTGTTTCCTTTTCCACTAAAATTTTCCCGGGAGGATCTGCATCGCTTTCATCTCCCAGATGACCGCATCCTCCACCCCGTCCAGCCGGACGCCCTGTGCTCCCGGCTCCGGATAATATCGTGCAGACAGCACCTGCCGGCCTCCGTTCACAAAGATCTCAAGGGAGGAGGTGTCCGCCAGGATCCGCAGCTGCCGGACCGTTTCCGTTTCCGCGCTGCGCACCGTTCTGCCGGCCCCGCAGTCTCCCAGGAGGGACAGGCGGAGGATTCCGTCTTCCCACTCCAGAGCCGCGCACCCTCGGATCAGGATGCGCCCGTTTCCGCCCACCCTGCACTGCAGATCAAATACCTCCGCTTCCTCCGGGGCAAGCGTTCTTCCATGCAGCCCGTCCAGCTCCGCTGCCGGGGTCCGCACCAGCCTTCCCCCCACGTTGTGCAGCTCGCACGGGACAGTCATGCAGTGCTGCCACCCATTTTTCACCGTAGGATTGGCATACTCCGCATCCGGCATCCCCATCCAGCCAAGCAGCAGACGGCGTCGGCCGTCATGAAAGGTCTGGGGCGCATAAAAATCAAAGCCGCAGTCCAGCTCTTCATAGTCCCCCAGCGTGCAGCTGCCCCGGAAATCACCGTACAGCGGGAAATATCCGCTGGTATATTGGTTCTGATACCGGTTCCCCTGCCGCGCCACCCCCTGGGGCAAGCACAGCAGGAACCACTGCCCGTCCAATTCAAACAGATCCGGGCACTCCCACATATAGCCAAACGGCTCCGGCGTCGTGATCCGGTTCCGATAGCTCCAATGGATTTTATCCTCTGAGCCAAATACCAGGATCACTCCCTGACCGCTTTTTGTCCGGGCCCCCTGTATCATGTAGTATGTCCCGTCCTGCGCCCAGACCTTCGGGTCCCGCACATGGCAGGTAAGATCCTGGGGATAATCCCGGTTTTCCATCAGCAGCTCATGGGCGCTCACCGCAATGCCGTCCCGGGAGACCGCCAGCGCCGTATTGCCGGCCCGCCCCGCTGTAATGTGATCATAGTCCCCTGCATACTTGATATTTCCCGTATAATACAGGTACATGATCCCGTCCTCTATCAGGGCAGAACCGGAATAAGCCCCGTGCACGCACCACGGCTGATCCGGGTAAAGCATGACCGGGAGCTTTTCCCAGCAGAGCAGGTCCCTGCTGCGGTAATGCCCCCAGAGCTTCACCCCTCCCTCCGGGTGAAAGGGACTGTATTGATAAAACACATGATACCAGCCGCCGAAGTAACACAGCCCATTGGGGTCGTTCAGCCAGCCGACCGGCGGCATCAGATGGAACCGGAGGCGGTAGGGATCCGCCTCGGCCAGGGGGCCGTAAAGCTCCTCCACATGCTCGGTCAGACGCTCCAGATCACAAGCTAACGCGTTTTTGCCAGACATTCTCGATCCTCTCTATCTTTCTTATCCTGATCCCAGAACAGACGCACTGCCGCCTCCAGCCCTCCCGGCGCCTGCGTTCCCGGCGCTCCCTGCTGCAAGCGGCAGACGTCCTGCTCTGTTTGGTTTTAAAATTCTGCTTCCATGCCGTCGTAAGCAGCGCGGATCCCCCGCACGGCTCCCCAGGCAGTCAATTCCTCATGGGACATCTCCCCATTGTGGCTGAAGTGGCTGACCACCTTGACCGTATGGGCGTCGATACAGCCCAGCTCTTCCAGCTTCCGGAACATCCGCTCCGCATCCGGCAGCCCCATATGATAGCGCTCCGCGGTCTTCTGTCCCATCGTCGCATCCAGGCTGACCAGACTGTAGGTCTCTGCGGCGATCAGGTCCCACGCCGCACGGCTCAGCTCACAGCCTGTATCATGTCCGTAAAAGACGGTCTTTCCATCCTTTTTGCAGATATACACCAGGCTTTCTTCCCGCTTGTCATGGTCTGCCGGCACCGCCAGGATCTCCCAGCCTCCCGACCAGAACCGATCTCCCCCGCGGACCACATGGAACCGCACCACATCGTCAATGGGATGGGGCTTGAACCGGTCGATCAACAGGTTCTCGTAGAAGCTCTTTTCCACCGCCTCATTTCCATATACATCCAGGACGCCCGTGGCTCCGTGGCCAAAATGCTCATGCCGGTGGATCAGATCCGTGGGGAACCAGTGGTCCATGTGGCTGTGGGTGATCAGCAGCGTGTGGATATCCCCCAGGTTCAGTCCGTAGCGGAGCGCGTGGCAATAGGTGTCCGGCGGGAAGTCGATCAGCAGACTGTTATCCAGGAGCGCCTGGGTCCTGGTCCGCAGATTTTTTCCTCCCGCCCTGCGCGCATGCTCACAGACCGGACAGGAACAGAACAGGGCCGGCCAGCCTTCGGCGGCTGCGGTTCCCATATAAAGCATCTTCATATCTCCCTCTCCTTTCCATCCGTATCCCGGCAGGCCCTTAGGAAACCTCTATGATCTTATCCAGCGGCCGGCATTCTCCGGTCTTGATCTCCAGGTTCTGATAAGCAAAGGAATTTGTCACCAGAACCGCCACGCAGTCCGGATGCCCGGCCTTGCGGATCTTCTCCCGGTCAAAGGCGATCAGCTTTTCTCCGGCCTTTACCGCCTGCCCTTCCTGGACGAAGCAGGTGAACCCGTCGCCCTTCATCTCCACCGTATCCACGCCTACATGGATCACCAGCTCCATTCCGTCGGCAGAGGAAAGACCTACCACGTGTTTCGTATCGGTCACAGATACCACCGTCCCGTCAAACGGCGCTACTGCAACGCCCTCCGCCGGCTGGATGCCTACGCCGCGGCCTAAGATCCCTGCAGCAAAGGTCTTGTCCGGGATCTCCTCCGAGGGGATCACCGTTCCGGCTGTGGGCGCATAAACGGTTCCCGGCTCACAGGTGATAGCCGGTGCCGGAGCTGGATCCGCCTCCTTAACCTCCTGCCCCTGCTTTCTCTCTTCTTCTTTTTCTTTATAGCCCCATACCCAGGTCAGGACAAAGGAAACTCCTGCGGCGATCACTGCCATGATGATATAATTAAGCGGGTCATGGAGACATAACAGCAGGCCAAAGATACCGGTCACGCCCGTACCGCTTGCTCCCAGTCCCACCAGGGACGCATACATCGCTCCGACGGCTCCGCCCACCGCACCGCAGATGAACGGCTTCATGAATCTTAAGTTTACGCCAAAGATCGCCGGCTCCGTGATGCCCATAAAACAGGATAAGGCAGAAGGAAGCGCCACCGATTTGGTCTTTCCGTTCTTGCTTTTCAGCCCTACCGCCAGAGTAGCCGCTCCCTGCGCCATATTTGCCGCAGAAGCCAGAGGCAGCCAGTATGTAAATCCAAACTGAGCCAGCTGGCCCACGTCGATGACCGTATACATATGATGGACGCCCGCTACTACCGTCGTGGAATACAGACCGCCCATGATCAGGCTCCCAAGCCCCATCGGCAGGGTGAGCAGCGTCTGGATCCCATTGATGATGCTGTTCTCGATGGTCACAAACACCGGCCCGATGATGGAATAGGTCAGATATCCGGTCACAAACACGCTCACCAGCGGTGTGACAAACAGATCCAGCATGGCCGGGACCTTTTTATGCAGCTGCTTCTCCACAAAGCACAGTACCCACACCGCGATGATCACCGGGATCACATGCCCCTGATATCCTACCAGATTGACCTCATAAAGTCCAAACCATACTTTCTGAGTCCTTAACACGCCTTCCGTGGCCACGGTCCAGGCATTCTGCAGGTCCGGATGGATCATCAGCATGCCGATGACCGCCCCCAGATACGGATTGCCGCCAAAGGCCTTGGCCGCGCTGTAGGCGATGAGGATCGGCAGAAATACATACGCCGTATTGGCGAACAGGTTAGCAAATACATAGATCGAACCAGAGGTGTCGATGTTCAGGAACTGGTTGTTGACCATAAAGTTCAGGGCTTCCATGATGCCCATCAAAAATCCGCTGGCTACGATCGCCGGGATGATGGGGACAAAGATATCGCCCAGGGTCTTGATCGCCCGTTTGAACACATTCTGCTGCGCCGCAGCAGCCGCTTTCGCCTCCTCCTTTGTGGCCGCAGTGATCCCCGCGATCCCGATGAACTCGTCATACACCTTGTTCACCACGCCGGTCCCCAGGATGATCTGGAGCTGGCCGGAAGCGCTGAACACTCCCTTCACTCCCTCGATCTCCTCCACTGCTTTCGCGTCACACTTTGCGTTGTCGGCCAGCACCAGCCGCAGACGTGTGGCACAGTGGGCGGCGGATACAATGTTCTCCCGCTTTCCCACTTTTTCATAGATCTGCTGCGCTACTTTCGCATAATCCATCGATTTATGCTCCTTTCCTATTTTTTATTGTATCCCACAAGGGGAAACGATACAACGTTTATTTGGCCCGCCTCATTTGTGAATACGTATTCACAAATGGGCAGCCGCTCCCTTTCTCTATTTCAGGCACATGCCCTGTTAAAATACTCCCTGTTTGGCTCCGCTCCTTTATCCGCCGTTTCGTGCATACGTATTCACGAAACGGTAAAAAAGAAGCGGCGCTTCTTTTCCCATATCCGGATCACGTGCTCTCCTTGATCGCCAAAGACGGCTGCAGCGTCCGGTTCCATACAGGATGAGGTCCCGGCTCTTCGATCCGGCTGATCAGCCGGCTGACCGCCTCCGCCGCCATCTCCTGGATCGGCTGCGCTACGCTGCTGAGCTTCGGCGCCATGTAGGCGCTCATCTCCGTATCATCAAATCCGATGATACCGCACCGCTGCGTGACCGGGATATGGAGCCTTCTCAGGACCTCCAGCCCATGGATCGCACAGATATCATTATAAGCAAAGATCCCGATCCGATATGGTTCATTTATCTGAAAGTAGTTATCCAGATCCCGCAATAACTGCTCATCATCATGGAACTCGATGCTCTGGACCGATCTTCCCGGATCCACCCCCAGCTTGGCAAGGCCGCGCTGGAATCCGATATACTTTACATCGTAGCTGCGCCCCAGGAACAAAAACCGCTCATAGCCGCGCTCTAATAAATGGCCTGCCACCAGCTCTCCTGCCCTGTCATGATCGAGGTGGACCGAATCCATCCCCTCTGCATGCCGGGTCACGACCACCACGGGAATATCCAGTTCCCTGGCCGATTCCGCCCACTCTCTGCTGTTCTCATGGATCGGGACGGCCAGCACTCCGTCCACATGGTAACGGCGGACTACGTTCATATACTCCCGTTCCAGCGTCTGGTCATACCGGCTGTTGAACAGGATCATGCTGTATCCCTTTTTCCGCGCCTCCAGCTCGATCTGCTTGGCCAGATCCGCAAAAAAGCCATTGGAAATATCCGTAAGGATCACGCCGATCAGCTGGGTCCTGCTTCCCTGCAATCCTTTTGCCAGAGCATTGAGCTGATAGTTATGCTCCTGCGCACAGGCCAGCACCCGTTCCCTTGTCTCCGGATCAACCTTGGGATTCCCATTGAGCACTCTGGAAACCGTAGACTGGGACACGTGGGTCAGTCTGGCTATCTCTGTCATCGTTATCATATCATCACCCAAGAATACGTATTCACAGAAGCTATCTTATCACGGTTCCCACGGTAAGGCCAGATACAGAATCACCAAATTTTCTGCTTGTTTTTTGTTCCTATATACCAAAAAAATGTGCTCCTCATCCTCTCCAGAGCACATCTTTCTGATCATTATGAAAGGGCCCCCCCGGCGGCCTTCGTTCCGATAGCCGCGAATCCGTTCGGTCATCCTTACCCGCAGGCCGTCTCCGTCCTCCCAGACCGACCTGTGGGCGTAGTCCAGCATCAAAAAACGGTCCTCTCCAAACGGCGTCAGAAAACAGGTCCGGGGATCATCCGCCTGGTCGATCTTCCCGCCGTTCATCACGATGATCCGGTCCGCCATGGCAAATGCCTCCGATGGATCGTGGGTCACATGAAATGCGGTGGTTTCCAGCTTGTGGAACAGATAGGACATCGCCGTGCGCATCTCGATCCGCAGCTGCACGTCTAAGTTGCACAGAGGCTTGTCCAGGGGCAGGATCCCCGCAATGATCCGCAGCAAAGTAGATTTCCCGCAGCCGGAAGGACCCAGCATGCTTCGGAACTTCTTCTATGATCGGAGCCAATACCTTATAATTTCTCGGCAGTTCATCCACAGTTCGATAAGTCGCTACGCCCATTGGCTTGGTATAATCTCGGATAGCAAGCTCAACAACACTCTTGTTTGCTTCCTTGCAAAGCAAAATGCCGATGGAGGGATTTTCTCCGTTCTTGCGTTCCTGCTCGTCCAATGCGGACAAATAGAAGTTGAGCTGTCCCAAATAGGCAGGCTTGAATTTGCCTTTTTTCAGTTCGATCACAACCAGAGCCGAGACATTGAATGAAATTTCGGATATTGCTGATGATTTCTGTTTCCAGAACTCGCTCATCCAAATCCTGCGGGTCAGTCAAATCCAGTTCCTCCGTGTTGATGAAATCCAGTAAATATTCATCCTTGAAGGTTTGGATTGCCCGCATATACTGCTTGTCATCCGGCATCGTCAGAGAAAAATTGTTGGTCATTGCACCTTGGTGCTGATATAATTTCTCTTTTAGGCGTGTTCTTAAAGCATATTTGCTCCAATGTCCCGTAAACTGATTTCCACAAACTTTTCCACCGGGAAATCGATAGCCAGCGGCAACCGATTTTTAGAAATGAAAAATTGGTATCGTCAATTGGTTCTAATTCGATAGCCACGGCTACCGATTTGCTTTCCGCCAGAGTTTTTGCCGGTGTCTGAAAGTAACGCTGCCCTGCTTCCCGTGATCCTTCCACACGTTCCTCGCAGAACAGCGTTTTTTCCTAATCAAATTTCCGTTTAAAACTCCCGTTTCATCTGCCCCAGGAACAGGGACTTCTGATCCACAGCCCGCATAGTTGCCAGTATTCCATCCAGATGATCATACTCATGCTGAATCAGCTCTGAAATATCTCCCTCCAAATGCATGCTTCTGGTCTGGAAATGTTCGTCCTGATACTGGATATCCGCTCTCTTATACCGGGAAACAAGCACCATCAACCCGGGAAACGACATACAGTCATCCAACAGCTCATAGGTTTCGCGATCTGGAAAAGTCAGTTCCGGGTTCACGATCACCCAGGGGCGCTCCAGATACAGATAGATCAGACGCTTCGGAACTCCGATCTGAGGAGCAGCCACAGCACGTCCTGCTCCATAAGTTTTTCGGTAATCCATCAGCGTGTCATGAAGATCCTGTACCCATAGCTGCAGCAGACTTTCCTCCTCTGGATCCACAGGATCGCTGCAAGCATACAGTCTGGGATCCCCCAGCTTTAGAATCTCACGGACCATAATCTCCCTCTCTTCTCACCGTCAATTTTCCTCATCCCATCAAAACGGCCCCAACTGGATCGCCTGCGCGATCAGTAGGAATACGATCGAGGAACACCACCACATACACAGCAGAGGGAAGAAAAATCTCGCCCACTTGTCCCAGGGAATCCGGGCAATTCCCAGAACAGCCCCCAGCACGCCGCTGGTAGGCCAGAACACATTGGTAAAACCATCCCCAAACTGATAGGAAAGGACTGCCGTCTGTCTGGTAATGCCGCATATATCCGCCAGAGGCGCCAGGATCGGAAACAGCATCACTGCCTTCCCGCTGCCGGATGCGATCACAAAATTCAGCAGCGTCACGATCGCCAATACGCCGATGACTGTCATCTGAGCCGGGAGATTCACCAGGAACTGTGCCAGATAATAGATAATGGTATCCACAATATTGCCCTCTGCCATGATCACGTAGGCCGCACGGGCGAGAATGATCAGGATCACACCAACCACCACGTCCTTAAAGCCTTCCACGATCCCGTCGCAGATTTCTCCCGCAGACAGTCTGCCCATCACACCGGCTCCAATAGCAATCGCAAGAAAACAGGCTGTCATCTCCGGCATATCCCATTTCAGCACGATCAGCCCCAGAATCATTCCTACAAACAGCACCACTGTGTAGATACCCGCAAGCTTCTGTCTGACCGTCATATTTCCGGCAACTCCCTGGTTCCTAAGCATCCGTGCCTTCTCCGACAGGTCTTCCTGATACATCCGGGAGCATTCCGGCGTTTTCAGCACAGACTTCCCATACCGTACCACATAAACGGCCCCGATCAGATAGGTCACCAAAAACGTCACGATCCGGAACTGCCATCCGGAATACAGCGGCAGATCACACAGCTTCTGCCCGATCGCGATCGTAAACGGATTGGTCAGAGCCGCACTGAATCCGGCTGCGGACCCAAGGATCACCGTAGCTACTCCGGTGATCGAATCGAATCCAAGGCGGAACATCAAAGGCAGGATGATCGGAACGTAGACGATGCACAGCTCCGGTGTGCCAATGATCGAATCGATCAAAGCAAATACAAACATCAGGATTGGAATTGCCATGGTCCCCCGGCCTTCAAACTTTTTTGCCAGACTTTCCATTGCACTGTCAATCACGCCGATCTTCCGCAGGATCATAATCGCCCCGCTGGAGAAAAAGGTCATGGCGATGATCTGTGCCGTATCCTCAAATGCCGTAGGAATGGATCTTAAAAATCCCATCAGACTGACAGGCGTCCTGGTTATGTGATGATAGGACGACGGATCAATGACCGTAGAACCGGCTTCGTTGACCACCCGGTCATACGCTCCTGCCGGCAGCAGATAGGTAAGCAGCGCCATTACCGCCATGCATCCCACTAGGATAACCATTGTATTCGGCATTTCCCTCTTTCGTTTTTTTCGCAGTTCTTCCCCCATATCACAATCCCCTTTCCACTAAATATTCGGGTATGCGCCGTCCCATACGATCCGGCGGTAATTTTCTCTGTCGGTATCCCCTTCCGTGGAGAAAAACAAAACCCTGGATTCTTTGCTGAGCCCCATTTTCTCCCGCATTTCCTTCAGATCGTCTCTTTCCATCAGCTGGCAGAAGTATCCGAAAGCAGAAGCCCCGCTTTCCCCGGACACGATCCTTGGATCCTCTCCTACAGGGTTTCCAAGCACCCGCATCCCTTTTGCAGCCATTGCGTCGGGGATCGATGCAAAATAATCGGCACAGCGGGACAAATGCTCCCATCCGGTCGTGCAGGGGACCCCGCAGGCCAATCCTGCCATGATGGTGCTCAGATCACCGTCTAC
>DVLJ01000062.1 GCA_018715565.1 Candidatus Ventrimonas merdavium
GCATATTATACGCCGCCGCATCCAGGTCGATGGGGGCATAGACTCTTGTGTATGGTTTCATTGGTTTGTTCTCCATTTATGTGTTTTCTTTTTCTGCCGGGTTCTGCCGCACGCGGCCAGGTTCTCTCATCCGTCACCGGCACTCCCCCGGTTCGCAGAGAGGAACGCAGTCTGCGATCTCCTCTGCCAAAACGCCCTGCTGCCCGTGGCGGGCCGCCGCCATCTCACCGGCCAGGCCGTGAAGGTACACGCCCAGAGCCGCGGCTTCTGCTCCTTCCATCCCTCTTGCCAAAAGTCCGGCAATCACACCTGTGAGCACGTCTCCAGAACCGCCTTTTGCCATGGCGCTGCAGCCGCTGGTGTTCACCCAGACATCCCCGTCCTTATCCGCAGTCACCGTGGCCGCATCCTTCAGGACGCAGACAGCGCTGTTGCGGCTGCTGTACTCCCTGGCGGCCCGCACCGGATCCGCCTTCAGCTCTTCCACCGTACAGCCGCAGAGACGGCTCATCTCTCCCATATGAGGGGTAACGATGATATTTTCCGTAAAATACCGGGTCAGATAAGGATGCGTGGCCACGGCGTTCAGGCCGTCCGCGTCCAGCACCACCGGCACGTAGGCGTAGGACAGCACCAGCTCTGTCAGATAGGCCACATACTTCTCCCGTCCCAGTCCCGGGCCCAGGACGATCACGTCCGCCCAGTCGCAGTGGCGCTCGATCTCCTTGCGAAAGCTCTCTGCCTCCGGCTCCTCGGTCTCGTAGGTCTCTACAATGGCCTCGGGAAGCCGCGTCTGCAGGATGGCCCGGTTCTCCGGGACCGTCAGCACCTTCACCAGTCCGGCTCCGGTCCGGTAAGCGGCCAGGGCGCTTAGATACGCCGCTCCGCACATGCCCTTGCTCCCGGCGATCACCAAGACCCTGCCGAAGGTCCCTTTGTTGCCGTCGGCGGCCCGCTTTGGCAGGCGGGCCAGATCCTCCCGGGTCATCCGTCTGGCGTCCCAGCCGGAATGGTCCAGGCTCTGGCTGGAAAAGCCGATGTCCGCGATCACCGTCCGGCCTGCCCAGGTCCGGCCTGGATACAGGTACAGCCCAGTCTTCCCAAAGCCAAAGGTCACCGTCACATCGGCCTCCAGGGCCGTCCCCAGCACCGCACCGGTCCCGCTGTGGATGCCGGAAGGGATATCCACGGCGATCACCCGGGCCTCGCCGGAGGCCTTTTTCTCCTGGAGCAGCTGGATCAGCTCCTTATATGCCCCTTCCACCGGGCGGGTCAGCCCGATGCCGAACAGGGCGTCTAAGATCAGCTGACAGGTCCCCGTCACGTAGCTGGACGCTTCCTCCACCGGCACGAAAAGCCGGGACGCGATCTCCTTCTGGAGCTGGTTTTCCGGGGAAGCATGCTCTGGGTTCCCCGCCAGGAGCACCGTCACATCATATCCCCACCCGTGGAGGATGCGCCCGGCGGCGATCCCGTCGGCTCCGTTATTCCCAGTGCCGCAGGCGGCCAGGATCCGGAGCTCTTCCGGCTTCCGCTCCGGATACGCCGCTTTCATCAGACGGTCGGCCTCCTCCGCCACAGCCAGGGCCGCCCGCTCCATCAGGACCAGGGACGGGATCCCGATCCGCTGGATCGTATCCTGGTCCACCCGCTTCATCTGCTCTCCTGTTAAGAGAATCTCCATTGCCATTCCCCTTTCTCATGGGCAGACTGCGTATTTCTTATACGCAAACTGCCGACAGGCCGGGAATCTGCTCCCCGCCTGCCGGCAGAACTGTCTGCTGTTTTCCGGACGGGCTTAAGACTTCTTCGCAGCCTTGGCCTTCGCCTTGGCGGCCCGCTCCCGTTCCTTTTCTTTCTCCTTCTCCTTCTGCTCCTGCATGCTGCATACCCGGTAGGACAGCCGCATCAGGCTTTCGGACAGATGCACGTTCTCTACCACCACGTCGTCCGGTACGTTCAGATCCACATGGGCGAAATTCCAGATCGCCTTGACCCCTGCGTTCACCAGGCGGTCGGCGATCTCCGGCGCCTTGGTCTTGGGGATGGTCAGAGCCGCCATCTGCACGTCGTTGTCCTTGATGAACTGCTCCAGATCGTCCACGCCGCGGATCTCGATCCCCCGCACCACCAGGCCGATCAGCCGGGGATTGATATCGAACATCCCCTTGATGATAAAGCCGCGCTTCTCAAAATTCGTATAATTCGCCAGAGCCTGGCCCAGATTGCCGGCTCCGATGATGATCAGATGATGCTGGCGGTCGATCCCTAAGATCTTCCCGATCTCTGTGTGCAGGTACTTGACATTATAGCCGTAGCCCTGCTGGCCGAACCCTCCAAAATTATTCAGATCCTGACGAATCTGGGAGGCGGTCACTTTCATCCGCTTGCTCAGTTCATTGGACGAGATCCGCTCCACACCTGATTCCAGAAGTTCGCCAAGATAACGGTAATATCGGGGCAGTCTGGTGATGACTGCTTTCGATATCTCCTTCTTTTCCATGACAATACACCTCTCCCGTTATCCATCGCCGGTCTGTACGCCGGCGTGGTTTCCATCTTATTCTGTCTCTATTATACTGGTTTGTCAAATTGTTGTCAAATACGTTTTCTTTGCCAAAATTCACCAACATTTCACTTGTTTACGATGATAGCACAAATCCCATTTTCCGTAAATACCGAAGGAAACAATTATTGAAAAAAAAACACATCTATATTATACTTTGTTCAGTGCGTATCATGCAGCAGAGAAATGGAGCAGAGATTATGATTTTATCGTGCAATCAGATCAGCAAGGCGTTCGGGACGGACCAGATCCTCTCCCGGGTGTCCTTTCACATAGAAGACCAGGAAAAGGCGGCCATCGTCGGCATCAACGGCGCCGGCAAGTCCACCCTGTTGAAGATCATCGTAGGCGAGCTGTCCCCCGACGAGGGGGAGGTGGTCCTCTCCCGGGGCAAGACCCTGGGCTATCTGGCCCAGCATCAGGACTTGGACAGCAGCCGCACCATTTACGAGGAATTAAAAGAGGTCAAGCGGCCGATCATCGAGATGGAACAGCAGCTGCGCAGCCTGGAGGTGCAGATGAAGGACGCCGGGGGAGAGCGATTGGAACAGATGCTCTCCGCCTACAGCCGTTTAAACCACACCTTTGAGCTGGAGAACGGCTATGCCTGGCAGAGTGAGCTGACCGGCGTGCTGAAAGGTCTGGGCTTTACGGAGGAGGAATTTTCCAAGCCTGTATCTACCTTATCCGGAGGGCAGAAGACCCGGGTCTCCCTGGGAAAGCTCCTGCTGTCCAAGCCGGATGTGATCCTGCTGGACGAGCCGAC
>DVLJ01000063.1 GCA_018715565.1 Candidatus Ventrimonas merdavium
GAATATCCATATATAGTGAGAAGCTTTTTGGCAGAATTTTCATTAGGGATAATAAGATTCTGCTCTTTTAATTTTTCAATTTGCTTATCAACAGACGCATATTCTAAAGTACTCATACAGACCTCCGTTAGCGCCCGCCCATGGCGGGCGAACTGCAAAAAGAGCCTTGGAAATACTTTCCAAGACCCTTTTGCGACCGCACAGCAGTCATTCGCTAATACTAGCATTATAGCATACGCAAAAATCTTGTCAAGTATTCTCGTGAAACAAATTTTTATTTATAGCATTCCATTTCAGCAATTCCGTTCTGGATAATATTTACTTATCAAGGTTCATCCAACCAGTGAGACTTGGTTGAAAGGCTCAAGATTCCGAGAGCCTATTAATCTTCCTGCCTCCGGCTGACTTTCTCCGTCTGCTGCGCCTTGCGCCCGCCAAGGCGATCACCAGCAGGATCAGCACGCTTCCAGCCGTCAGCATGGCTCCCGTCCGCAGTCCCTCCGGCTCGTAGCTCATGGAGATCTCATGGCTCCCCGGAGTCAGCCGCACGCCGAGAAAGGCGTCCAGCATCTTCACCGCCGGCTGTTCCACGCCATCCACCAGGATCGTCCATCCCTCATCGTAAGGGATGGAGGTGAGCATGAGCCCGATCTCCGGACAGGAAATGTTCCCCTTTAAGGACGTGTCCGTCCAGCTGGTCAGCTTCCACGGGTTCTGGGACAGGATCTCATAGGCCTGGGCCAGCCCGCTCTCGGAAAACCGGTATACGCTGGCCCACAGGTCCTCTCCCCCGTCCTCGGAGGTCACGGTCACCGGTTCCCCTCCGGCGCAGTATCCTAATTCCAGCAGATATCCCCGGTCTACGTTGGTGAAGGTCTTTTCCCCCTTCCAGGTAGAGGCCTTTACGGTCTCCACCGTCTTGTTCCCTACGTATACGTAATACTCGCCGCCGGTCTCCGGGGTAAAGGTCACCTGATCCCCGTTGTCCACCATGCCCAGTTCCAGCTCCAGCACCGGGCTCACTCCCAGGGCGTCGGTCAGGCTGTTCTGTACGTCCGCCGGATTGCTCATGCCCAGATCCCAGGAGGCTTCAAACTCCGTCCCTACCAGGAACCCCAGAGGCAGGGTATAGCGGTTCTCACACAGCCATACCCCGTCGTCCTCCGCCAGCACAGTCCGCAGCTCAGAAGGATCCGGCTGGGACGAATACAGGCCGTACTTCACGGAAAACAGGGAATCGATCAGGGGCGTGGCCCCGGTGATGCTGTAAGCATTGGTGGAGCTTTCACAGCCCAGCTTCTGGAACAGCCTGGTCAGGTCCGCATTGGCCGTAGAGGAGAACAGGGACACCGACGGGAAATGCATCCAGGCGCCGTCGTTCTTCGTCTTGCGGCTCACCTTATCCACGCGGAAGAAGGTGGGGTTGGGCTGGACCGAATCCACCAGCCGTTCCACCGCCTCATTGTCTGCCGTATACGCCGTCCGGCTGGTGGTGGTCACGCTGGTCACCGTGGTGTTCACCGCCGCCTCCACCGCCACCAGCAGGGCCGCGCAGATCAGCGCCCTTCCCCGGTACCGGGGGCCCCTCTGATACAGCCAGATCACGCCCAGGTACAGGCCTAAGAACAGCAGCGCCGCATAGAAGATCACAAAATGGAACTGATCCGAATCCACCAGCTTCTGGGCCAGCAGCACGAACACCACCGCGCCGCCGAAGGCCGCCGACACCTGCCTCCAGGGCGTTTCCTCCAGATACTGGTAAGCCCGGTAACAGGCCAGCAGCACCAGAAAGATATAGATGTACGACTGGCGGCAGGGCAGGCTGTTGGGATAGTGGAAGCCATGCCAGATAAAGTTCAGCACGTTGATGGAGAAGCTGGCGAAAAAGAACACCAGCAGCACGCACATCACCGACTTTTCCTTCAGCCGGATCCTCCTGCTGCTTAGATACAGGAGGAAAAAGGCCAGGGCCGCCACGCCGCAGTATAGGTTGGGCCAGTGATCCAGCCCCTGCTCCGTCTCCACATTGCCGATATGGCGGGCGATCATGTCGAAGATGGAAAAATACTCCGTATACGTGGTGGGGAAATTCACGTTCCCGGAGGCTGTGCTCTGGAGCACATAGATTTCCGGCAGGAGCACCACCGCCGCCACGCCCCCGGCCAGCAGGGAGAACACAGTGAACTGGAATACCCGGCTGACGAACTTTTCCCAGGTCATCCGCTCCTCCAGCACCAGCAGGGCCACAAAGTACAGCACCATGAAGATGCAGGTCATGATCGAGATATAATAGTTGGACAGGATGGACAGGCCCAGGGTCACGCCGTACAGCATGCCCTTCCCCTCCCTTACCAGCCGCTCCAGCCCCAGCACGATCAGGGGGAAGAGGATGATGCAGTCCAGCCACATGATGTTCCAGCTGTAGGCGGCCATATACCCGGAAAGGGCGTAAAAGATTCCGAAAAAGGCGGCCCCAAAATCCCGGGTCCCGCAGTGCCGCCGCAGGTAATGGGTCATAGTAAGGCCGGACAGCCCGATCTTCACCACGATCAGGTAGGTCATGAATTCAATGACCATGGACTTGGGGCACAGGATCAGGAGCCAGTTAAAGGGGCTGGCCAGATAGTATGCGTACAGGGCCGAGAAATTCACCCCCATGCCCACATCCCAGCTGTACAGCAGGCTGCCGCCATGGGTCAGCTTGTATTGGAATTCAGAAAAGAACGGGGCGTACTGATGGTACATATCCGTCCGCAGGAAGGACTCCTCCCCGAAGGGGAAGATCCCCCGCTGGGCAAAGATGATGATCATGATCACCACCGGGATAAAAAAGGCCGCCAGATAAGCATCCCTGGGGCGCACCAGACTATAGGAAAAGACAGCCGGACCTGCCGGCAGATCCCCGCCTCGAACTGTGCCCGGATCCTCCTCATATAGATCCAGCGGCTCCAGCTCCAGGCCGTCCTCCTCATCCGGAGCCAGTGCTCCCGGAGCCAGCTCTTCCGGCCCCAGCGTTCCTGGAGTCCTCGCTTCAGAGCCCATCGCTCCCGGAGCCAGATCTTCTCGCCCCAGCGTTCCTGGAGTCCTCGCTTCCGGGCCCAGCTCTCCCGGAGCCAGTTCTTCCCGCTCCAGCGCTCCCGGAGTCCTCACTTCCGGACCCAGCGCTCCCGGGACCGGGTCCTCCCCGGCCGCCTTGCCTGGCCTTCCCTGCTCCACCCGGGCCACGGCGCTCTCCATCTCAGCCAGCAGCTCCGACACCGTCTCCTTGTTGTTCCCTTTTTCCATCATAAAACATTCCTCATCTATGGCTGATCATCCGCACCATCCGCTTCTTTCTTAAATATGAACAGCTTGCTGAACCCATAGTTCATCACCAGGGAAATGGCGGACACCACCACCTTGCAGATAAAGTCCTGCCGGATCCCCAGCCCGTCCACCATCGCGATCATAGCCACCACGGTAAAGGCCCCGGTAGCCGCCCGGCAGAGGACGAACGAGACAAACTCGTTCCACACCTTTTTGGGCTCCAGGCTCCGGCTGTTGAACACGAACAGCTTATTCGTCACGAACGCGAACAGCACCGCCGCCGCCCAGGACAGCACGGTCGCCAGCTTATAATCCATCTCCCCCTGGCGCATCAGCCAATAGCTGATCCAGTCCACCAGGGTCGTCAGCACGCCAAAGATCAGGTAGGACACCGTCTCCCGGTTCACCGTCTTTTTCCATAATCGTTCCAGCATCTGCTCTCACCTCATACGTAATCTATTGTATTATAGGCCAGGAACCGCAAATT
>DVLJ01000064.1 GCA_018715565.1 Candidatus Ventrimonas merdavium
GGCTGAACCATGAAATGTCAGAGAATGAACAGAAAAACCGAAAAATTGCGGAACTGATAGAAAAAATCCACATAGAATCACCTGATAAGGGTTATCGCAGAATCCGTGATGAGTTGGAGCGTTACCATGACGTTGATGTAAATGATAAACGTATTTTGCGCATCTGCCGGAAGCTTGGTATCAAATCCACCATCAAATATGCAAATGATAGCTGTACAAGACAGACTGCAAATCCACAGTACATAGCCGAAAATATCCTGAATCGTGAATTTACAGCAGAAGCTCCGAATGAAAAGTGGTTGACTGATGTAACTGAATTTCACTACTATATCGGAATTGAAAAGCACAAGATATATTTAAGTGCGATTCTTGACCTGTATGATCGAAGAATCGTATCCTACCGTATTGGCGACAGTAATAATAATGCATTGGTGTTTGATACCTTTGATGATGCAGTCAAAGATAATCCTGATGCACATCCGATGTTTCACAGTGACAGAGGCTTTCAATACACCAATAGAGTTTTTCATGCAAAACTTGAAGCTGCAGGGATGATGCAGAGCATGTCCAGAGTAGCAAAGTGTATCGATAATGGACCAATGGAAGGATTCTGGGGAATTCTAAAACGGGAGCGTTATTATGGTAAACGATTTATAGACAGAGAAACTCTGGTGGACATGATTGAGGAATATATCAATTACTATAACAACAGACGTTTGCAGAGGAAGCTTGGTATAGTAACACCAATGGAGAAACACGAAAAATATTTACAGGCAGCGTAAAAATCTGCCAGTAGGTATCACCTGCTGGCAGAAAAAATTATATTTTTTTGATTGTCTACTTGACGGGAAGCAGTTCACTGTCAAGTCCGGGGACCTTTCTTTTATTTTGCTTTCTTTTATTTTCTTCTATATCCGCTAGTTTTCTCCTCTTTTGGAGCTCTTGCCTTCCATCCTCTCCGTCAGATCCGCACCGTACTCTCCTCCCGATGCTCCCGCCGATATCTGGCAGGGGTCTGGCCGTAGCGTTCTTTGAACTTGCGGTGGAAATAGCTCATATTGTCGTAGCCCACGGCGGCTCCGATCTCATCCACAGTCAGGTCGCTCTCCAACAGCAGCATCACCGCCTTCTGCAGCCGCTTCCGCAGCAGCAGCTCCTGGAACGTAAACCCGGTGCGCTCCCGGATCATACGGCTCAGCACAGACAAGGACTGGTGCAGCTCCCCGGAGATCTCCGTCAGGGAGGCGGTCTTATAGCGGACGTCGATATAATGGAGGATCGCCTGGAGCACGACCTCGTGATAGTCATACGTGGAGCTTTGGGTCAGGCTGTCCAAATGGTTCAGCAGGTACAAAAACACCAGTCCCATGGAATACTGGTTGATGCTGTCCTCATTGGGCGTCCTCTGGAGCAGGGAGCGGACCATGTTCTCCATCAGGTTGTCGATGCTCTGTTCCCCGTTCAGACGGAACAGCAGATAGGAGCCTGCTCCCTGGCTCTCCTGCCGCAGGATGCTGATCAGGAAATCGGCGATCACCGACCGCTTCTGGAGCATCTGGAACGGGATCTCGAAAAACTCCGGCTGAGCGATAAAATTAATGCCGATATCCTCATAGCCTGCCTTCCGGATCCGGTGACGGACATGCTGGTTCAGCAGAAGCAGATCCCCCTGCTCCATCACCAGCTCCTTCCCGTCGATCACATGGGTGATCTGCCCCTGGCACACATACATCATCTCCACGTAGTTGTGCCCATGCTCTGGGAATTCCACAAAGCGGCTGTGGGGCCGCACCGTGATCAGCTTCTTCGCCTCCAGGAAATGCCGCGCCTCGATCTCAAACCGCTCCTGCACCGTATAAAGTTCCTTTTTTACCCGGTCTCCGCCATCTAAATAGGACTGCTCCTCCGGGGTGATCTGCTTTAACTGCTCTAGTATCCTCTGATCCATCTGATCCTTCTCCCTCTGTCAGACCCAAGCCATCGTCCTTGGCTCCATCTGCCTGGCCCTGGCTCCGTCTGTCTGGCTCTGGCTCCGTCCGCCTAGCCCTGGCTCTGTCTGCCTGGCCCTAGTTCCATCTGCCCAATGCCAGGAAAGGCAGGGCGGTCTGTCCGTCCTGCCTTTCCCCTGCTCATATTCTGTTCTTATCTTGCGTTCTGATATCCCATTACAGGATCTTCCGGATCCAGCCCTCCGGCGCTTCGATCGTGCCCATCTGGATACCGGTCAGGGTGTCATACAGCTTCTTGGTCACCGGTCCCATCTCCTCCATGCCGCTGGCAAAGCAGATCTCTTTGCCATGGTCTACCACCTTGCCTACCGGAGAGATCACAGCTGCGGTGCCGCACAGGCCGCACTCGGCAAAATCAGCCAGCTCGGCAAGCTTCACCGGACGCTGGGTCACCTTCAGGCCCAGATAATGCTCTGCCACATACACCAGAGACCGTCTGGTAATGGACGGCAGGATGGAATCCGACTTGGGCGTCACCACTTCCCCGTCCTTGGTCACGAACAGGAAGTTGGCCCCGCCGGTTTCCTCCACATAAGTGCGGGTCGCCGGGTCAAGGAACATGTTCTCGTCGTAGCCTGCCGCATGAGCCGTCACATTGGCATGCAGGCTCATGGCGTAGTTTAAGCCAGCTTTTACATGGCCGGTCCCGTGGGGAGCCGCCCGGTCAAAATCGCTGACACAGATGGTCAGGGGCTTCGCTCCGCCCTTAAAATACGGACCTACCGGGGTTACGAACAGCCGGAACTGATACTCTGTGGACGGCTTTACGCCGATCACCGGTCCGGATGCGAACATATAGGGCCGCAGGTACAGGGTCGCTCCGCTGCCGTAGGGGGGAACCCAGGCCGCGTTGGCTGCTACCACCTTATCCACTGCCTCCAGGAACCGCTCCTTGGGGAACTGAGGCATCTCCAGTCTGGCGCAGGAATCCATCATCCGCTCTGCATTCAGATCCGGGCGGAAGGTTACGATGCTTCCGTCTGCGGTGGTGTAGGCCTTCAAGCCCTCAAAGCACTCCTGACAATACTGTAAAATGCCTGCGCACTCGTTGATCACCACGTTGGGGTCTGCGGTCATGGTCCCTTCGTCCCATGCTCCGTCCTTATAATTGGCTACATACCGCATATCCGTCGGCATATAGGTGAAGCCGATATTCGCCCAGTCCAGATTTTTCTTTTCCATCTTTTTCATCCTCCATGAACCGAAATCATGAATTTCCTCTTACGCCTGTCGGTTCCAAAAATTCATGTTACCACTCATTATAGTCCTAATATCCCGCAAAATCAATGGAATCTGGAGAATTTGCTCATATCCTTCGGTCATGGGAGCTATAACCGGCCCTAGTTTAGAACGGGACTACGCCCAGCAGCGTGGCGCCGATCAGAGTCAGGATACTCATGGGCCATACAAATTTCAGGGAATACTTGATATGCTCTCCGATGGATACGTCCGCCAGGCCCAGGCCTACGTATACCGCCGCCACCGAGGGGCTTACCGGCGTACCGAAGGTCGCGGTCAGCAGGAACGTGGCAGCCACCGCCTCCGCCGCAACCCCAAAGGGGGATACCACTCCGATGATGATCGGGAGCAGGGCGTAATAGAACGCATCCGTTCCCAAGATCATCATCAGCGGTACGGAGAACAGGGCCATGAACCAGTGCATATGGGGTGCCATGGACGCCGGCAGCACTTCCACGATGGTGTTTGCCATGGCTTCCACCATGCCGGTCTCACTGATGATCCCCATAAAGATACCTACGGAGAACAGGGTCACGGTCATTACCATGGCATTCTGCCCCAGGGACTTGATCTTGCTGTTCTGGGTCTTTGTCTCCGGGAAGTTCACCACCAGGGCGATCGCGTAGGCGATCATAAAGATGGAATACAGGGGCAGGGGCGTATCCAGGAACAGGCACACCAGCATCACAATGGTAAGTGCCAGATTGAACCAGTATTTCCAGGTGCGGTCTCCTTTCTCCGTCTTGCCGCCTGCGCCGTCTTCCGCCACCTCCTCCGGGCGCAGTCCGTTTTTTAACTCCCATTTGGTGATCAGCCCCGCATTAACAAACGCCAGGATGATCAATACCACCACCCCGGGAATGATAAAGGCATACATATCGCCAGTCTCAATGCCGGCTACCGTAGCCGCCCGCATGGTGGGGCCGCCCCAGGGCAGGATGTTCATCACCGCGTAAGGGCCGCACATCATAGCTAACAGGGCCTGAGGCCGCATGCCCAGCCGCTTGAAGATCGGCAGGAACGCCGGGACCACGATCAGGAACGTGGTAGCGCCGGAGCCGTCTAAGTGGGCGACAAAGGTAGTCAGAAGCAGGGCGATCACAACCATCCCCACCTTCTTCCCCGCCTTCTTGGTCAGGGCGTTGATGATCGGGTCAAAGAGCCCGATCTCGTCCATCAGCGTAAAATACGAGATGGAAAATACGAACAGCACTGCCGTGCTCAGCATGGATTCCATGCCAGTCTCGATAAATCCCCCAATATCCGCCAGCGAAAATCCGGCGATCAGGGCCGCTAACAGCGGCAGACCGATGAACGCCACCGGCGGGCTCACCCAGCTTTTGATCAGGACGATCATCAATACGATCATCAGGATAAATCCTATTACAGATAACATAACCGTTCTCCCTTCATTTGTAAACCGAATTTAGTCTTCCAACTGATACGGCTTGATCTTTCTTACTACGTCCAGGATAGTGCCATCTCTGGCCTCTACGATAGCCACGACCTGATCCTCCCACTCCAGGGGATCCGGCTCTCCAACCAGACTATACGCCTTTTCCTGAAGGTATTCAATGGTGACATGCTTGATCCCCGCAGCGTCCAGGCACTGGATCAGATCCTGGCGGGCCGGGTTCACGGCGATGCCGTAGTCGGTCACCAGCACGTCTACGCAGTCGCCCGGTGTGGTCACGGTCACCACATCCTTGCACACAGTCGCCATCCGGCCCCGGGTCAGAGGGGTTACGATGATGCAGCATTTGCTTCCCGCCGCCGTATCCGGGTGTCCGCCAGGAGCACCCCGCAGCACGCCGTCGGAGCCGGTGATCACGTTTACGTTAAACTTGGTGTCGATCTCCAGGGCAGACAGGACTACGAAATCCAGCTTATTCACATAAGCGCCCTTGTTGGAGGCGTTGGCGTACTCGCTTAAGTCGATCTCGATGTGATGAGGATTGGAGAATAAGTGGGCCGCCGCTCCCTGGTCAAAGTCCTGAGTATCCAGGATGTAATCCACCAGGCCCTTATCCTGCAAAGCGCAGATGGCGGAGCTGGTGCCGCCTAAGGCAAAGCTCATCTTGATATTCTTCTCCCGCATGTGCTCCTCCAGGAAACGGTTCACCGCCAGAGACGGGCCGCCAACGCCGGTCTGGAAGGAAAAGCCGTCTTTAAAATACGGGGTAGCCGCAATGACGTTGGCTACGTTCTGAGCCATCATCAGTTCTCTGGGATTATCGGTCATCCGGGCTTCCTTGGTGGCGATCTTCTTCGGGTCGCCGATGGCGTCAACCACGCACACCGCGTCTACGTCGATGCAGGAAATGGAGGACGGCAGATTGGGGAAGGGAACCAGGGTATCGGTGATGATCACCGTATGGTCCGCGTAGTGGGCGTCATGGTTGGCAAATCCCATGGAGCCGCAGTTATTCTTGCCGCCGGTGCCCTTGGCGTTGCCGCAGCAGTCGGAGGTAGCCGCCGCTAAGAAGGCGATATCAATATGGACCTCTCCTGCCTCTACGGCTCTGGGCCGTCCGCCGTGGCTGCGGATGATCGCCGGGTTCTTTAATCTGCCTGCGGAGATCACCTCACCGATCCGTCCCCGAACGCCGGAGGTCTGGGCCTCTACGATGATGCCCTGCTCCATGTAATCCGCGAAGATATCCTGGGCAGAACCTAAAGAAGTAGCCGCCACATGAAGATCCTTTAAGCCCATTTCCTCCACCAGCACCTTACATACCATGGAGGCTACATAATCGCCGTCCCGGAATTCGGTGTGGAAGGAAAAGGTCATGCCGTCGTGGGCGCCGCATTTTTCACAGGCCTCCCGGATGGTGGCGCACAGCTTGCTGTCCACCGGTTTTTCTCCCCGCCGTACTGTGGGGGACGCTTTCTTGATGTACTGTCCGTCTTTATCATTTTTTCCCTGATAGACCTCTCTGCCGTTCTGCAACAGATAGTCGGGAATGTCTCTGCCTACTGCATTGATCATGGTCCTTGCACGCTCCTTCCTTACAGATCTCCGTGGTATACGCCGCAGGCCTTCGCCAGGGCGATGATGCGCTTCGCGTCTTCAAAGAACGGGATGTCTACCATCTTGCCGTCTACGGTATACACGCCGATGCCTGCGTCCGCCTGAGCCTGACAGCCCCGCACCAGCTTCTCGGCGTAGGCGATCTCCTTCTCCGTGGGAGCAAAGGTCTCATGAACAAAGGCGATCTGCTTGGGATTGACGATGCTCTTGCCGTCAAAGCCCATCTTGTGATTCTGGATAACTTCTGCTTTAAAGCCGTCCATGTCGTCGATATTGGGGAACATGGTGTCGAAACACTGTACTCCGGCTGCCCGGGCGGCCAACAGCATCTGTCCTCTGGCTACCATCATTTCCACACCATCCCGCTGGATCTGCACGTGCATGCTCTTGCGGAAGTCGCCGCCGGAAATGGCGCAGCCCAGCATCCGGTCGGAGGCGGTAACGATCTCATAGGCGTTCATGATGCCCATGGGGCTTTCCAGGGCCGCCATTAGAAGGGTCCGTCCCTCCTCCACGCCAAACTCCCGCTCTGCAGCCAGCACCGCTTCCTCTACCTGGCGGACCATCTCGGCGTTTTCACATTTGGCGATGCGGATACCGTCGGCGCCGCCTGCCACGCAGACCCGCACGTCTTCTCTCCAGTGGGGCGTATCCAGGCCGTTGATCCGGACGATCACCTCGGTGTCGCCGTAGTCAATGCTCTTTAACGCATGGTACAGGCTGAACCGGGCCGCATCCTTCTGGTTCTCCGCCACCGCGTCCTCCAGATCCAGGATGATGCTGTCGCTTCCATAGATATAAGCATCCTTGATCAGGCCCGGCTTCTGGGCATTCATGAACATCATGGTGCGGCGCAGCCGCTTCTTGTCTGGCTTCGGTCGATTAATCACGTACAACACCTCCCCAGGGGATATTTGCTGCCGATACCCCGCAGCTGCGGAACACGGCGCACTCTACACGGGCTTTTAAGGTACAGTCCAAAGCCCCTTTGTCTACTACCTTTACCTTTGCGTCCGTCACGTCCAGACGCTGTAAGGTCTCCAATACGGTTGCCTTGATCTGTCTGCCGTACTGGTTCAGTACGCTGCTCTGGATCTCCAGCTCCAGGCCCGTTCCCGGTTCTACGGTCACCTGGGCGTCGCTGGATTCCAGGGTCCCGGCCATTGCGTTTTTCTCAATAACCATGTTCTTCCTCCTTTTTGCTGGTCCGCCTTCCGGCTGGCTGAGGATCTTTCTCTCGGCTGCTTTGCCCTCCGGCGTTGTCTCCTGCCTGATAGCCTCATTCTAGCCCCACTTTGTTCTTCTGTAAAATTCATTGTTTTCGTTCAAACGCATTCCTTTTTGGAATGATCTGGTTTTTCCGCTTTTTGATGTTTTTTTCAGCCATTTTTTTATGCAAACCTGACATTTTTGCCTTTCAGTTCTTGTAAAAAC
>DVLJ01000065.1 GCA_018715565.1 Candidatus Ventrimonas merdavium
CGCCACGAAGCTGGATAAGATCAAGCGGAGCCAGGTCCAGAAGCATGTGAAGATGCTGCGGCAGGGGCTGGGGATGGAAAAGAGCGACGTGCTCATCCCGTTCTCCGCGGAGACGAAGCAGGGACGGGACGAGATCTGGGCGCTGATCGAGGCGGAGATCGCCGGGGAAGCAGAGGAGGTCCCGGGCCAGATCCAGGAAGCCGGGGAGCCGGCAGAAGACGCAGAATAGGGGGATTGACACATGAAAGTAGTGGATATGCACTGCGATACTATCGCGGAGATCTATTACCGCCACCGGGACGGAAAGGAAGCGTCCATCCTGGAGAACGACCTTTGCATCGACTTAAAGAAGATGGAAAAGGGAGATTATCTTTTGCAGAATTTTGCCCTGTTCGTCCATCTGGGACGGGTGGAGAAGCCCTTCGAGTACGCCATGAAGCTGGCGGATACGTTCTACACGGAGATGGACGCCCATAAGGACCGCATCGGCGTGGTGCGCAGCTGGAAGGATATCCAGGAGAATATGGCCGCCGGAAGGATGTCCGCCATGCTGACCCTGGAGGAGGGCGGCGTGTGCCAGGGGGATCTGTCCTATCTGCGGGATTTCTACCGGCTGGGAGCAAGGATGATGACCATCACCTGGAATTATCCCAATGAACTGGGATTCCCCAACCGGATGGAGCAGCCCAGGGAGCACGCGGATAAACCGCCCCGCAGCATCGCGGATACTGAGCGGCATCTGACGGAGACGGGCATTGCCTTCCTGGAAGAGATGGAGCGTCTGGGGATGATCATTGACGTCTCCCACTTAAACGACGCCGGGTTCTGGGATGTGATCCGGCACACGAAGAAGCCGTTCGTGGCCAGCCATTCCAACGCCCGGGCGTTAGCCTCCCATGCCAGGAATCTGACGGATGAGATGCTGCGGGCCCTGGCGGAGCGGGGCGGCGTGGCCGGGATCAATTACTGCTCTCTGTTTTTGCGGGATACGGAGGACGGCAGCGACGAGGGATACAGCAGCTGCCTGGATATGGTGGCCCATATGAAGCATATGAAGCAGGTGGGCGGTATCGGCTGCATCGGGTTAGGCTCGGATTTTGACGGGGTATCCAGCCAGATCGAGATGGGAGACTGCTCCGGCATGCAGCTGCTGGCGGACGTGATGGCCCGGGAAGGGTTCACCACCGGAGAGATCGAGGCAGTCTTTTCCAAAAATGTGCTGCGGGTCTATCAGGAGCTGCTGTAGCACGGCTTTTCGGATACATAATGGCAGGATCAGGACAGGAGCTGTGGGGAGATTGATGGGAAATGCTTGGGAATTTTGACAGATTCCTCATGAATTGAACACAATTTCCTCACAAACTCCTGTTATTTTATTTGAAGAGATCATACATACTGGGTATTTCCGTACCTGGTATAGGGGATAGGGAGAGTTTTCACATCGGAAGGAGTATCAGACCATGAAATGCAGAGCATGGAAGTGGGGAGTCCGGGGACTGGCGGCCGTAACTGCGGTCACAGCCGTTTCCGCCGGATTTTCCGCATGGCCGTCCATGGAAGCCCTGGCGGCAGACGACAATATGGATTATCGCAGGAAGGTAGTCGGGGTGACCGGGATCATGAGCAATACCTCCACCGGCCTGCAGGAATATGTGACCCGGGGACAGTTTTCCAGGATGCTGGTCAACGCCTCCACCTATCGGGATTATCTCAGCACAGCCAGCAGCGTGTCGGTCTATGCCGACGTGCCGGCGTCCTATGAGTATGCCCCCAGCATCCGAATCGCGGCGGATCACAACTGGATGACCGGGTATCTGGGCGGCGTGTTCAAGCCGGACCAGGCCATTACCCTGCAGGAGGCAGCCCGGGGCGTGCTGGCCCTCCTGGGCTACACCAACGAGGACTTTTCCGGCAATGTGCTGGACTCCCGGATGTCGCTGTTCTATTCCCTGGAGCTGAACGATTCCTTGAACCGCCAGCCCACGGAGATCCTGACGAAGGAGGACTGCATCAACCTGTTCTACAACCTGTTAAAGACCGACACCAAATCCGGCCAGGCATACGCTGCTGTGCTGGGAGCGGATCTGAATTCCGACGGGGAAGTAAACCCCATGGAGCTGGCGGACAACACCTTAAAGGGACCGAAGCTGATCCGGAAGGGGAGCCAGCTGGGCGACTATGTGCCGTTCAATGTACAGGAGGCCAATATCTTCATCAATGGGGAGGCGTCCTCCTATGAGAGCCTGAAAAGCTATATCTCCAGCGGCTACGTGGTGATCTACTATAACACCACGGCCAAGACGGTCTGGGCGTATCTGACGGACGAGGATGTACAGACCGGGCGGTGCGCGGTCCGGGGAACGGTAGAGACCATCTACTACAGCTCCTCCAATGTGATGACGCCTACGGCGGTGGTCCTGGACGACGGACAGGAGTATAAGCTGACCAGTTCGGAGATGCAGTTTGCATTTTCCATCTACGGGTCCATCCGGGTAGGCGACCGGGTGACCCTGATCTGCGAAAAGACGGTGAACGCCAACGACGACGCTACTTACACGGTAGTGGATTATGTAGAAGACTGATGGGAGCATGGACGGCATGTGGAAGGATAACAAGAAGCAGGAAGAAAGGAAGGGACTGCTGGAGCGGTTCCAGGACCGGAGGAACCGGAACAGGCGGAATAAAAAAGGCGGGAAATGGGTGTTCTTTGCCGTACTGGCGCTGATCGCCATCATCGGAGGCTCTCTGTTCTGGCAGAAGCATTCCCGGGAGGCCAGGATGGCGTCGGCGGATGCCAAGGCCCAGAATACGGCGAAGGTGACCCGGGGGGATCTGACCTCTGAGCTGTCCTCCTCCGGGGTGATCTCGCCGAAGGATACCTACAGCATCACGTCCCTGGTGGAAGGGGAGGTGATCGCCGCGGATTTTGAGGAAGGCGACCAGGTGACCGAAGGCCAGGTGCTGTATCAGATCGATTCCAGCTCCATGGTGTCGGAGCTGGATTCAGCCAACAGCTCCTTATCCAGGGCCAACAAGCAGTATCAGCAGGCGTTGGAGGACTACAACGAGGCGGCCGCCGACTACAGCGGCAATACCTATAAGTCTACCCGCACCGGGTTTGTAAAGGAGCTGAACATCGAGCCGGGGGATAAGGTTTCCCCCAATACCCAGCTGGCGACGATCTATAATGACCAGAGCATGAAGATCAAGGTGCCGTTCTTATCCGGCGAAGCGGCGATGATCGGCGTGGGGAACCAGGGGACCATCACCCTGGTGGACACCGGCGAGCAGCTGAGCGGCGTGGTGACGGCCGTGAGCAACATGGACGAGGTCCTGGATGGCGGCCGGATGGTGCGGTATGTCACCCTGGAGGTGGCGAATCCCGGGGGACTGACCACCTCCCATGTGGCTGCGGTACAGGTAGGCTCGTTCTTATCCGGCGCGGAGGGCACCTTTGAGCCGGTGACGGATACGGTGATGAACGCCGAGATCTCCGGGAACGGCAGCCTGGAGGTGGAAGCCATGCTGGTGAACGAGGGGGATTACGTGACCGTAGGGACTCCCCTGTTCCGGATCCGGAGCAAGGATGTGGAGGATATTCTGGATAATTTCCAGGATTCCGTTGACTCGGCCAAGGAAAATATCCAGTCGGCCCAGAGCAAGCTGGATTCCACCCAGGACAACTATGACAACTATACGATCACGGCGCCGATCTCCGGCCAGGTGATCACGAAAAACATTAAGGCCGGGGACAATATCAGCCGCGGCTCCGGCAGCAGCGACACCACCCTGGCGGTGATCTACGACTTATCGGAGCTGACCTTTGAAATGTCGGTGGATGAGCTGGATGTGCGCATCGTCAAAGTAGGACAGAAGGTACGGGTCACGGCGGACGCGCTGGAGGGACAGACCTTTACAGGCACCGTGACCAATGTCAGCCTGCAGAGCACCCAGTCCAACGGCGTCACCAACTATCCGGTCACGGTCACCTTAGACGAGAACGGGGACCTGCTGCCGGGGATGAACGTGGATGGGGTGATCATCCTGGATCAGGTGGAGGATACCCTGATGATCCCGGTGGATGCTCTGATGCGGGGCAACCGGGTGTATGTAAAGGACAGCGGCGCGGCGGCAGACGGCAGCGCGGGCGCAGAGCCGGAGCCCAGCCCAGGCGGCAATGTGCCGGCCGGCTTTAAAGCAGTAGAGGTAGAGACCGGACTGACCAGCGAGGATTACGTGGAGATCCTCAGCGGCCTTTCCGAGGGGGACGAAGTATATGTAGATGAGTCCTCCGCAGGGAATGCGGTGGAAATGTTCCAGATGCGCGGCCCGGGAGCCGGCGGACCTGCTGGAGGACCGGCAGGCGGCGGTCCGGCAGGCGGACCTGGAGGAAGGCGGTAACCGATGGAAGGACCATTGATCGAACTGAAGGATATCTATAAGATCTATCAGATGGGCGGCGAGGAGGTGCGGGCCAACGACGGCATCTCCCTGACCGTGGAGCGGGGGGAATTCGTAGCCATCGTAGGCAAGTCCGGCAGCGGCAAATCCACCCTGATGAACATCATCGGGGCCCTGGACGTGCCCACCTCCGGCAGCTATCTGTTAGGCGGCGAGGACGTGGACCAGATGAGCGACGACCAGCTGGCGGATATCCGGAACCGGATGATCGGATTTATCTTCCAGCAGTACAACCTGCTCCCGAAGTCGAACCTGCTGGAGAATGTGGAGTTGCCTCTTTTATACGCCAAGGTCGGGCGGGAGGAACGGCGGGAGCGGGCCATGAAGTCCTTAGAGCGGGTGGGCCTGGCGGAAAAGTGGCGGAACATGCCCAACCAGCTCTCCGGCGGCCAGCAGCAGCGGGTGTCCATCGCCCGGGCCCTGGCGGGGAACCCCTCCCTGATCCTGGCGGATGAGCCCACCGGCGCCCTGGATTCCAGGACGAGCCGGGAGGTGCTGGACTTTTTAAAGGAGCTGAACCAGGAGGGCAACACCATCATCATGATCACCCACGACAATTCCATTGCCATGGAGGCGAAGCATGTGGTGCGGATCCATGACGGCAAGATCAATTTTAACGGAGATGTGAAGGAGTATGCTGCAATCATTCAAGCTGGCAATGAAAAGTATCTGGAGCAATAAGATGCGCTCCTTTCTGACGATGCTGGGCATCATCATCGGCGTGGCCTCGGTCATCATCCTGGTGAGCCTGGTCAACGCCTACATGTCCTATATGACGGAGAGCTTTGCCAGCCTGGGGACCAATCAGATCTCTGTGAACGTGACGAATTTATCTTCCCGTTCGGTGTCGGACGAGGAGATGTATGAGTTTTACGGCGAGCACGGGGAGATCTTCGATCATATGTCCCCTACGGTGAGCGTGCCCGGTACGGTCAAGCACGGCAGCGATTCCATGACCCGGACCTCCATTACCGGGGTGAGCGAGGATTACTTAGGGATCAAGGGCTGGGAGCTGGAATATGGGCGGAATATCCAGTACGCGGATCTTCTGTCCCGGCAGAAGGTCTGCGTGATCGGCGCCTGGGTGGCCCAGGAGCTCTATGGGAGCGCTGAGAAGGCATACGGGGAGACGGTCAAGGTCAACGGCTATGCCTTTACCATCGTGGGCATTGCCGAACAGCAGGACGACGAGATGGACGACGGAGGGAGCGACGATTTCCTCTGGATGCCCTATACCCGGGCGGTGAAGATGGCCCGGAATGCCAATATCAACAACTATACGTTCACCATCACGGATCTGGAGAACGCGTCCGAGTATACGGAGCTGATCGAGGATTTCCTCTACGAGAAGTTTAAAAATGAGGATCTGTACTCGGTGACGGCCATGAGCGAGATGCTGGATGAGCTGAACTCTATGATCGCCATGGTCTCCGCCGGTCTGGGCGGGATCGCCGGGATCTCCCTTCTGGTGGCGGGAGTCGGCGTGATGAACATCATGCTGGTATCCGTGACGGAGCGGACGCGGGAGATCGGGATCCGGAAAGCCCTGGGGGCCAGAAAGAGCGTGATCATGCAGCAGTTCGTGATCGAGGCGGCAGTGACAAGCTCCCTGGGCGGGATCATCGGCATCCTTCTGGGGAGCGTGGCCACCTCCGCAGTGGGTGCAGTGGCCGGACTGAACGCCACGCCCACCTTTTCCGCGGTAGTGGTCTCTTTCAGCGTATCGGTGGGGATCGGCCTGCTGTTCGGCTATATGCCGGCCAGCCGGGCGGCAAAATTAAACCCGATCGACGCGCTGCGGAGCGAGTAGCACGGGAACGCAGAGAAAGGAACGAGAGGATGGATCGGAGACATAAGGCTGCGGGAAGCAGCGGCAGAGACAGGATCAGGCAAGTCTGCCGGGCAGTCTGCCTGGGGCTGTGCCTGGCCCTTGGCGGGATCTGGGGAGCGGGACTATGCCCGGAAAGCGCCGGTAGGACCGGGATGATGCAGGCCTGGGCCTCGGATAAGGAGCCGGAGCGGATCCAGCTGGGCAAGCCGGAGCACGTGTGGTGGGAGACGAAGACCATGGGGAAATGGTCTTCAGTGAAGAGCGCCCATGAGTATCAGGTCAAGCTGTTTGAATCGGATTACGTGGAGCGGGATGAGGAAAACTGGCAGTGGGTGGATATGGACGACGAGGAGATGATCGCCGTGGCCACCTTCCGCACCTCCTCCACCAGCGTGGATTTCCGGGAATACATGGACGATCTGCACACCTATTTCTTTGTGGTGCGGGCAGTCCCCCGGATCAAGGAGCAGGGCTACAGCATGACGGACGGATACGTGCAGGCGGGGGCCTGGGTCGGATCCCCGGATATGGATTTTCAGGAAAGCCCGGTGATCGGACTGACGGAAGGGATGTGGCGCAATTACCTGGAGGGGAGCCGCTACGATGACGGGGAGGGGAACTTCCTGCCCGGCGGCTGGCATCTCATCCGGGGCGACTGGTATCTCCTGGATGAGAATGGCTACCGGCTCTCCGGCTGGCAGACTGTGGACGGGCAGCGGTATTATCTGAGCGAGGATGGCCGGATGGCGGTGGGCTGGTTCGTCTGGAACGGGGACTGGTACTATACGGACCCGGATACAGGCGTGATGCAGACCGGCTGGCTGCGGGAGAAGCCGGGGGTATATTATTATCTGTACGAGGACGGCCGGATGGCTGCCGATACGGTGATCGACGGCTATCGGCTGGGACCTGACGGCGTGCGGGAATAAGGATAGATCCGGAAGAGATGGGCAGGCTGCGGAGTGATCCGCGGCCTCTTTCTTTTTTCATTTCTTTCTGAGACACTTTAACGCTTGAAAGTTTTAAAAATTAAAGCGATATAAGTTGACAGCGACAAATTTTCGTAGTATGATTAATATCGTTCGCGGGGGGATCCCTCCAGGACAAACTGGCGGAAAAGAGGAGAAGAATTATGAAAAGATCGATGAAACAGATGATGGCAGTCCTGATGAGCGGGGCGATGGTCCTGTCCTTGAGCGCATGCGGCGGTTCCGACGCAGAGACCACGGCGGCGGCAACGGAAGCGGCGACCGAAGCGGCTACTGAGGCAGCCGGAGAAAGCGAGGCGGCAGGAGAAGAGGCTGCTGAGACAGAGGCAGCTTCCGGATCAGGCGAGACTTATACCGTAGGCATCTGCCAGCTGGTGCAGCATGTGGCGCTGGATGCGGCGACCCAGGGCTTCCAGGATGCGATCACCGAGGCATTAGGCGATGCCGTTACCTTTGACGTACAGAACGCGCAGGGAGATTCCAACACCTGCTCCACCATTATCAACAGCTTTGTATCCAACGACGTGGATCTGATCATGGCGAATGCCACAGCAGCCCTGCAGGCGGCTCAGGCAGGCACCAGCGAGATCCCGATCTTAGGCACTTCCGTAACGGAGTACGGCGTGGCCCTGGGCATCGATGATTTCAGCGGCACCGTAGGCGGCAATATCTCTGGTACGGCAGATCTGGCTCCCTTGGACGAGCAGGCGGCGATGCTCCAGGAGCTGTTCCCGGATGCCAAGAACGTAGGCCTGTTATACTGCTCCGCAGAGGCGAACTCCCAGTACCAGGTAGACGTTGTGAAGGAAGCCCTGGAGGGGATGGGCTACAGCTGTGAATACTACGCATTTTCCGATTCCAACGACCTGGCGACCATCGCGACCAACGCGGCCAACGCCTGCGACGTGATCTATGTCCCCACGGACAATACCGTAGCATCCAACACTGAGATCATCAACAATATCTGCCAGCCGGCAGAGGTTCCGGTGATCGCCGGTGAGGAAGGCATCTGCAGCGGATGCGGCGTGGCGACCCTGTCCATCGACTACTATGATCTGGGCGTGGCTACTGGTAAGATGGCAGTGAAGGTGCTGACTGGCGAGTCCAACATTTCCGAGATGCCGATCGAGTATGCACCGGAATTCACCAAGAAGTACAACCCGACGATCTGCGAGGCTCTGGGCGTGACCGTTCCGGAGGACTACGTAGCGATCGAAGAGTAGGCGGACCGGCTTCGGTTCGGATGACGCAGGATCCATTGCAGGATCCATTGCAGGATCCATGTAAGGAAGATAAGAAGAATAAGGAACTAAGACTTCCCATATCTAAAATGGGCTTCGCACCTTGAAAATTCAATATTTCAGCTAACAAATTAATGGTTTATGCCGCAACTTCGCCCATAAAGAAGTGCGTTTTGGAGATACTCCGGCAACCTGGCT
>DVLJ01000066.1 GCA_018715565.1 Candidatus Ventrimonas merdavium
GTTTTTGGTTGTTTTACCTCAACACCTCCTTTATTATACAACGGTATTGTACATTTTTCCATATATTTTTTATGGAATGATTATTGATTTTCTTTGATTTTGTCGATTTTTGTCAATATTCTCTGTCGAAATCATTTATTTTTGATCACTTTATCTTCATCCCGCTTGACCACATCCTGGCCGCACCAGTAATATTTTCCTTCCTCCAGGGTGATCCCGTCGGGTAGGGGCTCTCCCTTCGCCTTTGCGATGGCGATCCCCAGCATCACTTCTGCGAACTCCTCCTTATCGGAAGCCACCGTTCCCAGCAATTTTCCGCTGTCTACGGCTTCGATCCCTGGCACGGTGCCGTCGATCCCCAGAAGATTGATGTCCCTGACGCCCGCCCGGTCCATGGCGTCGATCGCTCCCAGCGCCATGTCGTCATTGTTGCTGATCACCAGCTCGATCTGATCCGGATACTTTTCCAGCCACTGCTCCATCAGCGCCGATGCCTGGCTGCGCTCCCAGTTCGCGATGCCCCCGGTGAGCTTTTCTACGGGAACGCCGTTATCCCGCATGGTCCGGACTGACCATTCGGTACGGATCAGGGCGTCCTGGTGGCTGCTCTCCCCCTCCAGCTGCACATAGCTGATCACACCGTCGCCGTTTAGATCCACCTGTTCCGGGTGCTCCCGATAAAGATCCACCAGGATCTCTCCCTGCAGGACGGCTGATTCCTTGGGATCTACCCCCAGGTAATAAAGCTGGTCCCACCGGTTCATGTCCTCCTCCACTGGCTGACGGTTGAAGAACAGCACCGGGACTCCGGCGGCCATCGCCTTATCAATGATGAGAGATACATTGGTCCGATCCACCATATTGATGCAGAGCACGTCACATCCCAGAGAGATGAAGCGCTCCACCTGGTTATTCTGGGTGTTCTGGCTCCCCTTGGCATCCTGGATGTCCATATGCAGACGGACCCCTGTCTCCTGCTCGTACTCCTTGGCCTTCTGTTCCAGCTCGCTGCGGATGTTATTGATAAAGGTATCGTCTCCCCGGTACAGGCTCACCCCGATCCGCAGAGACTCCACCTCCTGGGCCTCCTTGCCGCCTCCGCAGGCGGTCAGTACGGCGCACGCCGCCAGACAGAAAAGCAGAGCCCGGCGGCAGGCCCCCCTCAGGCCGCCTCCGCTGTCCCAGACTCCCTTGCTGTATCGTTCCTTCATGATGACTCCTCCGCTAATGCTCGTTTCTGCAGTTCTTATTCGATCGGGTACAGCATCTTCTCATAGCGGGCGTCCCGCAGGTCCTCCCGCTGGATATAGTAGATGTCTAAGACCGTCTCTGTCTCCTCCAGCCGGTCTGCGGCGGCCCCCACGGCCTGCTTCACGCACAGATACCCTGCGCTGAACCCATCGGTGACCATCAGCCCGCTGATCCAGCCCTGATCCAGGGCGTTTAAGATTGGGATCGAGGTGCCACGGCCATAAAGCCCCTTTACGTAAGGACGGTAACGGGGTGACTCTTTTAAAAGGTCCGCCGTCTCCCGCAGGCTTTTCTGATCCAGGGCCACGACCACCGCCGTCTCCTCCGCCGGAGAAAGGAGCGCCTCCAGCGCCTGCCGGAAATCCTCCCGCTCCTGCCCGTCTGCCAGCCTGATGCGGCAGCCTGCCTGGGACAGCCGCTCCTCGATCCCTGCCTGGAACCGGCGGCGGACGGAATTGTCCCCGCTGGCAAGCAAAAGGACCGTCTCCTCCGTTCCATGGCGTTCCATCACCTGCTCCGCCAGTTTCCTTCCCATGGCAGCGCAGTCCACGGACACCAGCGCGCTGGCCCGGTCAGACAGCGTCTCCGCATTCCAGAGCACCAGCGGGATGGAGAGAGGCTCCTCATTCAGCGCCTGGTCCATCTGCTCCTCGTCCACGGGAGCCAGGATCACCGCGGCGGCTCCGTCCTGCTGCTCTCTGCGGAGCATCTCCATCTGCTGATCTGCCTGGTCCTTCTCGTACAAAGTGATAAAGCTGAGATCCACGTTGAATTCCATCGCGGCCTGGTCCAGCCCCTTGCGGAAGTTGGCGTATTCCTCGTCCGTGGAATCCTCGATCACCACGGAAATGGGATACACCGGATCCTCCCGCTCCTTGATCAGCAGGTCCGTAGAGGATGCCAGGAACAGCAGGATCAGAACGGCTCCGTAAAACGTCCAGATCAGCGCTTCTTTTCTGGTCATCGCGCCCCCTCCTTCCTCTGCAGCTCTTCCATGGTGACCGCCGGGAGATGGATGAGGATCTGCGTCCCCTCATCCGGCTCCGACTGGATGGTCAGGCCGTAGCCCTCCCCAAAATAGAGGCGGATCCGCTCATTCACGTTCTTCACCCCGATGCCGGAGCCCCGCCGGGAGCTCACCTGGGCCTGCCGGGTCAGCAGGCCTTCCGCCTGCTCCTTGGTCATCCCCAGACCGTTATCCCGGACCGTGAACCACAGCCCGTCCTCCCGCTTCTCTGCCTTCACCAGGATCTCCCCTTCTCCGTCCATCATGAACTCCATCCCGTGATAGATGGCGTTCTCCACCAGGGGCTGGAGCATCAGCTTTAAGCTGGCAAAGCCCAGCACCTCCGGATCCGCCTCGATCGTATAGGTGAATTTGTTCTTAAACCGTTTCTGCTGGATCATCAGGTAATTGCGCACATGCTCCAGCTCGTCCCCCACGGGGATGATGCTCTTTCCCTTGCTCAGGCTGATGCGGAAGAACCGGGCCAGGGCTGTCACCACCTTCACCGCCTCATCCTTCTGCTCATTCTCGATCATCCACACGATGATGTCCAGGGTGTTGTACAGAAAATGCGGGTTGATCTGAGACTGGAGGGTGTCGAACTCGCTCTTGCGCTTCGACTCATGCTCGGCGACGATGTCGTTCATCAATACCTGGATCCGCTGGGCCATATCCCGGATGGAGCGGCCCAGGTGCTGGATCTCATAGGAGCCTCCGATCGATATCTCCGTGTCCAGATCCCCCTCCTCCAGGGCGTTCACCGACTTTTCCAGCTTCTGGATCGGGCCGGTGATCTTGGTGGATATGTAAGCATTGATGAGCACCAGGATAAACAGCACGAACGCCACGATAAAGACGATGAACAGATTGGTCTTTAGGTTGTTCAGGGAAATGGCGTTCTCCGGGCTGACGCCGATCAGCTTCCAGCCGGTATAGCCCACAGACTTGACCGTTACCTCCCGCACCTGCCCCTGGTAGACCTCCTGCACGCTGCCGTCCCGGTAGGACACGGCCGCCTGGAGGTTCTCCTCCGCCAATCCGGCGTCGATCAGCTGCATCCGGGGGTGGTAGATCAGGCTCCCGCCGCTGTCCGCCATGTACACATAGCCGCCGTTCCCCAGGGTGATATTATCGAGGAGCTGCTGCAGGCTGGCATAGGTAATGTCGATCAGGAGCACGCCCTGTTCCGTGGAGGTGCCCTGGGTCAGCTCTACGGCCCGGGACAGGGTGATGACCCACCGGTACTGATTGCCGGTATTATCAAACAGGTACTGGACATGAGGCGTGGAAAAATGGAGGTTGTCCGTGCGTTCCAGGGTCTCAGAGAACCAGTCCTCCTGTGCAGCGTCCAGCCCCGGCTTTAACCGGGCGGCGGGCACGGCCTGCAAAAGCTCCCCCTCCTTAGACAGCAGGGCGATATTGGAGATCTGCTCCTTATTGTTGTCATACAGCAGGGTGAACTCATTGTTGACCGCCTCGGACGTCACATCGGCATTCTTGATCACCCCATAATACAGAGAGTCGGACAGCTTCATGATCGTCCGCAGATAGGAGTCTACGGAGCGGTTGACCTGGGTCAGGAGGGCCTGGTTCTCCTCCTGGAGGGTCGCCGTCATCTGGCCGGACAGGCGGCTGTAGAGTGACACGCCGATCAGCACGATCGCCACCAGGGCGCTGACCGTAAAATAGACATAGATGGTTGTCCGGATGCTGAACCGGTGCATGAACCCGTGTTTGTTCTGTCCCTGCATACACAATCTCCCGCAGATCAGGCGCCCCGGTACTTTGTGGGGGATACGCCGAATTTTTTCTTGAATACGTAGCTGAAATAATTTTGTTCCTGATAGCCCACCTTCCGGGCGATGACATAGGTCTTGTCGTCGGTCTCGTTAAGCAGCTCCACCGCTTTCCCCAGACGGATGTCGGTCAGATAAGCCACGTAGCTCTGTCCGGTCTCCTTTTTAAAGAGGGTGGAAAAATAGGCGGGGCTCATGTGCAGCTGACGGCAGATCATCTCCACGGACAAGTCCGGATCCTGATAGTGGTCCTGGATATACTGCTTCGCCTCCAGGATCGCCTTGCGGGTGGTATTGTCCCGCTCCCGGTTCACGCCCTCGCTGATCCAAAGGGCCAGCTTCCCATACCAGGCCTCAAATTCCTCCAGATGATCCGGATCCTCCAGAAGCTTCGGCTGCCAGTCCTGCTCCATCAGCCCGTCCGGGCTCATATCATACTGCTGCATCAGCTGGATCATCACATTCACAAGGGCCAGCTTGTAAAGCTGGTACTGGCGGACATGGACCTTCGCCCCGCCCATCCGGCTCACCAAGCTGTGGACCGCCAGGCGGATCGTCTCCGGAGCCCCGAATTTGACCGCGGCGGAAAGCTCCGCCACATCCTTGGCCTCTAACTGGAGCTTGCCTCTGCCCATGGGCTCTACGTCGTTGATATAAATGGTCTTTCCCGTCCCTACGATGGCCTTGTAGCCCAGAGCGTCCACGGCGGACTGATAGGAACGGTCGATCTCCGTCAGATCCTCGCAGCTATGGCCTACCGCAATGGTCACCGGCACCTCCAGCACCCGCCTGCACTCCTTGCAGATATCTCCCAGCTGGTCGATCAGCCCGGTCTGGGTGCTGTCCCCGTCCACCGCCGCGATCAGGGTCAGCCCTGCGGCGGAATTAAAGATGGCGAACCGGCAGCACCCCTGCAGGCTGTCCTCCGCCAGCTTCCGGAGGGAGATCAGGATCAGCTCCCGGTGATCGGACAATTCCCGGTTCTGGGCGGCCTCCTGCTCCACATGGAGCAGGGCGGCCATCCACTTCCTGGCCCCCAGGATGTCTACGCCGTATTCCCGCAGCCGCTCTGCGATCTGGGCCTGGCTGACCCGCCCAAAGACCATGTCGTTTAAAAATACCTCCCGCAGGATCGGCAGGCTGCTCTGGTAGCTTTCCCGCAGAAGATCCAGGTTCCGCCGCTGGGCGATCTCTTCATCTAAGTTGGCGTGCACCCGGGTCAGGATCTCCGTCAGCTCCTCTACGTTCACTGGCTTTAGGATGTACTCGGTCACGTTCAGCTTGATGGCCTGCTGGGCATACTCAAAATCATCGAAACCGGAAAAGATCAGGACCTTCATGGACGGATACTTCTGGCGGATCCGCTCCGTCAGGGCCAGGCCGTCCAGATACGGCATGCGGATATCGGTCATGACCACGTCCGGCTCCAGCTGCTCGATCTGCTCCAGCGCCTCCTGGCCGTTCTCCGCGTCGCCCACCACCTGGAACCCCAGACGGCCCCAGTCGATCTTCCGGATGATGGCCTTGCGCACTTCCTCTTCGTCGTCTGCTAGTAAAATCCGGTATGTATTCACAGATCCTCTGCTCCTTCCCGGCAGGCGTCTCTCCAGGGACAACGGGTCCCTTTCTTTATGGAACGAAAACGGCCCCTGCATGGTCTGCAGCGGCCGCACGCGCTTTGCGAACAGAAATCTCTCGCCTTTCCCTGCTGTCCTTCCCTGCCTGTGATGATCCTTTTCGTACCATTATAGGAAATTTCAGAGGGATTTGCAAGAGGAGGACGCTTCTTTCATCTCCCGCTTTCGGCGGGCCATCAGGCCGCCGATGCGGCCGCTCTCCTTGGAGGTAAGGGATTTCCATCCTTTCTGCAGCACCTGGTCTCCCAGGCCCAGCTCCTCAGCGATCTCAAACTTCAGCTGTTCTTCCGGAGTCATGTGCTCCGGATCAAAGGGTTTCTTCTTGCTTGTCTTGGGCATAACTAAGGGCACGCTCCTTTCTCGTCTCTTGGGACTCTTAGGAGTATGCCCTTGTTTTTTTCTCCCTATGCAGTTAATAGCCTGCCGGCTCCTGGGGAATGATCACCGCCGCCAGGATATAGACCAGGATCCCGGTGCCGGAGCAGGCCAGCACGGCCCAGATCAGCCGGATCAGCGTAGGATCGATGTTTAAATATTCTCCAATGCCGCCGCACACTCCGCAGAGCATCCGGTCTGTGTTAGAACGATATAATTTGCGCGGATTATCCATAAGTCAAGTCTCCTTTCTTATCTTAAAACAGTTTCTTATCTTAAAAACAGTTTCTCCTCCAGCTTTTCCTCTCACGGCTGATGGGCATATTCTACTGCGATAGCGCCGGAGCGGCACTCCAGCTCCACCTTGCGTCCTCTGTGATTGTCCAGATGGATCTCGTCCCTGGGGCCGCTATATTCCACCAGCTCTTTGTCTCCGTTCAGCAGGATGTGGCCGGACCGGTTCTCGATCTCATAATCATAGTCCTCCTGGCTGCCGGCCAGCCAAAGCTCTACGCTGCCGGAGCGGCATTCTGCGAAAGCCGACTGCCGGGCAGGCGCTCTGACGATCACAGAACCCGCCGCCGTCTCTGCCTCCACTGACGCCGCACTGCCGCCGTCGATCTGGATAGAACCGGCCTCCGTCTCCAGGGAAAGCTCCTCTGCCTGGATCTGCTCCGCATAGAACGTCCCCGCCTGGTTCTCCACATCCAGCTTCTCGAACTGGAAGCCTTCCGGCACATAGATCAGCAGGTCTTTCAGCGCCACGTCCTGACCGGACCAGCGCGCCGCCGCATGCTCTCTGGGAACGGCGATCTTTAACTCCTCCGGCTCCTCCTGATAAGGCTGATACGCGATCCCGTCCCCGGACTGGGCCACCCGGATCTCATCTGCCGCCAGCTGGCTGCTTTCTACGATCTTGGCATAGCCGCTCAGATGGTCCAGCTCCAGCCTGCGGATCCCGAAAAAGGAGATCCCCTCCGCTGCTGCCTCCTGCCCGGATTGGGCGGCTCCAGGAGCGTCGGCCGGCGTCACTGCCTCATCCGCCTCCACCGGTTCATAGGCAGAAGCGGTTTCTATCGACGGAGACACCCGATGGCGCTCCCAATCATGCCAGTCATCCCAGTCCCCCCAATGGTGCCATCCGCTCCAGTCCTCGAACTGCCGGGAATAGACCGCCAGTCTCTCTCCGCCGCCCATCACAGCTCCCGCCGCGATCATGCCCACGCCGCAGACACAGCAGACCGTCCCCAATATGATCGACCACTTTAACCATCGTTTCATATCCTTCTCTCCTTTCGATGCAGAAGCCTGCCGATCCAGTCAAGGATCCCCCGGATGCACCAGGGACAGAACACACCGTAGAACAGGGCGGAGCACCCGATGCCGAAGATCCCCAGCCCCAGGAGCAGCACGCCGATCCCCAGGATCAGGACTCCCGTCCAGGGCGACGCTGCCAAAAAGCCGATCCCGATCACCAGCATGACCACGGCTCCAATACAGGCCGCGATGGTCAGCGCGCCCACCAGCACCGCCGCCGCAATGATCAGGCCAAGGATCCCGGCCGCCGTCCCCATCATCGTGCCGCCGATCCCCAGAAGGATCGGAGCCAGCACCGACAGGACAAACAGCAGGAGCGCCACTCGCAAAAGCCGTTTGAACCAGGTCCGGTCCAGGGCGTCCTGCCGCCTGCGCCGCTCCCGGTCTCTGGTGCTCTGGTCATGATAACCGCCGCTCTGCCACGTGCCCTGTGAACTGGTCTGCGGTCCCTCCTGCTGTTCCGGCAGGTCCTTCCGCTCCACCACCTGATAGTTGGGATCCCGGAACCGTTCGTCCCAGTAGCCGGATTCCGTAAATGCTCCGCCCTCTTCCAGACTTCCGTTCAGATCGCTGCGGATGATGGCCGCCACCCGCTCGGGACTCCCGAACTCCCGGATCACCGCATCCTCATTCTCCTCCCCCGCGTCTTCCAGGTAATCCCGGTAATAGCTGAGGGCTTCCTCCTTCTCCTCCTCCGGAATATCCTGGAGGAGATATTCCAGCTCTCTCATAAATTCTGTTCTGTTCATACGCCAGCCTCCTCAAGTATCCTGGAAATCTTCTCCGAATAGCTGCGCCACTCTCCCCGGTAAAGGTTCAGCTGCAGCCGTCCGCTCTCCGTGATCCGGTAATACCGCCGGTTTCTTCCGTCGATCGCCAGATCGTAGGTCTCCAGACAGTCCTCCTTCAAAAGCCGCCGCAGCACCGGATACAGCGTAGACTCCGATACGTCGATGGCCGCTCTGACATCCTGGGTGATCTTATAGCCGTAGGTCCCCTGCTGGTCCCTGGAGACGACTGCCAGGACGATCGCGTCCAAAAGCGCCGCGCCTGTATTAAAAACCATATCCAGCCCGCCTTTCTTCCTCATCAAAGCATAGTCCAGCTTCAAGTGTTCCTTGATAAATGATATTGTCTCTTAAACTATATTATATGATGTATAATATGTTTCTATAGATACTATACACCATATAATATTAGATGTCAATACAATATTATCTATTTCTGAAAGTAAAAAAGACGCAAAAAGACGATACCAGGCTGTCTCGTCTGGTACCGTCTTCTGAAATTCTGGATGATCATGATCCGGTCCCTGGAAAGGGAACTTCCAGGATGGCGCTTACTCTGCGTCCGCCTCAGCAGCTGCTACTGCCTCGATGTCCACGTCAGCCACATCCTCGTTCTCTGCGTGAGCGTCCTGTGCCGGAACCTGCAGAGCCTTCATGCTCAGGCTGATCTTGCGGTCCTCGCCGTTGAAGTCAACGACCTTCGCCTCGATCACCTGACCGATGGACAGAACGTCTGCCGGTTTGTCTACGTGCTCTCTGGAGATCTGAGATACGTGCAGCAGTGCGTCAACGCCCGGCTCCAGCTCTACGAATGCGCCAAAGTCGGTCATGCGGGCAACACGGCCAGTCACAACGTTGCCTGCGGCATACTTCTCAGCAGCCTTCACCCAGGGGTTCTCCTCCGGGAACTTTAAGCTCAGGGCGATCTTCTCGCCGCTGATGTCTTTGATCAGGGCGCGGACCTGATCGCCGGCCTTGAATACTTTCTTCGGGTTCTCAACACGGCCCCAGGACATCTCGGAGATGTGCAGCAGGCCGTCAGCGCCGCCCAGATCGATAAATGCGCCGAAGTCGGTCACATTCTTTACCACACCCTCTACGGTATCACCAATGTGGATTCTCTCAAACAGGGCTTTCTGCATCTCTGCTTTTCTGGCGATCATCAGCTGCTTTCTGTCGCCGATGACTCTTCTTCTCTTCGGATTGAACTCCGTGATCACGAATTCGATCTCCTGACCCGCGTATTTGGTCAGGTCTTTCTCATAGGTGTCGGACACTAAGCTGGCCGGGATGAAGACTCTGGCTTCTTCCACGATCACGCTCAGTCCGCCGTCCAGAACCTGGGCAACCTTGGCAGTCAGCACTTCATGGTTCTCAAATGCCTCCTCCAGTCTCTTGTTGCCCTTGTCGGCTGCCAGTCTCTTATAGGACAGAGCTACCTGGCCTTCGCCGTCGTTCACTTTGATGACTTTGGCTTCCATCTCGTCGCCAACGTGAACCACTTCTCTTAAATCAACGCTGGAATCATTGGTGTACTCGTTCTTCGGAATGATACCGTCGGACTTGTAACCGATGTTCAGGGCGATCTCGTCTTCTTTCACATCAATAACTTTACCAGTGACAATCTCCCCTGTACGTATGGTTTTTAATGATTCCTCCAACATTTGTTCAAAACTTAATTCTGACATTAGTATGAACCTCCTCAATGATTTGATTGGGGGTGGATGCCCCCGCTGTAATACCTACGCTGCGCACAGAATTCACACATTCAGGGTTGAAATCGCCGAGTGACTGGATAAAGTAAGTGTTCTTACATTCCTTTTGGCATATCTCGTAGAGTTTCTGTGTGTTGGAGCTGTTCCTGCCTCCTATGACAATCATAGCATCCACTTCAGAAGCAATACGCTTAGCTTCCACTTGTCTTTCCTGTGTTGCATTGCAAATCGTATTTAAAACAAGTATA
>DVLJ01000067.1 GCA_018715565.1 Candidatus Ventrimonas merdavium
CCGGATCTGGATCTCAAAGGGCTGTCCCGTACTGCCGATCAGGGTCGTATGCAGGGACTGGTACATATTCGGCTTCGGCATGGCGATATAATCCTTGAACCGTCCGGGGATGGGCTTATACAGCTCATGGATCACGCCCAGAGCCGCGTAGCAGTCCTTCACCGTGTCCACGATGATCCGCACCGCGAACAGATCGTAGATCTGATCCAGGGTCTTATCCTGGTTCACCATCTTCTTATAGATGCTGAAGAAATGCTTCACCCGCCCGTCTACCTTGGCTTCGATCCCGGCCTCCCGCATGTGGGCCGACACCTCGTCTACGATGCTCTGGACGAACGCCTCCCTGGCTTCCTTCCGCAGGGAGATCTTCTCGGCCAGGTCATAGTAGACCTCGGGCTTTAAATATTTTAACGACAGATCGTCTAATTCTACCTTGATCTTGGAAATACCCAGCCGGTGAGCGATAGGCGCGTAGATGTCCATGGTCTCCTGGGCCTTTTCCTTCTGCTTCTCCGGCTTCATGTACTGGAGGGTCCGCATGTTGTGCAGGCGGTCCGCCAGCTTGATCAGGATCACCCGGATATCCTTCGCCATGGCCAAGAACATCTTGCGCATGTTCTCCGCCTGGATCTCTACCTTATCCATGGACCAGGAGATCTGGGTCAGCTTGGTCACCCCGTCTACCAAAAGGGCCACCTCGGCGTTAAACTCCTTCTCCACCTCGCCTAAGGTCATCACCGTATCTTCCACTACGTCATGGAGGATCCCGGCCACGATCGTCTCCTTATCCAGCTCCAGATCCGCCAGGATGATGGCAACACAAAGGGGGTGAATGATATACGGTTCACCCGACTTGCGCGTCTGACCCTCATGGGCCTCCCTCGCCAGCTTATACGCTTTTTCCACCATGGAAATATCGTCGGAGGGGTGGTACTTCCGGATACTCTGGATCAGGTCCTGGTACAGCACCTCCGGGCTGGTAAAATCCGCCGGGTTCTCCAATTCTACGTCCACGTTTTTCTCCATTCGTTCCTCTGCCATAAACATGCCACCTTTTTCTGTGCATAGCTATGTACCCCATTATAATGACCTTTGTCGGAAAATGCAAGAAAAATTCTGCTCCCGGCCGCCTGGAAGGCCCTTTCAGCCTGGTCTGGACGGCTGATCCTCCTTCACAAGGATCAGGGTGTAATAGCCTTCTTTTCCGGTGACCGCCTCCGGTCCCCATCCCAGTCTCTGGTCCGCCATGCCGCAGTTCTCCGCCAGCAGCACCTGCTGGCCGCACCCGCGCAGCAGCCGTCCGGTCTCTTCCATCCGGCTCCCGCTCTTCATGATCACCTTGGTCCCCGGCAGGGACAGCCCCGCCTCTACCTGGTCTGGCCTGGACAGGATATGCAGCTGCTCATGGCCTTCCGCCAGGCCGGTCTGGAACGCAGCCGCAGCCGCGCAGAACGAGGGCACGCCGTTGATCAGCTCCGCCTGGTATCCCCGCTCCCGGATCCGCCGGTGGATATGCAGGTACGTGGCATACAGTGTCACATCCCCCAGGTTTAAAAACGCCACCCGCTTCCCCTGCTTTAACCAGGCTTCGATCTGGTCCGCCGCCTGATCATAGGCTGCCTTTAACCGCGCCCGGTCGTGGACCATGGGGATCTCCATGCCCACGCACGGCTTTTCCCCGATCTCCGGTACCGCCCCCAGGGCGATGCGATAGGCGGTGCTATTCCGCCCGTCCGGTCCCGGCGCGGCGATCAGGTCGCAGGACCGGATCAGCCGCACCGCCTTTAATGTCATCAGTTCCGGATCCCCCGGCCCTACTCCGATCCCGTAAAGGATCCCCATTCCTCCATGCTCCCGCTCCATCATCCAGTCCTCCTCGTCTGTCGTCTCTTGTCCCGTCTCTTATTTCATCTTTTATTTCATCTCTTATTCTGTCTCGTAATGCCAGCCCTCATCCCCCATCCGGCGGACGATCTGTCCCTGCCGTTCCAGATGGGCCAGATGGGCCTGGCACTCTCCAAGGGCGAACCAGCGCTGGGCCGCCGGGAACGTATCCCAGCTGGCTGCCCGGCAATGTCGTAAAGCCTGGCCTTTCCCAGCCGCTCTACGACCATCCGGCACTCCTTTAGCCGGCTGGCGTGATGGGCCTTCAGCTCGGCCACCCGCTTCTGGAAATCCCCCGGCCTCCGGTGTCCCGGCAGCGGGACTGTCACCTCATACCGGCCGATCTTATCCAGGCTGCACAGATAATCCCCCAGGGAATCCTCCACCTCCGCCCAGTTGGTGATATTGGGGGAAATGTCGAACAGCACATGGTCTCCCAGGATCATGGCTCCGGTCCCCTCCAGGAGAAAGCACATCTGCCCCGGCGTATGTCCCGGCGTCTCGATGGCCCGCAGGCGGTATCCTCCGGCCTGGAGCACATCCCCCTCATCCAGCGGCGTATAATCATCAAAATCCATCCGTCCCGCCATCGTCCGGGACGGCGTCTGGGCGAGCATCTCCTGGATCACCCCAAGAGGAACGCCATGGCGGAGCAGGTTCTCCTTCTGTATCTGGTGGAGCTCCTTGGCCTGGTCCGTCCCCATCGACCGCTTCAGATAGCGGATATCGGTCCGTCCCAGATACACCTTCCCGCCGGGCCTGATCAGATCCGGCGCGTTCCCCGCATGGTCCGCGTGGAGATGGGTCAGCAGGATATCCGTGTCTTCCATCGAGATGCCCAGCTCCCTCAGGCCTTCCTCCACCGCCGCTTTACATACCTCCGTGCGGAAACCGGTGTCGATCAAAAGGTTCCGTTCTCCCCGGATCACATAACTGTTCAGTTCCTTTAAGGGATTGCCTGGAAGCGGCACCGGGATCCGGTACAGCTCCGGCAAGATCTGCTGTATCCCTTCCATCCTTTTCCCCTCTTTTCTTCTGTCACGATACACCAAGCATAGCACAAAATACAGAAAAAAGCCAGAAAGATGTGGGCTCCACAGGCTTTCCCTGGGGCTCCCGCGCCTTTTTGGCTTTTCTATCCCGCTCCTCTCCGCGCACTACTTCCCTTCGTAGATAATGGCGGAGCTCACGTCGTACTTCTCCAGCCGCTTCCGGCCGCACAGCCCGGCTAACTCCATCACGAAGCAGATCTTCACCACCTGGCCGCCCAGCTGCTCGATCAGCCCGGCGATCGCCTCGATCGTGCCTCCGGTGGCCATCAGGTCGTCGACGATCACCACCTTCTGTCCCGGCTGGATCGCGTCCTTGTGGATCTCTACCTCTGCGGTGCCGTACTCCAGCTCATAGGAGGCGGACACCGTCTCTCTGGGGAGCTTCCCCTTCTTGCGCACCGGCACAAAGCCCTTATGCTCCGCATAGGCCACCGGCACGCCGAAGATAAACCCCCGGGATTCCGGGCCCGCGATGATGTCGTAATCCACGTCCTTGACCATCTCCCGCAGCTGGTCCACCGCCAGCGCCAGCCCATCCGCGTCCTGGATGATGGAGGTCACATCCCGGAAGATGATGCCCGGCTCCGGAAAATCCGGGATGCTGATCACATAGTCTTTTAATTCCTTCGTTCCTGCACTCTGCTTTGTATCCATATTGATTCTCTCTGCTCCCTTTCTTGCTTGTTCCGATCTGCTCACGCCCCTACCGGAACGTCTTCATCAGGTTCTCCACTTCCTTCTGGCAGGCCTCCTCCTGGAAGGAGCTGTAGGAGTAGAAGCAGTATCCGGAGATCTGTCCCGTCCGCCGCCCGGCCTCCACCTGCCGCTTCATGATATCATCATAGCGGAGCCATTCCGGTATCTCATTATTATCCTTTGTATCCGAACCGGTCTTATACATGGCCAGTCCCAGATACAGGCGGGCATTGCCCTTTTTCTTCAGATCCAGCCAGGTCTTTAGATTGTTCTCAAAGGCATAGGGGGCCGCGGTGGTCCCGTCTGCCAGCTTGTGCTCAAAGCCCCAGTAGATCTGCGGCATGATGTAATCGATATAGCCGTCCTCCGACATCCAGGTGTCCACATCCGTGAACAGCCGGGTATCGCTGCGCAGATGGTCCACATACCCCTCCGGGCTGATGCCGAACTGTACCTCGGGACGTTCCTCCTTCACTGCGCTGTATACGCCCCGGATCAGGAGATTGATGTTCTCCCTGCGCCAGTCAGCCAGAGAGAGACGGCTCCCCGACGCCTCATACTCTGGCTTGTCAAACCAGCGGTTGGGATCGTCGTCGTCCACCTCCGGATAAAAGTAATCGTCAAAATGGATCCCATCCACCGTATACTTCTGCACCAGCTCCCGGACGCCGCCGATGATCATCTCCCGCACCTGGGGGACCGCCGGATTAAAATAGTAGGCGCCGTTCTGCTTTAACACCCACCGGTCGTTGGCAGGATCCTCGTCCTGCAGCCAGACCTTGGCCGGGCTTTCCTCGCAGACCTGATCCCAGGTGTTGTGATAGCCGGTCACCCGGTAGGGATTGATCCAGGCATGGAACTGCAGCCCCCGGCCGTGAGCCGCCCGTACAAAATAGCTGAGGGGATCATACCCCGGATCCTGGCCCTGGGTCCCTGTGATGAACCGGGACCAGGGATAATACTTGGACGGATACATGGCGTCTGCATCCGGCCGCACATGGACGAACACCGCGTTCATCTTCAGATCCACGCACCGCTGCAGGATCTCGTCCACCGCCTTCTGGAACCCTGCCCGGTCCGCCGGCATCTCCTCCCAGTCCAGATAGGAGATCCAGACGCCCCGCAGTTCGTCAGACGGCACGATGGACACGGCCGGCTCCTGGCCGGTGTCCCCCTCCACCGGTACAGCGAAAGCCTGCAGCGGCATGGTCAGCAGCAGGACGCACACCGCAAGCAGGCTCCATATGGTCTTGAGACCGGATGCTCCCCGGCCTCGGTTCGTCTTGGTTCGTTGTTCTTTCGTCATAGGTCCTCCCGTCTTCCACTGTTCCATCCTCCGGCGCCAGGACCTGACGCCGCTGGAAATGCCAGAGACCGCATTCCCAATTTATAGATAGTATAGCAAAATCCGGAAAAAAGGACAACCTATTTTGCAAGGACCACGGCTCCGTCTCCCTTCCGCAGGTCCCGCACCGTGTCCCGGATGATCAGCTTATTGTCCAGAAAGATCCTCCGGTTGTCCGTCACGCCCTCCTCCAGGCGCTTTAGCATGACCCGGGTCCCTTCCCTGGCGATCTCGCTCATGCTCCGCTCCACCGTGGTCAGGCGCATGCTGTTGTAGCCGGACATATCCCAATTATCGAATCCGATCAGGGACACGTCGTCCGGCACCTTCAGTCCCGCCTCCGCGATCGCCTCCCTGGCTCCGAACGCCATCTCGTCGTTAAAGCACAGGATCGCCGTGGGATGGTACTGCAGAAGCTCCTTGGCCCCCTGATAGCCGCTGGCATAGCGGTAGGTCCCTCCCACCACCGGCACCAGCTCTGGGTCCATGCCATGCCTGCGCAGGGAGGTCTGCCAGCCCTTGTGGCGCAGGCGGGTGGAATCCAGGTTCGGCGCGCCCTCGATGACGCAGATGTTCCGGTGTCCGTTCTCCAGCAGATAATCCATCGCCCGTTCCATGGCCCAGGCCTCGTCGGTGGTCACGTTGGGCGCGTCCACATACACCGTCCGGCAGATCACCACCATGGGGATGTGCTTTTCCAGCACCTCATCCATGAACGCCTGGTCCTCCGTCCGCTGGCTCAGCACGATGATCCCGTCGTAATAGCTGGGGTTCAGGGTGCCTGGCTCGTGCATATCGATGCCCTTTACCACCACGTTATATTTGCTGCCCACGATGCTGTAAACCCCCGCCAGCACATCGTGGAGCACGAACGGCGAGGACATCTTGCTGATCGTAGAAAAATACAGGCCGATCACATGGGACCTGGCCATCTTTAAGCTGATGGCCGCCTGATTGGGCACATACCCCATCTCCTCCGCGATCTTCAAGATCTTCTGCCGCTTCTCCCCATTTTCACTCCCGATCCCGTTCAAGGCGCGGGAGACCGTAGAATATGATACGCCCGCCCGCTTTGCCACGTCTTTGATCGTCACCGCCATAAGATGTCCCTCCCTCTCGTTGTCCGTCTTGCTGTATCCTGTATGCTGTCCAAACGCTCCGCCGCCCCGGCCTCCTGCTCCGGCTCCTTACGCCTGTTCTAAGCAGTCGATCCCGTCAAGCAGCATCGCTTCCCCATCCTGTCCCTCCACGGATACGTCCCGCAGGACCAGATGGGCGATATTGCTGGCGAAAAGCCCCAGCTTCCGGCACTCGTCCAGCCCGTCCATCATAGCCGGGACGCCGGATCCCGGCTCCTTCGCATAGGTCACCCTCACATGCTCCATCACGACCTTCTGGATCTTCGCCTCCGGAAGCCCGTAAAGGTAAGCCGCCGCCACATGGCAGTTCTCCGCCTGGATATCCCGAAACTCCAGCCGCCGGATGGAAGGCGTCCGCTCGTCCACCGGCAGGCATTCCTTCGTCCGCACATACTCGGAATGGCCGTCCGGATCGCAGAAATAGAAGCAGTTGATCACAAGCGGCGTCATCACATGGTCCATGCGGATATTCTCAAACAGGATGCCGTCGATGATGGCGTCCCTGCCCCGTCCCCGCCGGGTCTTGATCCGCAGCCCTCGGTCCGTATGGAGGAACAGGCAGTCCCGCACCGTCAGATTCTTCACGCCGCCGGCCATCTCGCTGCCGATGGTGATGGAGCCGTGTCCATCCCGCATGCAGCACTGGCGGATCACCACGTTCTCACAGGGCGTCCGGTACTTGGCACCCATGTAGATCTTCCCGGATTTGACCGCGATGCAGTCGTCTCCCAGGGAGAAATACACGCCCACGATCTCCACATCCTTACAGGACTCCGGATCCAGCCCGTCGGTGTTGGGAGAATCCTTGGGGTTCAATACGGTCAGGCCGATGAACCGCAGGTGGTCCGAAAAATACGGATGGATGTTCCAGCTGGGGCTGTTCTGCACCGTGATCCCTTCCAGCACCACGTTCTCGCAGTGGTTCAGGAAGATCATCCTGGGCCGCCACGCCCCCCGCATGACCTTGGCGTCATGCCACCAGTTCTCTATGCTGGCGTTGCCGTCGATCGTTCCCTGTCCATATATTACAACATTTTTCACGGAAATTCCAGTGATGATCGAGGTGAACATGGGAAGGGGATTGCCCTCCCAGGTGCCTAAGTTGTACTCGGACACCTCGTCGTAGGCCTGGATCATCCCCGGCAGCATGGCGAACTTGCTCCGGTCCGTCTCCGCAGACAGCACCGCGCCCTTCGCCAGCTCCAGCCGCAGATCGTCCTTTAGGAACAGGCTGGTGATCTTGTAGACCCCTTCCGGCACCAGCACCCGGCTGTCTTTGGGACAGGCCAGGATCGCCGCCTGGAGAAAAGGGGTATCGTCCTGCACGCCGTCGCCCTTGGCTCCAAAATCCCGGACATTTAACGTCACGAACTCCCGGTCCGTGGTCACCTCCACCTCGGCCGCTTCCTCTCCCCGGCTGACCCGGATCGTATACCTGGTCTCCGGCCTCAGGCCGTAGATCCCCGTCACCACCCGGTCCGTGGTCCCGTACAAAGTCCCATTTACATAAATCTCCCACGGCTGCTCCAGTCGGAAGATCTCCTCCCGCTCGATCTCGATCGTCACGCTCCGCGCCGTATGGAAAATCGCATTTACAAACATATGCAGCCTCCTGGTATCTTTCAAAAAAGGGAACCCAGCGTATGAGTTCCCTTATCTCTTTTTATCAAGTTATGCCCGGCCCGGGATCAACCCTTTACGCCGCCGGCAGCGATACCGTCGATGAACGAGTTCTGCGCGCAGAAGAATACGATCAGAGACGGGATGATGGTGATCAGCGACATCGCCAGGATACGGTTCCACTGGAAGCCGGTATCACCGTCCATGGACATACGCAGGTAAATGGAGTGCGTATATTTGGTCATGTCCGCGATGTAGATCAACGGACCCTGGAAGTCGTTGGACGTCCACATGAACTGGAACAGGGCGCAGGAAACCAGGGAGGGCTTTAACATCGGCACGATCACATACCACAGGGTCTTGACCGAGTTGCAGCCGTCGATCTTGGCCGCTTCCTCCAGCTCTCTCGGGATGCCCCGCAAAAACTGTACCAGCATGAACACAAAGTAGGTGTCCGCCGCAAACAGGGACGGAACTACCAGGGGCAGATAGGAATCTGTCCATCCCCAGCCGTTGTACATGATGTACTGGGGTGCGTTCAGCACGACCTGCGGCAGGAACAGGGTGGAGATCATCAGGGAGAAGAAGATGCCTTTTCCCTTAAAATCAAATCTGGCAAAGCCGTAAGCCGTTACCGTAGCGGAAAGTACGGTGAAGATCACCTTCGGGATCACGATCTTGTAGGTGTTGATCATGGACTTGATCAGGTCGATCTTGCCGCCGTAGCTCTTAAATGCGTTGTCATACCCGTCAAACACCGGGTTCTGAGGCCAGAACCATGCGCTGGTGAAGATCTCGGAGTTCGTCTTGAACGTAGCGCCTACCATCCAGATCAGAGGATAGACCATGATAATGCCGACAGCGACCAATACGGTGTAGCGCAGGACCGCGCTGACTTTCGCTTTCTGTTCTCTTGTCATATCATCTACCTCCCATCCTCATCAGAATAATAAACCCACTTCTTCTGGCTGATAAACGCAACTGCCGTAAAGGTCATAACGATCACGAACAGGACCCATGCCTGGGCGCTTGCCATACCCATCTTGTGGCGCAGGAACGCGTTGTTGTAGATCAGCATGGAGATCAGCGTCGTCGCTCCGTTGGGGCCGCCCTTGGTTACCAAGTACGGGGCGTTGAATTCCTGGAACGCCTGGCAGAGCTGGGTGATCAGGTTGTAGAAGATGACCGGCGTGATGATCGGCACGGTGATCTTGAAAAACTGGGTCCACTTGCCGGCGCCGTCGATGGAAGCCGCCTCATAAAGATCCTGGGACACGCCCTTTAAGGCTGCCAGGAAGATGACCATGGCGGAACCAAACTGCCATACACGGAGCAGGACGATCACGAACAGCGCGGTGTTGCCTCCGGCCATCCAGTTGATCTTCTCTACGCCGAACACAGCCAGAACGGTGTTGATCAGACCGTCGGTGTTGAATACGGCTCTCCACAGGATCGCGATGGCGATGGAGCCGCCCAGGATCGACGGGATGTAGTAAGCGGTACGGAAGAAGTTGACTCCCTTCAGCTTAAAGTTCAGGATGTATGCGATGAACAGCGCGAAGGCCAGCTTCAGCGGCACGTCGAAGATCGCATATTTAAAGGTTACTGCGAACGCACGGATGATGTCCTCGTCGGTGAAGATGTCCTGGTAGTTCATCAGGCCGGTCTTCGTGATGCCTGTGAACAGGTCGTAGTTGGTAAAGCTGTAATACAGAGATGATGCAAACGGATATACCTTAAATACCAGGAATCCGATCAGCCACGGCAGAATAAACAGGAATCCGATGTTCTCTGACAAAATTTTGCTGGTGCTTTTTTTGTGCATACGTTACCTCCTGTTATAGTTTAGGTGGTTAGTTCCTCAGTGCCGACGCCAGTTCCTCATACTTTTCGCTCAGGATCACATTCTGAGCGGCCGCCTTTTCCAGGGCGTACAAAAGCTGGCGCCTTTTTTCTGCTTCCGGGAACGCCGCTTCGGCCCCCCGTTCCAGACAGATCTTCCGGACCTGCCCGAGCTGCCCTTTCAGCATGTCGCTCAGGGCTCTGTAATGTTCGTATATTTCCGGAGACACTTCTTCCAGGATGTCAGCCAGCTCAGCAAGCTGGTCCGGCGTCATGTCTCCCATCTGGCGGAACCGTTTTACAATATCCGGATACATGTCTTTTTTCATATTCAAAAAACTCATTCCCCTTTATATAGGCCGCCAAAGTGTTCGCTTTGGCGGCCTTTCCAGTTCTGCATTGATGTCAGTGAAATATGTGTTTGTCCGTCCTTAGTTGCCTAAGCACTCGTTGACGCCCTCGATCAGATCAGCTGCTGCCTGCGCACTGTCGATGTCGCCTGCGGACAGCTTGCCGAATACTTTGTAGTAAACGCCGTCCGGATTTGCCTTCAGATCGTTGTGCTCAAACTTGGAATCCAGCGGGAATGGGCAGTAGTCCATTACCTTTGCATTGGCTTCCATTACCAGCGGATCGCCAAGGCCCTTCTCCTCCAGGATGCCCAGAGCTGCGCTGGAGCAGGGGATACCACGCTCGGTGCTTAAGATCTCAACGCCTTCTGCCTCGTTCAGGAGGAAGTTGATCAGCATCGCCGCTTCCTTCGGATGCTCGGAGGTAGCCGCTACAGCCAGACCCATGGAGATCTTGGTGAAGCCTCCCTTGTAGTCGCCCAGCTTGATGTACTCGCCGATCACGAATTCCTGACCCGGCTTGTTGGTGGACTGCTCAACCGCCTGCTGGAACTTGTTGGCAGAGGAATCCCACTCGAAGATACCTGCGTACTTACCATCGATCCACTTTGCGTTCTTGTCCAGAGAGTCGGCCATATCGCCCTGGATGGTAGCGATGGTCGGGATCACGTGCGCCTCTTCCAGCTGGCACATGAAGTCCATACCGTCCTGGATCTCTTCTGCAGTGTACTGGATCTGGCCGTTCTCAACCCACGGCTTGTTGTACTTGGACTCTAAGTAGTAAACCAGGAAGATCATCCGGTCGTACTCGCCCAGAGCCAGGGGATAGTAATCCTCGCCGTAAGCCTGGAAAGCAGCGCCTGCTGCTAACAGGGACTCGGTGTCGGTGGGGATCGCTACGCCAACCTCGTCAAAGGTGGTCTTGTTCCAGTAGAACAGACGTCCGGTCAAAGCTACCGGAACCGCCATCAGCTTGCCGTCAACCTCACACTGCTGTACGGATGCCTCCGGGAACTGGGTCAGGTCTAATACATCCTCATACTGATGCAGGTCTGCGAAATTGCTCCCGTTGTTGGAATAGGACTCGATCCAGTTCCAGTTGATCTGCATCACGTCTGCCGCATTGCCGCCTAAGATGTTCAGAGACTGCTTCTCCTCCCAGCCGGTCCATGCGCCGTACTCCGGAGTTACGGTGATCTCCGGATGCAGCTCCATGAATTTTGCGATGGCTGCTTCCGTTGCCTCGTGTCTGGAGTCGCCGCCCCACCAGGAAAAGGTTAAGTTCACCTGTCCGTCGGAGCTGGAGCCTCCTCCGTTGCTGCTGTCTGCGCTGCCAGAATCGCTGGAGCTGGTGCTTCCTCCGCATGCTGCTAAGGATACGGCTGACAGAACTGCCAGAGTCAGTGCGGTTGCGCGTTTCATGCTCTTTCTCATAACGTTTGTCTCCCTTCTTTTTTTGTTTTTCAAGCATCCCCCTGCCAGCCTGGGCCTTAGGTTTGCAAAGGTTTGCAAGATTATCTTAAAAATTATGCACATCTGCCATATGTAAGTGGTTACATTTTTCTATCTGTCTGGCATTCGTGCACTCCTTTTATTGATGTTTTTATTCTATCATGCTTATCCGGCCATGTCATTAGCTATTTCGCTTATATTTTCAGCTTCTTTTTGTGCATTTTCTCCAATATTCTTCCCATGGTTTTTATGATAATATTAAGTATATTGCAAACGTTTGAATTTTGAAAACAGCAGCTTCATCAGCCAATTCTATAAGGGAAAGGAGTATTGAGTATGAAAATCCTCGACAACTACATTGACCAGCTTCTTGAGAAGAGCAGCCCCCAGCGCCCGGTCTGGAACATTGAGAAGATCAAGGCGGGGGCGAAGCCTTCCTGGAATTATATGGACGGCTGCATGATCAAAGCGATCCTGGAGCTGTACCATATCACGAAGAAACCGGAATATCTGGAATTTGCCGACAGCTTCATCGACTACTTTGTGATGGACGACGGCTCCATCCGCTCCTATGATCCGGAGGAGCACAATCTGGACAATGTGAACGCAGGCAAGACCCTGTTCGACCTCTATAAGCTGACCGGGAAGGAAAAGTACCGCAAGGCCATCGACACGGTCTACAGCCAGCTAAAGACCCAGCCCCGCACCTCCACCGGGAACTTCTGGCACAAGGCCATCTATCCGGACCAGATCTGGCTGGACGGCCTGTATATGGCCCAGCCCTTCTACATGCAGTACGAGCTTACTTATAATGATGGAAAAAACTGCCTGGACAGCTTTCACCAGTTCATCCGCGTCTATGAGCTGATGCGGGATCTGCGCAACGGCCTCTATTACCACGCCTATGACGATTCCCGCCAGATGTTCTGGTGCGACAAGGTGACCGGCCTGTCGGATAATTTCTGGCTCCGGGCGCTGGGCTGGTACGCCATGGCCCTGATCGACACCATGGAGGTGATGCCGGAGGACACCTTAGGAGAACAGAAACGAGAGCTGAACCGGATCTACAAGGAGCTGATCGACGCCATGCTCCCCTATCAGGACGAGGCGACCGGCATGTGGTACCAGGTAGTGAACCGGGGCGGAATCAAGCCCAATTACTTAGAAACCTCCGGCTCCGCCATCTTCTCCTACGCGATCATGAAGAGCGTGCGGCTGGGCTTCCTGGACGAGTCCTATTTCCAGTATGGCCGCAGGGCGTTCGACGGCATCTGCAGCACGTACCTTTCCGAGGAGGACGGGGAGCTGCAGCTGGGCGGCATCTGTCTCGTCGCCGGCCTGGGCAACAAGGAGATGCGGGAAGGCACGTTCGACTATTACATGCGGGAGCCCGTCGTGAAGAATGAGGCCAAGGGCGTAGCGCCGCTGATCCTGGCTTACATCGAGATCCTGTTCCGGGAGAAAGGGGAATAACACTCCTCCGCCGGGGGGATCCGTTCCTTCCAAGCATGGAATCTAAAAAAGTGTGTGCATTCTCGAAGAGCATTGCTGCTCCATAGGACGCGATCTCTGATGGAATCAGACAGACAGCCGGGCCCCAGGAG
>DVLJ01000068.1 GCA_018715565.1 Candidatus Ventrimonas merdavium
GACTCTGACTCCGTCATTTCAAGGTTCGAATCCTTGTAGCCCAGCTATCGAGCCGGCATCTGGAAGAGATGCCGGTTTTTCTATTTCATAGGAACTTGCGTTTTATCAGACATTTTTGGGACATTGCTCTATTGCATATTTCGCAAAAAGAATTATAATAAAAACAGGCGGAGCAGACCGCTTCCTGTCAGAAATTGAACAAATGGAGGATGAATCACATGGATATTCGCTATTCTGCAAATCAGAAGGATTTTAAGCGCTACACCACGGAGGAGACCAGAAAGGAGTTCCTGATCGAGAACCTGTATGTCCCCAACGAGATCGTAGCGGTTTATTCCCATGTAGACCGTATGGTGACCCTGGGCTGCATGCCTACCACCGAGGAAGTGCCGATCGACAAGGGCATCGACGTATGGAAGAATTTTGGGACCCATTATCTGCTGGAGCGCCGGGAGATCGGGATCTTTAATATCGGCGGAGCAGGCACCATCAAAGCGGACGGAGAGACCTTCCGGATGGGCTACAAGGACTGTGTGTACATCACCATGGGCACGAAGGAAGTGACCTTTGCCAGCGACGACGCGGAGCATCCGGCCAAGTTCTATATGGTCAGCGCACCGGCCCACAAGCCCTGCAAGACCACGTTCATTTCCATTGACGACGCGGCCAAGAAGCCGGTAGGCGCTATGGAGACCTCCAACAAGCGGGTGATCAACCAGTTCATCCATCCGGACGTGCTGGAGACCTGCCAGCTGTCCATGGGCATGACCGTTCTGGAGCCGGGGAGCGTATGGAACACCATGCCGGCCCACACCCACGAGCGGCGCATGGAGATCTATATGTATTTTGAGGTCCCGGAGGGCAACGTGGTATTCCACATGATGGGCGAAGGCCAGGAGACCCGCCACATCGTGATGCAGAACGAGCAGGCAGTCATCAGCCCGTCCTGGAGCATCCACTCCGGCGCAGGCACCAGCAACTACACCTTTATCTGGGCGATGGGCGGCGAGAACAAGGAATTCGACGATATGGACACCATCCCCACCACCGAGCTGAGATAGGATCCGGCGCGGCCGGCGTTTACTTTCATAGAAGGAGGATAAGAACATGATTTTTGATCAGGCAAAGAATCTGGATTTTTACCGCAATTTAGGCATTGAGGGCCGTTATGCCAAGGCCATCGACTGGCTGAAGAGCCAGGATCTGGCGAACCTGGAGAACGGCAAGTACGAGATCGACGGCAAGAACGTGTATGCCAACGTGATGAGCTACACCACCATCCCGTGGGAGGAGGCCAAGTATGAGGCCCACGAGAATTACACCGACATCCAGTACATCATCGAGGGCGCGGAGACCATGACCTACGCTCCGGTGGACGAGCTGACCGTGAAGGTCCCCTACAATCCGGAGAAGGATGTTGTCTTCTTTGACAACAGCAACCCGGGCTTAAAGGTGACGGCCAAGGGCGGCGAGTACATGATCTTCAATCCCTGGGACGGCCATAAGCCGAAGGCAGCGGCAGGAGAGCCGGCGCCGGTGAAGAAGGTCGTTGTAAAGATCTGCGAAAAATAAGGCTGTATTGTGCAGGATTCTGAGAAAAGGAGCGGAAAACCGCTCCTTTTTGTTTGGCGGAACATGAAAAAACAGTTGTGATTCCAGGCGTTATATGCGATAATAAAGGACAATAGAATTTTTAGAATGGAGCAGTCTGGAAAGGATTGGACGTGGACAGATTACATGGGACCCGTCAGAAGATATTGATCGTAGACGATTCCGAGATGAATCGTGCCATTCTGGCGGATATGTTGGGAGAAGAATATGAGATCGTAGAGGCAGAGAATGGAGAGAAGGCCGTAGCGCTCTTATGGCAGCAGAGCCCGTCCGTCTCCCTGGTCCTGCTGGATATCGTGATGCCGAGGATGGACGGCTTCGACGTCCTGGTGATGATGAACAAGTACCACTGGATCGAGGACATCCCGGTCATCATGATCTCTGCGGAGAATTCCCCGGCCAGCGTGGAGCGGGCGTATGAGCTGGGGGTGACGGATTTTATCAGCCGTCCCTTTGACGCCCTGATCGTGCGCCGCCGGGTGGTGAACACCCTGGTGCTGTATGCGAAGCAGAAGCGCCTGATCGATATGGTGGCGGACCAGATGTACGAGAAGCAGAAGAGCAACAGTCTGATGGTCTCCATCCTGAGCCATATCGTGGAGTTCCGGAACGGAGAGAGCGGCCTGCACGTGCTCCACATCAATACGATGACGGAGATCCTCCTAAAGCAGCTGGCGCAGATGACGGATAAGTATCATCTGCCCACCAGCGAGATCAATCTGATCAGCATGGCCTCCACCCTCCACGACATCGGCAAGATCGCCGTGCCGGAGGAGATCTTGAACAAGCCGGGCCGTCTGACGGACGAGGAATTCGAGGTCATGAAGTCCCATACGGTGATCGGGGCGAAGATGCTGCGGGAGCTGCACCAGTATCAGGACGAGCCGCTGGTGCGCCTGGCCTATCAGATCTGCCGGTGGCATCATGAGCGGTACGACGGGAAGGGCTATCCCGATGGTCTGGTAGGAGAGAACATCCCTCTGGCAGCCCAGGTCGTAGCCCTGGCGGACGTCTATGACGCCCTGACCAGCAAGCGGGTATACAAGAGCGCATACAGCCATGAGAAGGCGATGGAGATGATCCTGGAGGGGGCCTGCGGCGCATTCAGCCCCCTGCTGCTGGAATGCTTAAAGGCGGCGGCCGACACGATCCAGAATGAACTGAAGGTGGACTCCTTAAAGGGCAGCAGCGAACGGGAGATGCGGAAGATCGCCGAGGAGATGATGCACCACGAGGAGCTTTCCGTATCCGAGCGGACGCTGCGGCTCCTGGAGCATGAGCGGATGAAGTACCAGTTCTTCGCGTCCATGTCCAATGAGATCCAGTTTGAGATCTCCAAGGATCCGGCGATCCTGACCCTTACCGACTGGGGAGCGGAGCAGACGGGACTGGATACGGTGATCCTCGATCCGCTGCACAACGAACGGTTCCATGAGGTGATCAGCGCGGAGCATGTGCACAACGTATCCCGTGCTCTGCGGGATTCGGATCCGGAGAATCCGATCATCCAGTATGAATGTCCTCTGGACATGAAGGGAGAGAAGCGGTGGTACCGGCTGGTGTGCCGGGCATTCTGGACCACCGACGATCCGCCCCAGTATACGGGTGCCATCGGCAAGGCGATCGACATCAGCCTGGAGCGGGACCGCCTGATCGACCTGCAGCGGCGGGCCAGCCACGACGGGCTGACCGGGCTGCTGAACCAGGGCAGTGTCCGCAGGGAAGTAGAGCAGCGGCTGATCGAGTCGCCGGACCGGAAGTATGCCATGTTCATGTTCGACGTGGACCATTTAAAGGAGGCCAACGACCGGTACGGACATGTCTTTGGAGATAAGCTGATCCGCTGTGTGGCGGAGCGGTTGAGGGACGCCATCCGGAAGGACGATATCGCGGCCCGGGTGGGCGGAGACGAGTTCCTGGTGTTCTTAGATTATAAGGGAGATCCGGAAGGGGTGGCCCGGCGTATCTTCCAGAGCCTGAAGGGCACCATCCAGACGCCGCGGATCAACGGGCAGACCGGGGATCCGGAGCTGTTCCAGGTATCGGTGAGCATGGGCATCGCCCTGGCAGAGAACGCAGGATACGACTATGAGAAGCTGTTCAGCCAGGCGGATCACGCCCTCTACGCCTGCAAGCGCAGGGGCAGGGATCAGTATTGCTTCTATGACGACAGTATGTCCGATATGTTCTCCGTGATCTCGGAGATCGATGGCGGCGATAAGGCGCTGGAGCAGCCTGCGGGTGAATTTTTAAGGTCCAGGGGGATGACTATCCTGGAATACCAGTATTCCGGCCCCATCTCCAAGCTGCGGATCGATCTGGTGGCGCAGGACGGAAGGAGCCTGGTGCTTGCGGAGGTCAAGCGGAGGGAATGGAAGAACTATCTGGATCAGAGCACCTGGTCATCCAGATACAAGGATATGATCCGGCAGGATGCTGAGGCCTATCTGAGGATCCATCACATGGAGCCGGATACGCCGGTGTGGTTTGAGCTGATCCATTACGACGGCCGCGGCGAGCCCTTAAGGACGGTATGGAAAGAACGCATTCTGTGAACCAAGGAAAAGAGGAGACCCCATGTATTCATTTCGGAGCCGGGTCCGCTACAGCGAGGTGGACACCGGACAGAGTTTAAGCCTGACAGCCATGATGAACTATCTTCAGGACTGCTCCACGTTCCAGTCGGAGGACCTGCATCTGGGCATCGACTTTCTGCGGGAGCACCACCGGGCCTGGTGGCTGTCCTCCTGGCAGATCGTGATTGAACGGATGCCGAGGCTGGGAGAGGAGATCGTGATCAGCACCTGGCCCTATGACTTTAAAGGCATATACGGATACCGGAATTTCACCATCCAGGACGGGCAGGGAGACTACCTGGTGAAGGCCAATTCCGTATGGTTTTTCTACGATACGGAGGCGGGCCGCCCGGTGCGGCCCTGCGAGGCGGATATCCGGGGCTATGGGAACGAGCCCCGTCTGGAGATGGACTATGCGTCCAGGAAGATCCCGGCGCCGGATCGCTATGAGGAACAGGCGGCCATCCCTGTGGTCAGCCATCACATCGATACCAACCGCCATGTGAACAATGCCCAGTATGTGGCCATTGCCAGGGAGGCTCTGCCAGGAGAGATCCTGGTGCGGGAGCTGCGGGTGGAATATAAGACGGCGGCGGTCCTGGGAGACGTGATGATCCCCAGGGTCAGCCAGGAGGGAACGGACTATACCGTAGCCCTGTGCAGCCAGGCGGGAGCGCCCTATGCGGTGGTATGGTTCCGCGCCGGAGACAGCGAAAGACCACGGTCGTGAAGGAGCGGCCAGAAAGAGAGAGCAGATGATAGAATTAGGAAAACTTCAGACACTGACAGTACAGAGAGAAAAAGAGTTCGGCGTATATCTGGGAGAGCCGGGAGATGAAAAGCACGCGGTGCTGCTCCCCAGAAAATATGTGCCGGAGGGCGTGAAGCTGGGAAGCCGGCTGGAGGTTTTCGTCTATAAAGATTCGGAGGACCGGCTGATCGCTACCACGGCCAGACCTAAGCTGCAGGTGGGAGAGACGGCGGTGCTCACCGTCCGGGATGTGGTCCGCATCGGCGCGTTCCTGGACATGGGGCTGGAGAAGGACCTGCTCCTGCCCTTTAAGGAGCAGAACCACCGGGTACGGCCCGGCGAGGAATGCCTGGTAGCCCTGTATATCGACCGGAGCGGACGGCTGGCGGCTACGATGAACGTCTATTCTTACATGAGCGCGGATTCCCCCTACCAGAAGGACGATCAGGTCAGCGGGACCCTGTATGAGATCAATGAGGATTTCGGCGCGTTCGTGGCGGTGGATGACCGCTACTACGGCCTGATCCCGAAGAAGGAGCTGTACGGCGAGTTCCATCCCGGGGACCGGGTGGAGGCCCGCGTCATCCGCGTGCGGGACGACGGGAAGCTGGATCTCAGCCCCCGCCGGAAGGCTTACCTGCAGATGGATGAGGACGCAGAGCTGGTCATGAAGGTGATCGACGAGTTTGACGGGGTGCTCCCGTTCAACGACAAGGCGAGGCCGGAGACCATCCTGCGGGAGTTCCACATGAGCAAGAACGCCTTCAAGCGGGCGGTAGGACGGCTTTTAAAGGAAAACCGGATCCGGATCACGGAAAAAACCATTGAAAGAATATAGGAGGTCAGCATTGGACACAATAGGATATTATAACAAATATGCATCGGCGGTATTTGAGCAGACGGTGGAGCTGGACCGGGAGGAAGACCGGCAGGCATTTTTGGGATGCCTGGAGGAGGGAGATACCATCCTGGATCTGGGCTGCGGTTCCGGCCGCGACAGTCTGGCCTTCTATGAACTGGGCTATGATGTGACTCCCTTGGACGCCTCGGAGGAGATGTGCAAGCTGGCAGAGATCCATACCGGCTTAGAGGTCCTCAACATGGATTACGAGGAGATGGAGTTCGACGAGGTATTTGACGGGATCTGGGGGAACGAAGCCCTGATCCATGTGCCGGAGGACGACATGCCCGGCGTGCTGCGGAAGGTGATCGACGCCCTCTGCCAGGGTGGCATCCTGTTCCTTTCCTTCCAGGAGGGGGATTTTGAGGGCATCCAGAACGGACGGTATTTCTGCTACTATACCCAGGAGAAGCTGGAACGGATCTTAAAAGAGACCGGCCGTCTGGAGATCAAAAAGATCTGGACGGAGGGGGCCGACGGACTGGACGACGATGAGCGCCTGATCCGGGTCCTGGCCAGAAAGCTCTCCTGACCGCGGCATCGGGAAAGGAGCGCGTATGAATGGAAGCCACAGGCCCGCGGCCCTGGATTATGGACTGATCGTCCTGGGGGCGTGCATGATCGGATTTGCGGTCAAGAATATCTATGACCCGGCGGGGCTGGTCACCGGAGGCGTATCCGGTATCGCCATCATCTTAAAGAAGCAGGCCGGGATCGAGCTGTGGCTGACCAATACGTTCCTGAACCTCCCCCTGTTCCTGGCGGCGGCCCGGATCAAGGGATGGCGGTTCATCCGACGGACGCTGGCGGCTACGGTGACCCTGTCCGCGTCCCTGTACGTGATCCCGGAGATGCCGTTTTTGATGGACGATCTGTTTTTAACGGCGCTGTTCGGCGGGATCCTCACCGGCGTAGGGACCGGTCTGGTGTTCCTCTGTCAGGCCACCACCGGCGGCACCGATATGCTGGCGGCCCTGATCCAGCGGGGAATGCGCCATTATTCCATCGCCCAGATCATGCAGGTGCTGGACGGGGCGGTGGTGCTGGCGGGAGCCACGGTGTTCGGCATCCCCTACGCACTGTACGCCCTGATCGCGATCTACGCCGTATCCCAGGTGTCGGACGGGCTGATCGAGGGCCTGCACTTTTCCAAGGCGGCCTTTATCATCTCCGACCGGTACCAGGAGATCGCGGCCTCCATCCTGCAGACGATGAACCGGGGAGTCACGGCGATCCCGGCCACCGGCATGTATTCCGGCCAGGAAAGGACCATGCTTTTCTGCGTTGTCTCAAAGAAAGAAATTGTACAATTAAAAGAGCTGGTTGTTGGGCAGGATTCACAAGCTTTTGTGATCGTCAGCGATGTGAAAGAGGTTTTGGGCGAGGGTTTTATCGAATTTAGACAGTGAAAGCAGGCATTTTTTCGCCTGCTTTTTATGTTTTCAGCACTTTTTCGGCAGCGTGGGCAAATGTGCCAAAAAGCAGAAAATGATTTTGGGCATTTGCCATATGGCAGAAAAAGGGCATCTAGTGTATCATTAGGTCAGAAACAAGAAATGCAGACGCATTGACATATCAGGAGGAAAAAAGAATGGCTAGTTTATCTTTGAGAAACGTAACAAAAGCGTATCCCAACGGCTTTGTAGCAGTAAAAGATTTCAACCTTGAGATCGCCGACAAAGAATTCATCATCTTCGTAGGTCCGTCCGGATGCGGTAAGTCCACCACCCTGCGTATGATCGCTGGTCTGGAAGACATCTCTTCCGGCGAGCTGTACATCGACGGCAAGCTGATGAACGATGTAGAGCCGAAGGACAGAGATATCGCGATGGTATTCCAGAACTACGCCCTGTATCCGCATATGAGCGTATACGACAACATGGCGTTCGGTCTGAAGCTGCGCAAGACTCCGAAGGAAGAGATCGATAAACTGGTACAGGAAGCAGCCCGCATCCTGGATCTTTCCCACCTGTTAGACCGGAAGCCGAAGGCTCTGTCCGGCGGTCAGAGACAGCGTGTTGCTATGGGACGTGCGATCGTGCGTAACCCGAAGGTATTCCTGATGGATGAGCCGCTGTCCAACCTGGATGCAAAGCTGAGAGGCCAGATGCGTATCGAGATCTCCAAGCTGCATCAGAGACTGAACGCAACGATCATCTACGTTACCCACGACCAGACCGAGGCTATGACCCTTGGTACCCGGATCGTTGTTATGAAAGACGGCGTGATCCAGCAGGTAGATTCTCCGCAGAACCTGTATGACAAACCCGGCAACAAGTTCGTAGCCGGATTCATCGGCGCTCCACAGATGAACCTGATCGACGCTACCGTTGGCAAAGACGGCGCAGACGTGACCCTGACCTTTGACGGCCACACCATCGCTCTGCCGGCAGAGAAAGGCAAAGCACTGGAGAGCAAGGGCTACATCGGCAAAGTGGTTACCCTGGGCATCCGTCCGGAGGACCTGCACGACGACGAAGCGATCCGCGCAGCGAACCCGAAGTGCGTGATCGACGCTACCATCCGCGTATACGAGATGCTGGGCGCAGAAGTATATCTGTACTTTGACATCAACGACACCAACTGCACCGCACGCGTTCATCCGGGAACCACCGCAAGACCGGGCGATACCGTGAAGCTGGCTCTGGATGTGAACAAGATCCACGTATTCGATAAGGATACCGAGCAGGTGATCGTGAACTAGTCCATTCTTATAACGATAAACGATGAGAGATCAAGCAAGCGAGCAGATTACTCGCTTGCTTTTTTTTGCATTTTGCATTAAGATATAAGTTAGGGTATTATTAAGTTTGATAAAAATCACAGGAATATATCATATAAGGAGCGTGCGCTATGATTTCAAATCAGATTCTTCAGACAACCATCGACGGCCTGAAAGGGATTACCCGGATCGACCTCTGTATCTGTGATACTGAGGGCAAGGTGCTGGCCTCTACGTTCCCCGATGCGGAGGAGTATGAGAACTCGATCCTGTCCTTCGTGGATTCCCCGGCAGACAGCCAGGTGATCCAGGGCTACCAGTTCTTTAAAGTATTTGACGAGCATCAGCTGGAGTACATCCTGTTGGCCAAGGGCGGCAGCGATGACGTATATATGGTGGGCAAGCTGGCGGCGTTCCAGATCCAGAACCTGTTAGTGGCCTACAAGGAGCGGTTTGACAAGGACAACTTCATCAAGAACCTGCTGCTGGACAACCTGCTGCTGGTAGATATCTACAACCGGGCGAAGAAGCTGCACATCGAGACGAATGTGAAGCGGGTGGTCTACCTGATCGAGACGAAGCACGAGAAGGATGTGAACGCCTTAGAGACCGTGCGGAGCCTGTTCGCCACCAAGACCAAGGATTTCATCACGGCCGTGGATGAGAAGAACATCATCCTGGTGCGGGAGGTGAAGCCCGGCGAGGATTACGACGATCTGGAGAAGACGGCCAACATGATCCTGGATATGCTGAACACCGAGGCCATGACCAAGGTGCATGTGGCCTACGGTACGGTGGTGGGCGATATCAAGGAAGTGTCCCGTTCCTACAAGGAAGCCAAGATGGCCCTGGATGTGGGCAAGATCTTCTACAGCGGCAAGAACGTGGTGGGCTTCAGCCGCCTGGGCATCGGCCGTCTGATCTATCAGCTTCCCCTGCCCTTATGCCGGATGTTCATCAAGGA
>DVLJ01000069.1 GCA_018715565.1 Candidatus Ventrimonas merdavium
GAGCAGAGGACTGAAAATCCTCGTGTCACTGGTTCGATTCCGGTTCTAGGCACTACAATTTTTATAATTGTATGGGATATTAGCTCAGTCGGTAGAGCACTTGACTTTTAATCAAGTTGTCCGGGGTTCGAATCCCCGCACGCTCAGGACTGTTGAAAGGCGGAAATCCTTATAAGATTAAGGGGTTTCCGCCTTTTTCTATGTGATGAGGAGCCGTAAAAATAAGTCGGTTTTAAGCTAGTGGTCTTTCTTCTCCTCATTATGGATCTCCCAGTGGATCAGGAGGGTCAACGCGGCGCGAAGGACAATGATCCCGGCTACAATTCCGATTTCCTGCCACTGGCGCACAACGACTGTTCGCAGGATTTCGCTGCCTAGCTTAAATTCGAGGCCCATGGCGAAGCCTTTTGCCAGATAGATCCGGGTGTCCGGCGACTGGCGCACATATTTGATGAAGCCGGTAATGCCGGAAAAAATAATGATGCCGACACCCATGAATTCAAGGATCAAAATGGCGGTATTGGCTGTTAAGGCCAAGAGATTTTCCAAATACTCCATGGGATACCTCCTCGCGTAAGTTTATTTCTTCTAAAATCATAACATATTAATGGCAGGCCTGCAAGAAAAACGCAGGGCCTGCCATATCTGGATCAAGGTTATTGCTCGTTTTGATCGTCCCCGCTGGTCTGCGGGTGTGGTTCGTATTGATTATCCTGATAGGGTTCTGTATCTGCTTCCGGAACGTCGCCGTCTCCGTAGCGGTCCATATCTTTTGGCATGTGATCACCTCCAGGGATAGTGTGGACAGGATCTCTTTATTTCACACATACATCGCAGGGATCTTTTTTATTGGCGGACAGCGCATCGGATAAGCTTCCTTCCAGGATGGTCTTGGAGCGCTTTAAGGTGGCGCAGTTCCTGGTGCTGTGGTAGGATTTCCCTTTGGGCGTCCAGTAAACGGTGGAGAGGGAGACATCGCTGGACGCGGCTGCGGTATCGTGCGCCTCGCTGAGGACGGGAGGTTCCTTCTCCCAGGTCCAGGTGATCGCGGTCCCGTCGGTGGAGGCAACGATCGCTCCCAGCTCGTCTGTGCGGAATATGGAAGCGTCCACGGCCTGAAGCGTCTCCAGGGTCTCTTTGTGGGGATTGCCGTAGGGATTCCCGGCGCCGCAGGAGATCACGGCATATTCTGGTCTTACTGCTTCTACAAATTCCCGGCTGGAAGAGGTGGAGGAGCCGTGGTGGCCCGCGACGTAAACAGTGCTTGCCAAAGGAAGTCCGGAGGAGAGCATTTCTGCTTCGCTTTCCTGTTCCGCGTCGCCGGTAAGGAGAAAGCTGGTATTGCCATCCTGGATCCGAAGGGCGATGGAATAATCATTGGGTTTGTTATAGTCAGAGCCGGATGGGGCGAGGATCTGGATCTGGGCGTCGCCCAGCTGATACTGGCTCCCTACGGCCGGCTGCGTGCAGGTCAGGGCCTTTGCGGCCAGGATTGACTGGAAAGATTGATAAATCCGGGTATCTGCGGTGTAATCTGGCCCCCATACGGTCTGGGCCGGGAAAACGTTCAGCGCGCCGACGATCCCGTTGAGATGATCTGCGTCATAGTGGGACGCCACGACATAATCCAGTGAGGAAACGGCGTGCTGCTGCAGATAGGATACCGTATAACTGGACCGATCGGAGTCTCCTCCGTCATATAGCATGGTGTGGCCCTGAGATTCCACCAGGACAGACAGACCCTGTCCTACATCCAGGATATGGACCGTCGTCTGTGCGGCTGCGGATATGCTCATGAAACAGGAAAGCAGAGCGGTACAGCACAACAGCTGGGAACCGCGGCCGATCTTGTGTGATTTCTTTTTTGTTTTGTCTTTTGGAGTCATGAGGCTGCCCCTCCCTGTTATTTTTTCATTCCTGTTTTATGATACCGGAAATTGGTGCATTTTCCAAGGGGATCCGTGAAAACTTTCAAGAAAAATTTGCCAAATATCAGAATGTTTGTTAAGATGATAGTAATACGAAATGGGGAAAACGAGATGAAAACGCAGGATATGGGAAACGGATCGAATTGGATCGATGAATTTGAGAATCTGTATATTACCACCTATCCGGCCCTTTACCGCCATGGGAAACTGATCTTTAATCAGGAAGAGACGGTGAAGGAGCTGCTGATCCTGGTCTATATCGAGGCTTATCAGCGGGACGAGCAGCTGCAGAAGGAAAAATCTCCGTTGGAATGGCTGATGAAGCGGACGGATTTCCTTGCGGAGACGAAATTGGGGGCAAGCAAGGACATGCTGGAGGCTTCCTATGCGGAAGAGAAGATGCAGTCTAAGGAAGCGAAGAAGGAGAACCGTCCGAACCTGGACGAGACCTCCCTGCTGCTGGAGATCGAGGACCGTCTGGGGATCGTGGACGGACCGGACGGGGAAGGAGGGGAGAACCCTCCTAAGGTATCTCCCCTGCGGGGCGTGATCTCTTTGATCTTACTTTTGGCGGCGATGGCAGCGATCCTGTTTGGCGCGGCGAAGGTGAGGCATCAGATAGATCTTTTGAAGGCTCCCTTCCGGGAAACCTTTGCGGACAGCTCCCAGCTGGAAGCCCAGATGGAGGAGCAGGCAAAAAAGAACCGGGTACAGGTGGGAGAGAAGGTGGTCTATCTTTCGGATATCGGAAAGGTGCTGTATACGCAGCCGCTGGAGGAGACGGATCTGGCGGGTGAGGACCCGGAGTGTGCGGAGATCCAGAAGATGAATGGCTGGACCTATTATCTGCCCTGTCCGGAACGGGAGGACAGCCAGCTTTCCCAGGTGCAGCCGACACTGTACCACACCCTTTACCGGATGCGGAGCGACGGTACCCAGATCGAGATCATCCGGGAGGAAGTGGATGCTTATACGGTCTGTGAGCAGGGGATCTATGTGAGCCAGTACGGCCGGATCCAGAGCATCGATCCCAATGACCGGTTTGAGACGATCGTGCCGGGGAATTATGCAAAGGTCGATGATAATGAGATCTATCTGTATGATATGCTGGGGCGGACTCTGAAGACGGAGTCTGACGGCAGTATCCGTATGGGAGACCGGATCTATGAGATGTCTTCTAACCGGATCCTGGATGTCAGGAGCAGCTATCAGACAGAGGACGGGACCAGCTACAGCCTGAAGGAGACAGAAGAGGGAGGCATGGCCATCTACAGCAGCCGGAATGGGGTGGAGACCCTGGCTGAGAAAAAGGGACAGACCATCGACAGCTTCTGTATTGCCGGGAATTGGCTGTATTACAGTGCTTTTGTCCGGCGGGGCGGCTCCGGGGCCCATTACAGCCAGCTGTACCGCCGGTCCTTGACGGATCCGGAGGGAGAGGCGGAGCTTCTGGGGGAAGAATTTACCGGAAGGATCCGGCAGATGTACTTTGTGGAGGAATCGGAGCTGATCTATGCCAATTATACGGCCAAAAGCTGGGAGAGCAATTATGGCGTGATCGCGGTGATCTCTCTGTCGGGACAGATGACGCTGCTGGACGATGAGGAGCAGAGGCAGGAGGAGGAGACGACGGGGGATGATTTCCTGGAGTTCGTGCTGGCTCAGGACGGGGATATCTATTGCTATTGGAAAGACTGCTACTGGACCAGGGATGAGGAGCCAGTGGTGATATGGAGAAAGGTCCTGGTGATCCCGGAGGATGAGCGGGAGGTCAGCGACGGCGTGGCGGATTAAAAAACAGCAGGGGATGGATATCCTCTGCTGTCTCTTTTTTAGGATGGTCATTCATCAAACTCAGCTACGATATAGAATCCCCGGTCGTTCTCCCGGATGTCCCGGATGACGCCTTCCCGGGATTTCAGACGCTCGTTGGACTTGTAGCAGCCGGACATGGCTACGGCGGGTTCGATGATGTAGCTGTAGTTGACTCCTTCCCGCTCGACTACCTGCACCTTGTCCCCTACCTGGACCAGGCCCTGGCGTTCCATCTTAAATTCCATCTGGCGCAATGCGGCTCATCTCCCTGTCTTTTCATTCATGATCTTTTTATCCATTCCCTGTTATTATAGTGAAATGGTTCTGGAATGTAAAGCGGTTCTATGCTACAATTCTCTCAGAAATCATGAGAAAAACGGACAAGGGGGAAGGCGCGGATCATGGACAGGAAAGGGCTGCTGCGGACAAGATTGACGGAATACGCTGCTTCTGGGGCATATCCGTTCCATATGCCGGGACATAAGCGGAATGTGGAAAAGGCATCTGCCATGACGGGCATGGGAGGTTTTCCGGATCCATTTTCCATTGATATCACGGAGATCGATGGATTTGACAACCTGCACCATCCGGAAGGGATCCTGAAGGAGTCCATGGAATGGGCGGCGGGCGTATACGGAGCGGACAGGACCTGGTATCTGGTCAATGGGAGCAGCTGTGGGATCTTAAGCGCCGTCAGCGCGGCGGTGGAGCCGGGGGGCCGGATCCTGATCAGCCGGAACTGTCATAAGTCGGTCTACCACGGAGTTATCCTCAATCAGCTGGATATTTCCTATATTTATCCACAAATCCTTGGGGATCTGGGGATACAGGGCGGGATTCTGGCGGAGGATGTGGACAGAGCGCTGGATCGGGATCCGGATATCCAGGCGGTGCTCATCGTATCGCCTACCTATGACGGCGTGGTGTCGGATATCCGGGCCATCGCTCAGGCAGCCCACCGGCATGGCGTGCCCCTTCTGGTAGACGAGGCGCATGGGGCGCATTTTCCCTTCGGTGGAGAGGGCGGGGCTTTTCCCAGATCTGCCCTGGAGCTGGGGGCGGATCTGGTGATCCAGAGCCTTCACAAGACGCTGCCGTCCCTGACCCAGACTGCGGTGATGCATGGGAAGGAAGGGCTGGTGGATCTGGACCTGGTGAGCCAGTATCTGCAGATCTATCAGAGCAGCAGCCCGTCTTATGTATTTTTGGCGGCGATCGAACAGTGTATCTTTGAAATGGAACAGAAGGGAAGGGCGGAGCTGGAAGCCTTTGCCAGACGGCTCCATCGGCTGAGGGAACGCCTGCAGGGACTGAAGAACCTGAGGCTTCTGGGACCGGAACGGATCGGAACGGCAGGGATCTTTGCTCTGGACCGGTCTAAGATCGTGGTGTCCTGTCGGGGATGCTGGTCTGCCGGCCCTTGGACCGGGGAGGAATTAAGCGGCCGCCTGAGACGGGACTATGGCCTGGAGATGGAGATGTGCGGGGCGGATTATGTGACCGCGATCACCACATTCCTGGATGAGGACCAGGCCCTGGAGCGGCTGGGAGACGCCTTGCTGGAGATCGACGGGACGATGGTGCGCCGGGTGAGCGGCCGGGAGCGTCTGGGGACAGATGAAGGGGATGGAAGGAATGGAACGGATGAAAAGGATGGAACAGATGGAACGGCTGGGATGGTCCCGGAGGGATCAGAGCCGCTTCCGGTCATCATAACAAAGCCTTCCGACGCCTGGCGGCAGCCCTGGGAGGCGCGGAGGATCGAGGACTGTGTGGGGCGGATCTCAGGGGAGTTCGTGTATCTGTATCCGCCGGGGATCCCCATCGTGGCGCCGGGAGAGCTGGTGACGGAGGAGATCGCTGCCCGGGTGCTGGATTATCGGAGGCAGGGGCTTCCGGTACAGGGCATGGCAGATCATACGGCCCGGACGCTGCGGGTGCTGCGCTGAGAGGAGCCCCGTGAGAAGAGCCACTGGCCTGGAGGAAAGAAGGCGGCGGGCAGGAAGATAGAGAGAACGAGAACAGAGAATCAGGAGGATCATCACTGTGGGACGCATTTATTACCTGATGGGCAAGAGCGCATCGGGAAAGGATACCATCTATAAGATGCTGCTGGAGCGGAATCCGGGCCTGCGGCGGATCGTGCTCTACACCACCCGGCCCATGCGGGAAGGAGAGCAGGATGGGGTGGAATATCATTTTACCACGGGAGAGCGGCTGGGGGAGCTGGAACGGGCCGGGAAGGTGATCGAGTGCCGGACCTACGAGACGGTATATGGGCCCTGGAGCTACGCTACGGTGGACGATGGGCAGATCGTTCCGGAGGAGGCGGATTATCTGGCCATCGGCACCCTGGAATCCTATGGAAAGCTCCGGGAATATTACGGGGCCGGGCGGGTGACGCCCCTTTATATCACCGTGGACGATGGGGAACGGCTGGAGCGGGCCCTTGCCAGAGAGCGCCGGCAGAAGGAGCCGCGCTATGCGGAGCTGTGCCGCAGATATCTGGCGGACGAGGCTGATTTTGCTCCGGAAAATCTAAAAAGGCTGGGGATCACCCGGTCTTACCCCAACGATGGGCTGGAGCAGTGTGTGGAAGAACTGGAACAAACAATTTTCTATACAGAACCCTGAAACTGTGTTATAATTTTTTAAGGGTTCCGGGGATCTCCCCAGATCGGCGGAGACATAGAGGGAACCCGTTCGGACAGAAAGACAGGGAGCGCGGAGCTCTCCCTTCGGGGGAGCAGCGGCGAGGTAGGGCGTATGTTAAGTTTTCAGGACATCATCGGACATGAACAGATCAAAGAACATTTTCAGCAGGCGATCGAGAACCACCGGGTCTCCCATGCCTATATCCTCACGGGAGAGGCGGGGATGGGGAGAAAGTCCCTGGCGAACGCATTTGCCCTGACCCTGCTGTGCGAGAAGGGGAAGAGCGAGCCGTGCATGGAGTGCCACGCCTGTAAGCAGGTGCTGAGCGGCAACCATCCGGACCTGATCTATGTGAGCCATGAAAAGCCGGGCAGTATCGGCGTGGATGATATCCGGACGCAGATCAATGATACGATCCTGGTACGGCCCTACAGCAGTTACTATAAGATCTATATCGTGGACGAAGCGGAGAAGATGACCCAGCAGGCGCAGAACGCCCTCTTAAAGACCATCGAGGAGCCGCCGTCCTACGCGATCATCCTGCTTCTGACCACGAACCAGGAGGCGTTCCTGCCCACCATCTTATCCCGGTGCGTGCAGCTGAAGCTGAAGCCTCTGAAGGATTTTGTGGTGAAAAGCTACCTGACAGAGCATCTTGGCGTGCCGGAGGCAGACGCCGATGTATATGCCGCATTTGCCAGGGGGAACCTGGGCAAGGCCATTTCCCTGGCCTCCTCTGAGGAGTTCCAGCTGATGCGCCAGGAAGTGATGCATCTGTTAAAGCATCTGAAGGATGCGGATATCTCGGAGCTTTTGGATTATATCCGAAAGCTGAAGGAGGACAGCCTGGATATCTACGAATGCCTGGATTTCATGCAGCTGTGGTATCGGGACGTGCTGCTTTATAAAGTGACCAAGGACATGAACCTGCTGGTATTCAAGGACGAATACCGGGCGATGAACGAGATCAGCAAGAACAGCGGTTACGACGGATTGGAGAAGATCCTGGAGGCCATCGACAAGGCCCGGACCCGTCTGGATGCCAACGTCAACATGGAGCTGGCGATGGAGCTGATGCTGCTGGTGATGAAAGAGAATTAAAGGAGATTTAGATCCATGATAAAAGTGATTGGAGTGCGTTTCCGGAATGCGGGGAAGATCTACTACTTTGCTCCGGGAAAGCTGGAGATCAAGACCGGGGACCATGTGATCGTGGAGACCGCCCGCGGGGTGGAATACGGCTACGTGGTGCTGGGCACCCGGGAGGTGGAGGACAGCAAGGTGGTACAGCCCTTAAAGTCCGTGATCCGGATGGCGAACCGGGAGGACCGGAACAAGGAGCAGGCCAACCGGAAGAAGGAGAAGGACGCCTTTGCCATCTGCCAGGAGAAGATCCGCAAGCATCAGCTGGAGATGAAGCTGATCGATGTGGAATATACCTTTGACAACAACAAGATCCTGTTCTATTTTACGGCGGACGGGCGGATCGATTTTAGGGAGCTGGTGAAGGATCTGGCGTCGGTGTTCAAGACCCGGATCGAGCTGCGGCAGGTGGGCGTCCGGGACGAGACCAAGATCCTGGGAGGCGTCGGCATCTGCGGACGGGCACTGTGCTGCCACTCCTATATGTCGGAGTTTATCCCGGTGTCCATCAAGATGGCCAAGGAGCAGAACCTGTCGCTGAACCCCACGAAGATCTCCGGCGTCTGCGGACGGCTGATGTGCTGTCTGAAGAATGAGGAAGAGACCTACGAATACTTGAACAGCAAGCTGCCGGGCATCGGGGATTATGTGACGACGGACGATGGCTTGAAGGGCGAGGTGCAGAGCGTGAACGTGCTGCGCCAGCTGGTGAAGGTGATCGTGACCGTGGACCGGGACGAGAAGGAGATCCGGGAGTACAAGGCGGAACAGTTAAAGTTCAAGCCCCGCCGGAAGAAGGGCAAGGTGGATGTGAACGATTCTGAGCTGAAGAAGCTGGAAGCGTTGGAGAAAAAAGAAGGAAAGTCAAAGCTGAATGGATAAAGAGTTGGAACAGACAGAGGAGCGGGCTCCCATCGGGGAGGGCCTGTGCCGGGAGGATGAGCGGATCGACGATCTGCAGCGGAACGGCTACCGCATCCTTCAGAAGAAGAAGGGGTTCTGCTTCGGGATGGACGCGGTACTGTTATCCGGGTTTGCCCGGGTGCGGGAAGGAGAGCGGGCCGTGGATCTGGGCACGGGGACCGGCATCATCCCGATCCTTTTGCAGGCCAAGACCGAAGGGCGGCATTTTACCGGCCTGGAGATCCAGGAGGAGATGGCCAAGGTGG